>DASYUA010000028.1:0-33479 GCA_036001665.1 Tepidisphaeraceae bacterium
GCAAAGCAATCGCCGCCCAAACCAGTCGAGGCCGGCTCGGTGACGTTGAGCGCCGCCGCCATTGCCACGGCCGCGTCGGCCGCGTTTCCGCCCTTCATCAAGATGGAAAGCCCCGCCTGCGTCGCCAGCGGCTGGCTGGAAGCCACCATGCCACGCCGGGCGAGAACGGGTGAGCGATAGGAATTAAACGCAGGTGAAAATGGCCTGACCGCGGGTTCCGCCATGATTTGCCTCCCGCTGCAAATCATAGCGAAGCGTGGGAATTCAGCCAGCGGAAGGATTACCGCCCGCGCCGCCGCAGCAACGTCGCCGATGCCACAATCAGCAGGGACAGCGAGGCCGGCTCCGGCACGGGGGTGATGGGAACGATCGTGCCATTGGGCCCCTTTTTCCCCGCGGACCATTCTTCAAAGCCACCGTCAGACGTCACGTCGCTGTTGTCGTTGGGGATTGCCTGACCGAAGCGCGAAAACAGGTAAACGTATGGGCCAGTGACGTCGGCGAAGTTGCTGTCCGGAACGTAGAGCAGCATGTCGCCCGATCCGCTTCCATTGTTCAAGGATGAGTCCAGTTTCACGCTGTTGTTGGCGGCCGCATCCATCTTGTACACCATCGTCCCCAGATTCGCGAAGCCGGCCGCGTCCGGCTGAATGCCCAGAAAGATTTCCACATCATTCAAGGAAAGCAGGGGCGAGCTGTTGTTCTCATTAATATCCAGCAGAAATTCTCTATAGATGGTTCCGTCAATAGTTACTTTTGGCGCTCGCGACAACAGGAGCGATGTCGAGTCGTTCATTTCATCGAACAGAGTCGGTCGAAAATCCGTGTTAAATCCCTGCTCCACGCCGTTTCTCTGCATGCGCAGGAAAGTATTCAGGGTTCCCGTACCCGTGGGCTGCGGCTGAACCTGCTGATAAATGGCGCCGTTGATAATTCCGCTGGAGCCTGCGGTGGTGAGGTCCACCAGGATGGCGGCGTGGGCGGCGGTGGCGGCCAGGATTAGTGCGCTGATGAAAGCGGCAGCGCGATTGGTGCCAATCATGTTGCAATTCCCTCGCTGAGTTGCGCTTGCGGACCGGACAACGCAACTATAGTTCGAGTTTAGGACCGCGCACTATTAAATCTGGATGAAGCGAGGATTGGAGAATAATGGTGTGCTGTAGTTATCAGAGAATCGATCGCTCGTTCTAACTATAGAACCGCGTTTTTTGAAGCGAATCCTTCGTTGCGTATTCAGTTGATTGGGAATAGACGTGATATGTGGTCTGTAGCGGATATTAGGCGTGCGCGAATTAATCGTGCGGCCGCCCGCCCAGCCCCAGGCCCTCGTACAATGCACTAAGCGCTTCGCGCATTCGCGCCTGATGCGCTTCCTCGCCCGGCGCGCCGCCGAAAATCAGCGCTGCCGCCAGCCCGTGCTCCGGATCGGCAAAGCCGGTGCAGCATTGCCGCCCGCCATGGCCAAAGGTCCGCGGCGAGGCGCGCCGGCCGTAGCCGTACGGCACAGTCTCCACGCCATACTGGTTGGAATTGATGATGAACCCCAGCCCCCAATCCACGATGTGTTTGAAAGTATGATCAAACATCCCCACCCGATGCCTCGCCGTCAGCGCCTCGACGCTCTGCGACAGGAGGACCCGCCTTCCCGCTGCATTCAGGCCGCGTCTCAGAAGCATCTCATAAAACATTGCCAACTCCCGCACTGGCCCGCGCGCCCCCGCGCCCGGCGAAAATGAAGCCTCCTCGGCAAACGATGAATTCGTCATCCCCACCGGTCCAAAAATCTGCTCCTGCGCATACGCCTCCCACGCCTTCCCACTCAATCGCCTGACAATTTCCCCCAGCACAAACCAGCTCGTCAGCGCGTGATATCCGGCCTTTTCACCCACCACCCAATCCGGCTCGACTGGCGCATCGCAAATTCGCTCGATAATCTCCTCCCACGACAACCCCCTCTCCAGCCGCGCCCAGCGAATCCCGGCCGTGTGCGTCAGCAAATGCCGGATGGTGATCCCCGCCTTTCCCCGCCCCGCAAACTCCGGCACGTGCCGCGCCACCGAATCATCCAGTTCCAGCAATCCCTTCTCCCAAAGCTGCGCAAACGCCACCGCCGCAATTGGCTTCCCGGCCGACAGCCAGGGCAAAATGTCATCGTCCTTTAACTCCCCCACCGCCACATCGGCAATCACCTCACCACGCAGCGATACATACATCACCGCCCCGCCATGCAGCCCCGCCGCGCGCTGCCGCTCAAGGAGTTCCAATACGTCTGCGATTCTCGGGTCCATTTGGGCCACGAGCCGATTATAAATGAAGTGGCCTTTCGTACCGCCTGAACGCGCGGGCGCGGCCGGGCGTATTGTAAGTTGAAACAGGAGATCTCATGGCCCTCAGACGTATCGATTGGCTCGGGCTATTGATCCTCATCATCGCCCTGCTGATGCCCGCGCTGGTGGGCTGGCTCGTCATTCCCACACCGACGCCCCCGCAAGCCACACAGCAACCACCCACCCCACCCCCCGCCCAGGTCCTCCGGGCCACCCGCGAGCTGAAACTCCTTACCATCTCCATCGACTCGAAGGTCACCAGCACGAAAATCGACGAGCGCTGGCGCGGCACCGCCTCGGCCACCGTCGAAGCTCCCGTCAGATATCATTTCGGCGTCGATCTCTCCAAAATCGACGACTGCAATCTCTCCTACAATCCCCTTACGCAAATTCAAACCCTCACCATCCCCCCGCCATCCCTGCTCGCCATCGAAGTGGACGGCGGCCATCTCATCACCGAACGCATCGACGTCACCGGCCTGCGCTTCAAGAAACTCAGCGGCGCCGAGCAACTGAACCTCGCCCAAAAATCTCTTTACGACGCCGCCCGCAAACAAACCCTCCCCAAACCGGAGCTGGACAAAATCCGCCTCGCCACCCGCGACCAGATTGAAAGATCCCTCGCGCCAATTTTGGGCCGATCAACCCGACTCCGTGTAAAATTCATCGATGAATGACGGCCGGATCCAAACGCGGAACCGCCGGCCCGCATGCGCGTCCAATGATCAAAATCGTCTCCGCATTCACGAATAATTTGCTTTCTACGGCTTTCCCCCGCGCTGCGAAGCGAGACTCGCCAATAGTTCCCCGGCCGAAACTACACTCAGTGGCTGTTTTGGAAAATGACCGGAATCGCGAGTGACAAAGTAATCTACCGCCATTCGAAGCGCCGACACGTACTGAATCGCATCTTCGAAATCAGGTAGTGCTGTGTTTATCGCCTCGGCAATTACGGCAGCGTCAAGGGGGACGATGCTAAACATCGCATTCAGGGAAACTATCGCTTCGCGAGCCCTGGCCGAACCCGCCGATTTTCGGATGATGTAGTGGATGTTGTTGAAGCTGATCGCTGACACCATCGCCTTCAGCGCCCCACTCTCAACCTGGCCCCAGAGCAGCGCTGCGGTGGCATAGTGCGGGTGGCGCTCGCCCAATACATCCAAAAGGATGTTGGTGTCGAGAAAAACAGTCATTTGCGCAACCGGTATTTCTGTTCAAGCGCTTCCTCCATCAACTCACGCAGCGGCCGGTCCGGAATCTTTGCTATCCCACTCAGCCTCCGCGTAATCGGCGGCAGCTCACCTACCTTTTGCTGCGCCGTCAGCGCGCGCAGAAATCGTCCTACGGTGGCCGACAAACTCGTGTGTTGCTTTGCTGCCCACTGCTTTGCCCGCTTCACCACTTTTGTATCGGCATATAACGTCAATTTTGACATTGCCATCACCGGTTACCTCATATACGTATATAAGTCATAAAAGTATACGTAACGCCAGCCGCGGTTTCAAGCGACGCAATCACGAATATCTTCTGATCTCCTCCAACAACTCCCCATGCGCCCCCGGCCCCGCCGCCAGAAACGGCACCTTCGCCCCCTTATAATTCACCAGATCAAACGGAAAAATCTCCTCTCCACGCAATGACGTCAGCACCGCCCCCGCCTCCTGCAAAATCGCCGCCGGCGCGGCCACATCCCACAGCTTCCCGTTCACCGTGAGCGCCCCTTGCGCCACCCCCGCCGCCACCTGCACCGCCTCCAGCGCCGCCGATCCGAGAATCCGCAGCTTCCAGTCCGTCTGCCCAAACCACCGGATCAGATATCCCGGCACGCGCTTGTGCTTGTCCAGCAAATTGCTCGTGATCATCAGCAGCGAGCTCTCATCCATCGGCCCCTGTGCCGCCCGCAGTCGCCGATTATCCAGCCACGCCCCCTCCCCGCGCGCGGCCGCGTACATCTGATCCTGGCACACATCAAAAACCACCCCCATCAGCGGCCGCCCCGCCTCCAGCAATCCGATACAAACGCAAAATGCCCGCAGCCCCGCCACAAAATTGTTGGTCCCATCCACCGGATCGATCACCCACACCCGCCCATTGGGATCGGGACATTCAAACGTGATCGCATCCCCCGTCTCATTCTCCTCGCCGATCACTCCATCACCCGGAAATCGCTTCTTCAACCCCGCCACGATGAACCGCTGCGAAGCCCGATCCGCCTCTGTCACCGCCTCGCTGGTCGCGGCCGCGTGCGTCTTGGTGAGCCGCCGCGTGTGCCCAAAATGTTCCAGCACAATCTTCCCCGCCCCCCGCGCCAGCTCCGCCACATACTGCAATTCATGCCCAAGGCTCATAGCGCCAACCCTACGCACTACGTCCCCGATGTAAAGACACTCTCAAACCACTTCCCCCCAAACCGATGCCTGCCACACAACAAAATCGTCGCCAGGGCAATTGGCGTATACAGCCTGGCGCTCGACAATTCCCTCTCAAACGCCTCTCCGCTCACCTCGATCGGCACAATCGCATCATGCTCCACTTCATCCACCCTCCGCCGCAGCTCGTCCAATGTCCTGCCCACCTCCGCATAACAAACCAACTCCGGCTGCGCCAATCCCCGATCCTCCGCCATCCCCAGACACTTCATCTCCCCCATCTCCGCCGCAGTCAGCTTGATTTCCTCCAACAGTTCTCTTTCCACCGACCCAAACACATCCAACCCATCCCCCGGCTCCAGCGCCCCCGCAAAAGGATGAATCCGCCCCGGATAATACGCCACCCGCTCATTCCTCCTCCCCAACACCAGAAATCCATCGCTCGAAATCAGCGCCACGCTGATCCCCAGCGGATTGGCCATCGCCCCCTCCCCATATTGCCCCCCAAACTGCGGGTTGTGCATGTTCGTCCCCGCAAAACTCTTGTACGAAACCTCACTGAGCACCATCGACAATTCCCCCTCCCGCGCACTGAATGATTCCAGCCTGCACATCCTCCCATCAAATAAATGCACCCCCGGCCGCTGCCCCATCATCTGCCACGCGCGCTCAATTTCCGCCCGCACCAGCGCCGGCGGCGCAAAAGTCGATTCACCCCACGCGCACCTCACCTCCTCCCGGCCCCAGCCGCCGATCACTTTGAATCCCAGCAATTGTCCCAGTGCAGGCAAAATCAGTTACTGTGAAGGTTCCGAATCAGGCCGCAAACTCATCCCCGCCGACGCCAGTATCGACAGCAGACACGGAATATCCACCGGCTTGGGGCAAACCGCATCCACTCCCATCGCCCTCAGCTCATCCTCGTGGCTGCTCACCAAATCCCCCGTCAGCACCAGAATGTGCTTTAGCTCCTCCGGCCGATTCTTTTGCAATTCCGCCAGAATCTGCTTCCCATCGATGTCCGGCAGCATCAAATCCAGCAGCAAAATGTTCGGCCGCCGCTCATGCACCATCCGCAGTCCCGTCTTCCCATCCGCTGCCTGCAAAACCTCCGCCCCCTCGCTCTCCAATATCTGCGCGGTTGCGCTTCTCGTTCCGTGATGATCCTCAATCACCAAAATATTCAATCCCTTCAACGAATTCTGCCCCGGTTTGGGCGGCCGATCCGTCGCCACCGACAACCCCAATCCACTTTCCAGTCCCGCCAGTCCCTCACGTCTTGGCGAGACGGCCGATTCCGGCAGCGTGATCGAAAACATGCTCCCCCTCCCCGGCGTACTCTCCACTTCAATCGTTCCCCCCATCGCATCGACCAGCCGCCTCGAGATGGCCAGCCCCAATCCAGTCCCCTTGTTCCGGTCCCGCTCCGGATTGCGCAGTTGGTAAAACTCATCAAAAATCCGCGCCTTCTGCTCCGGCTGAATCCCGATTCCCGTGTCCGATACCTGAATCCGCACTCCCTCCTCGCCGATCCTCGCCGCTCCCAGCCGCACTTCGCCGCGCGGCGTGAATTTGATCGCGTTTCCCAGCAGGTTCGCGATCACCCGCCCCAGTTTCACCCGATCCGTCCTCAGCCAAATCGGCGGATCGGGCAACTCCGTCTCCAGCTTCAGCCCCTTTTCCCTCGCCATCGGCAAAAGCTGCCTTCCCTCATCGTTCATCAGGGCGGCCAGCGAAAACTCGCTCTCCTGCATCTCGATCTTCCCCGAATCAAACCGCGCCACATCCAGCACATCGCTCACCAATTCCACCAGCGTGGCCGCGCTACTCTGCAATTCCCCGGCCATCTGCGGAATCTGCCCCACCATCGCCGGATTGGATGAGGTGCGCAGAATCAACTCCGCCATCAGACTGATGGCATTGGCCGGCGTGCGGATATCGTGCGAAACCGCCGCCAAAAACCGCGTCTTCCGCACCGACGCCTCTTCCGCCTCCCTCCGGCGAATCTCCAACTCCCTCTGCAAATTTTTCAGCTCCGTGATGTCCGTAAACGCGCTCACCGCCCCCGCGACCGCCCCATCGCGGGTGCGAATCGGCGCTGCCCCCGCCAGCAACACCAGATGCCTCCCTCCCGTCGCGATCACCTCAATCTCCTCGCTGGTTACCGAATCGCCGCTGCTCATGGCCCTCAGCAGCGGATATTGCTCGCGTGAAAACAGCGCCTTTCCCTCTCGGCGCACTTCCCAAGTCCGAATCACATCCGGCGCCGACAAATTCGCGTCCACCGGCAGCCCAAACATGGCCGCTCCCGCCGGATTGATCCGCACATCCGTGTATTGTGCGTTGGCCATGATCACCCCAATCGGCAGCGTCCGGAACACTGTCTCAAATCGCCTCCGCTGCTGATCGATCTCATCGAACAATGCCGCGCTCTCCAGGCTGATCGATGCCTGTGCTGCCAGCGATTCCACGATCGCGCTCTGCTCATCTGTCCACGCCTGCTTCTCATGCGCATACACTTCCACCGAACCCACTGGCTTCCCCCGCACCCGTAGCGGCGCGCCCATCACGCTCCGCATCGGCTCCCCCACTTTCGGCTGCGGGAGTAGCAAATCCGGTCGCAACGATGCATCCTCCAGCGAGCCCGCCTTGTTCGCCTCCATGATCAGGTGCGAAAAGGATTGGTTCAGCGGCCATTTTTCCTTCTCGATCCCCGCCCCGCCAAATCCATAAAAACAACGCACCTTCACGTCATCCCCCTCCCGCTCCAGGATCGCCGAAGCCACCGTCTGCTGATTCACAAGCTGCGACAGCGCCCCGCAAATCCGGTCCATCGTCTCATTCTGCGACAGCCCCGCCGTCAACGACCGCGACAATTCCAGCAGCGCCTGAAGCGCCCGCTCCCGCCGCGCCAGCTCGTCGTTGGTCAGCCGCAGTTCCTCGCTTTGCCTCTCCAATTCCTCCGTCTGCGACTGAAGCTCCTCGTTCTGCCGGGCAATCTCCTCCTCATGAGCCGCCAACTCATCGTTCTGCTGCTGAAGCTCCTGCTCGTTGCGCGCCCGGGCGTCCATCGAGTGGATCCATAAATGCCCCACCACCGCCGTCATCGCCAGCGACAGAATCACCAGCGTCCGGTTCATGGTCACGTAATATTGAAATTCCGGCCCCAGCGCCACCTCAGGCTTGGGCCCAAACTTCACCCCCGCCAGCGTCAGAAATATGTATGCAATCGCCACCGCCCAAAGCAACCGCCGCGAGCGCGCCATCGCCACCACCACCAGCGCGGCCACATACATAATCGACGGATTGAAATGCGCAGGCGTGAAGAAATCGAGCAGGATCGCGGCCGCCGACATCGCGACAGCCACCCCTATCGCCACCACGGGCGACACCTTGTAAGAGATCCTCTCGATCACCATAGCCTACCTACTGCGGGGTGGCACAGGCGTACTCGCATGCCCGTGCTCTTCCGATTCACTACTCGCATCACCTGTCGCGCCGATACATGCACGGCCCGACTGTAGAGAGATGGCAGGCGGCCAGCGGCCGCTCCGCCTTGCCCAGCACCAAAGCACCCGCGGATCTAAGGGACATCTCCAATCGCGGGAACAACGCCGCTGAAGCCTCCGGCGTCAGATACATCGTCATGTTCCTGCAAAGTATCAGGTCCCAAATGCCCGGCTCGTGAAGTGTCAGCACATCCGCTCGTCTCCAGTGGATCGCATCGCGAATGACCGATTTGACCCTCCAATGAGTCTCTTGCTGTGTAAAGTATCGCGCCAGCAGTTCTGCGGGAACGGACTTAATTGCCGCCGCGTCAAATTGCCCCGCCCGCGCCCGCCGCACCGCATCCCAACGGCAATCCGTCCCCAGCAGATGACAGCGGTGTAATAGCTTCATCTCCGCCAGCATCATCGCCAGCGAATACAGCTCAGGCCCATCTGAGCACCCCGCGCACCAGATCGCCAGCCCATATCGCCCCTTGAACAGGGTTGGGATCACCTCATTACGCAGCATCTCAAAGACCGGCCCATCCCGAAAAAAAGATGTGACCCCGATCACCATCGTGCTGATGGCCGCCGGTAGCAGTGCCGGCTTCTGCTGCACCACCCGCCGGGCATCGGCGAAGCTGTTGGCGTGCAGCGTCCGCAGACAGGCCCCGATGCGCCGCTTGATTGTCTTGAGCCGATACCTGTAAAGATCCAGCCCCGCCTCTTTGAACAGGAAACGCAGAAAGCTCTCTTCATCTTCGGAGAGCGTTACTTTGCCGCGCTCGTTCCCTTCCCAGGGCTCATGACCATAAACGAAGCGATCCCGGGCGATCGACCCGCGAAATGAAATATGGCGAAACTCCGGCGCCCATGGCGAGAGCGACTTACTTCCCACTTCCACAGACATAGTACAACTCCCAGAAACGAATCCCGACAATTGATTCCGGGCAAAAAAGGCCACTACCGAAGGAGCGAATGGCCAACCCCTTCCCAATATGTTGGCGAGCAGAATGGCAACAGTCATCACTTATGTCAATGCTGACCGCTTGACCCTTTTACGCCTTGTCCCACCGACTGTTGCAAGTCTCACACCCAAAAATCCCCGCCGGCCGCTCCGGGGGTTTCTCTTGCATCCGTCTCTTTTCCTCGGGATGATCAGGATCGCGCGCGACGCTTGCCCGCTGTCCTTGTGGCACGGGCGCCTCGCCCGTCTCTTCTTAAAAGGTCCCTCTTTGCCCCTCCGCGTCCGCTGTCCTCGCTGCTGGGAAACGGCCGAGATCTCTGAAGATCTCCTCGGCCGCCAGGGCCAGTGCAACAACTGCGGCTCGCTGGTCGCCATACCCACCCGCCTCACCAAGGTCTGTTTCGTCTGCGGCGTCGATGTCAGCCAATCCGGCCATACCAAGGACAAAGACAGCAATTACCTCTGCACCAACTGCTGGCAACACCGAAAACCGGCCGAGCAATCGCTCTTCTTCTCCGCCAAGGCCGAGTGCTCCATCTGCCACGTGCAATTCCCCCAGGAAGAAGCCCATGCCGCCCACGGTCAGCCCATCTGCCGCGACTGCGCAACCATCCTCCAGCAGGAACAAGCCGCCGAAGGCATCATCCCCTTCGCCGCCGACGCCGCCCATCGCTCCGACATTCGCTCCCGCCCTTACGTGGCCGCTCACCACGATGACGCGGATGATCACCACACCGGCCTCGTCCCCCAGGCCCCAGCGCCTCGCGCCCCCACACCGGTCATCCAATCTCCTCAACCTCAATTCGACTCCGACCCCCATCCCACCCTCGCCGCTGTCGCCGAACCTCCGCCATCTCTGGAGGATTTCGAAACCATCGAACCAACTCCTCGCCGCAGCGCTGCCCCCATTCCCCGTATCTACACCGAGCCTGCTCCCGCGGCAAAAGGGTCTGCTCCTCCTCCGTCAACCCAAACCAGTCGCCTTCCTCTCATACTCTCCTCGCTCGCCCTCGCCGGCGTGATCGTCATCGCCACCATCCAATGGTCCTCCCGCGCTCGTACTGAGCCTCAGCCCGAATCCAACGCTCTGCCGCAACGTGCGCGGCACGACAACGCGGACCAGGAAGCCCTCACCCGCCTCCTGATCCTCAAAGGCCAGGCCGAAGTGTTGATCGAAGTTGGCAAAGTCCGCGAAGGCATCCGCAAATACGACGAAATCCTCTCCTCGCCCACTCCCACCAATCCCACGCTCACCAGCGAACTCGAAAAAGCCAAACAAGCCCGCGACCAGGCCCTCAAACTCCTCGCCACCTCAACCACTCAACTCACTTCCCCCGTTACTCCCGATGACAAAGGCGCAACCGGCACCGATCCCTCGCCAAAGAAAACCCGCTCTATCTTCGATGAATAGTCGCAACAAAATCTCCTTCCCCCTCGCGGCGGCGATACTTTTCTTCGCGATCTCCTTCGCTCCCGCCGCTCCGCCCCGCCAAACCACCATCTCCATCGATGGCCAATCCTTCCTCATCAACAACAAACCCACCTACGCCGGCCGCACCTACAACGGAATGAAGATCGAAGGCCTCCTCCTCAACGCCCGCCTTGTCCAGGCCACCTTCGACGATCGCAATCCCCAAACCAGGCATCTCTGGAAATACCCCGACGGCCAGAATTTCGACGCCGACCGCAACACCGCCGAATTCCTCGCCGCCCTCCCCCTCTACCGCAAAGCCGGCCTGATCTCCTTCACCATCAACCTCCAGGGCGGCAGCCCCCAGGGCTACAGCAAAGAACAACCCTGGCACAACTCCGCCCTCGAATCCGATGGCTCCCTGCGCGCAGACTACTTGCAACGCCTCGAAAAAATCCTCGACCGCGCTGATGAATTGGGAATGGCCCCCATCCTCGGCCTCTTCTACTTCGGCCAGCAATATCGACTCCCCAACGATGAGGCCGTCCAAAAAGCCACCGACAACGCCACCGACTGGCTCCTCTCCAAAG
The DNA here is from genome assembly GCA_036001665.1 of Tepidisphaeraceae bacterium. Lineage (GTDB taxonomy): Bacteria > Planctomycetota > Phycisphaerae > Tepidisphaerales > Tepidisphaeraceae > JBGPEF01. Next base: position 11,153 of record DASYUA010000028.1, read on the forward strand.
GCTACACCAATCTCCTCATCGAAATCGCCAACGAAACCAATCATTCCAGCTACACCAGCCCCCTCCTGAAACCCGCCAACGCCCACGAGTTGATCCAGCGCGTCCAACAACGCTCCGGCCGGAAATTCCTCGTCTCCACCTCCTTCACCGGCGGCCAAATCCCCTCCGACAACGTCGCCCAGCACGCCGATTTCCTCCTCCTCCACGGCAACGGCATCGGCGATCCCAACCGCATCCGCAAAATGGTCGATCAAACCCGCGCCCTCAAGAGCTATCACAACCAACCCATCCTCTTTAACGAGGATGACCACTTCGACTTCGCCAAACCCGACAACAATTTCCTCGCCGCCCTCAGCAAAGGCGCTGGCTGGGGCTATTTCGATTTCCGCAAGGAAGGCGAACCCTTCGATGAAGGCTTCCAGAGCGTCCCCGTCAACTGGCAGATCTCCTCCGACCGCAAGCGCGGATTCTTCCAACTTCTCCAGCAGATAACCGGCGGGAATTGATCTGCCTCAAATCTTCCTCAACCTGAACTGATACACATTCACCTCCCCACTCCGGAAGAAATTCGCACAGCTCGTCAAATACTTCATATACGTCCGAAACGTCTGCTCCCCGGCGATCTCCACCGCCCTCTTCTCGCTGGCCGCCAGATTCGCCGCCCAGCAGTCCAGCGTCTTCGCATAATGCGGGCGCAGACTTTCCGCATGCACCAGCTCAAACCCGCCATTCCGGCTCGCCTCCACCACCGCCTCCGGCGCTGGCACATCCCCACCCGGAAAAATCTTCACCGTCATGAAATGCGCAAACCGCATGAACCCCATCGCCTTGCTCGGCTTCCCGCGCGTGATCGTGTGCAGCAGCATCACCCCGTCCGCCGGCAGCATCTCATGGCAGCGCGCAAAAAATGCCGGATACTTCTCTCTCTTGAAATGTTCGAACGCCCCGATCGAAACAATCCGGTCCACCTTCTCATTAAACGTCTCCCACCCCTCCAGCCGAAACTCCAGCCCATCCTTCCCCCCCGCCAGCTTCTGGCAATGAGCGTGCTGATTCTTACTCAGCGTCAACCCGATCACCCTCACCCCATATTCCTCCCGCGCCCGCAGCGCCGTCGCTCCCCACCCGCATCCCACATCCAGCAGCGTCTGCCCCGCCGTCAGCTCGCACTTCCCCAGCGACAAATCGATCTTGGCAATCTGCGCCTCCTCCAGCGTCGTCTGCGGCCCATCAAATTTCGCGCAGGAATACGTCCGCGAGCGGTCCAGGAACAGCGCAAAGAAATCATCCGACAGGTCATAATGCGCCTGCACCTCTTCAAACGCGGGAGTCAGCACAGCTTGTTCTGGCGCATCCATTTTTCATCCTGCCTTCAAAAAAATCGGCCCCCGGGCCGTCCCGCAGAATACGTCCGATATTCCCCTCGGGCAATATTGCCCGCCCTTCCTCAAAATCACATTTCCATAAATCCGCAACACTTGGTTACAATCGCGCACGGATGGAACCACTGGGCCTGATCGCCGGCGAAGGAATCTTCCCCCTCCTGGTCGCACGCGGCGCTCGCGCTGCCGGCCGACGCGTCATCTGCGCCGCCTTCTCCAAAAACGCCTGGCCCGATCTCCAGCGCGAAGTCGACCATTTCCAGTGGGTCGGCGTCCTCCGCATCGGCCGCTGGATCAATGTCCTCAAACAAGCCTCCGTCTCCGAAGCCATCATGGTCGGCCGTGTCGCCAAATCACAGATGTACGACCGCTGGCGATATTTCCGCTATATTCCCGACCTGCGAACCGCTAAACTCTGGTTCAAGACCCTTCGGCACGACAAACGCCCCAATGCCGTTCTCCAGGCACTGGTCAACGAGCTTTCCTCCGAGGGAATCCGCTTGATCGATTCAACCACCTATTGCGCTGAACACCTCGCCATCCCCGGCGTCATGACCCGCCGCCAGCCCAGCGAATCCCAATGGCGCGACATCCATTCCGGCTGGACCATCTGCCAGACCATCAGCCGCATGGATATCGGCCAGTCCATCGCCATCTTTGACCAGGATGTCATCGCCGTCGAAGCCCTCGAAGGCACCAACGCCATGATCGAGCGGGCCGGCAAGCTCTGCAAAGTCGGCGGCTGGACCCTCATCAAGGTCGCCAACAAAAACTCCGACATGCGCCTCGACGTCCCCACCGTCGGCATGCAGACCATCGAAAAAATGCACGCCGCCGGCGCAGGCTGCCTCGTCCTCGAACCCGGCAAAACCATCATCCTCGAGCGCGGTAAAGTCATGGAACTGGCCGACCGCTACAAAATCGCCATCGTCGGCTACAACGGCGACCAAAACCCCACCGCCCCCGCGCCTCTGTAGGGTGGGGCTCGCCCCACCACGCATCTCATGTGTATCACCATCCGCCTTTTCGCCAACCTCCGTGACCGCGCTGGCCTCTCCGAAATCGGCCTCGACCTCCCCGAGAAATCCACCATCGCCCACGCCATCGAACAGCTCCGCCACCGCCTCCCCGCTCTCGCCGACCAGCTCAACCACATCGCCTTCGCCCTCAACCGCTCCTACACCCAATCCAACACCCCCCTCCAGGACGGCGACGAACTCGCCCTCATCCCCCCCGTCTCCGGTGGGTCGGGCACTCCTGCCCGGCATTCAACGGGCACTCCTGCCCGACAGCCTTAATTGTGGCATGGGCGCCTCGCCCATGTCCGCGCATGCTCTACAATCAAGACCCATGGAAGACTGGATCGACATCCTCCCCACTCCCCTCCCCACCACCGAAGCCCTCCACTTCGTCTCCTCCCCAAACGCCGGCGGCATCAGCCTCTTCCTTGGCACCACCCGCACTGAAAAAAACGCCCAGGGCCACGACCTCCTCGCCCTCGACTACGAAGCCTACCTCGAAATGGCCCTCCCCCAACTGCAAACCCTCGCCCAGGCCGCCCGCTCCCAATGGCCCATCGTCAAGCAGGTCATCCTCCACCGCACCGGCCGCGTCCCCCTCTCCGAACCCTCCGTCCTCATCGCCGTCGCCAGCCCCCATCGCCACGAAGCCTTCTCCGCCTCCCGTTTCATCATCGACGCCATCAAGGCCGACGTCGCCATCTGGAAAAAGGAAATCTGGTCCGACGGCTCCGGCACTTGGGTCCACTCTAATATTCCCGGCCCAAATCCCCCGTAGGTCCGGCTCTGCCGGACACTCCTCCGATGTTCAAACTAACCGACTCCCAACTTCACGAAGCCCGCCATGCCATCCGCTCCGCCTCGGCGCGCCCCGACGTCCACTCCGCCATCGCCTCCCTCTACGCCGACGTCCAAATCCAAATCGACCTCCGCCGCCCCCTGTGCATCCTTTCCGGCCGCTGCTGCCGCTTCGAAGAATTCGGCCACCACCTCTACGTCACCACCCTCGAACTCGCCACCTTCCTCCACGATCTCCAATCCTCCAACGCCTCCCCAGACCCCGCCTGGACCGGCCAGGGCTGCCCCTTTCAGCGCAACAAGCTCTGCTCCGTCCACGCCATCCGCCCCTTCGGCTGCCGCCTCTTCTTCTGCGACTCCACCAGCACCGACTGGCAGCACGAGCAATACCACCTCTTCCACACCCGCCTCAAATCCCTCCACGATTCCCTCAATGTCCCCTACTTCTACCTCGAATGGCGCCAAGCCCTGACCATCGCCCTCGATCTCGGCCCAATTTCGTAGGGTGGGGCTTGCCCCACCATCCTTTCATCTACCACTTCCCGCTTTCCTTTTGACACCGCCCTCCCCTCCGTATACATTCCCCCTGCGGCTTTGAGTCAAACACCAATGGACCTTCCAACTGTGGGTAACCCTATGAAGCTTGCCCTCCTTTTTGTCGCTCTTGCCGGCCTCTCCTTCTTCTCCACCGGCTGTGCCACCCCCGCCTACTCCGGCGGCCTCCCCACCATCCAGTTCCCCGAAGAAAAACCCACCGGCGAAGGCTTCAACCTCACCATGCGCAACTGGCACTACGAAAACCGCCAGATGATCGACGACCTCAACTCCTTCCTCCTCTTCCAGCCCTCCTCCAACCTCACCAAGTGGAATGTCCACTGAGGCGAAGTGCTGAGTTAAAAGTGCTGGGTGCTGAGTCAAACACCAAGCGCCAGCATCTGCCAAAACACGCATCCAAAAACCAGGGAATCTCCCCAAACTAACTCGCTTCACGTTTTATGTCGTATCCGCACTCATCACTCAGCACTCTCCCCTCACCCCACCGCCTCCATCTCCCCCGCCCGCTGCTTCAGCAACTCCATCTTGTCCCGCACCTCCTGCGCCATCCGCGAATTGGGAAACTCGCTCACGATGCTCTCCCCCAGCCGGATCGCCTCGTTCCAATTGTGATCCCGCACCGCCAGCGTGAATTGCTGGCCCAGCAGCATCAACTTGTCCTTGAATATCTGCCGCGCGCTCTCCTGTAGCGCCTCCGCCTCGGCCGGCGTCAGGTACGCGTCCAGCTTCTTGAGTATCTCGATGCTCCCATCCACATCGTGCCGGCTCACCGCATCGTTATACGTGTCCAGCAACTGCTTCTTGTGCCCCTGCCGCCGCCCTTCGATTTCATTGGGCAGGTTCTGCACCTGCGCATCGTTGGGAAACATCCCCATCAACCGCTCGGCCTCGCGCAGCGCCCCCGTCCACTGCTCGGCCCGGCATTGCCGGTCGATGTTCCCCAGCACCTCGTTGACGATCTTGCGGACCTCCCCCTCGCGCGAGTTATAAATCTCCTCGCGAAACCGGTCCGCCTCCTGCTTATATCCAAAAACCGCCTCGATCTCGTTGGCCAGAACCAGCGCTGCATCCCAGTCCTTGCGGTGCATCTCCTCCCGAATCGCCCGCCGCAGCGCATCCCGCTCGCTCTCCCGAAACGCGATCCCCTTGGCCCGTTCACTGATCAGTTGTTGCTCGCTGACCTGATTCAACAGCACCGAAATATATTGCAGCCGCTCATTCACCGGCCCAAACAGCTCCTCCGACCGCTGCACATCCTCCTGCCTTTGCGCCCGCAAATTGATGTTGAAAAACCACACCAGCAACACCCCAATCACGCTCATCAGGCCCGCGGCCAGGATGGTGTAATCCCCCTTCCCGCTGGCCACCTGATAGATTCCCCCCCCAAGCACCACCAGCGCCAAAAGCAGCACCACGGGATACATCCACAAAAACGATCCGATTTTACGAGGGGTCTGTTCCACAATTACCTCTTCTACCCCTTTTTACGCGTTGTCCGGCCACGGTGAGCAACTCTTCCCCCTCCAAAGATGGTAAGTCCCATGCCAGCCGGGCGTCAATTGAATAACCGATCCCCGCCAAACCCCCCAGGGCCATCGCAGTGGCCCATAAATGGTGGGGCGGACATTCTTGTCCGCCTTCTACCGTAGGGGCGGTTTCAGCCGCCGTGCCCGTGGCATCGACACCCTGTTTGGGACGGACATTCTTGTCCTCCACGGAACATTCCTGCCCCGCCCAGTTCACAGAAATGACCTACATTCGATTGCCCCCCGCCTGTCATTTCATTGGAAAATCTTTGACGCTACGCAATTTGCAGATTAATATTTTTGCCATCTCCTCTATCTCTATTCTCGGACCGGGCACATGGCGGAGGGCAGGGCAAATGATCAAGCGACTATGGGTTGGCGGGTTCTTCGCAGCCCTCGCGGCGGCATCATCCTTCGGGCAAACCGTCACAGAAACATTCGAGGGTGGTATCCCCGCCTCGTGGACCATCCACGACAACTTCCCCATCCCCGGCAGCCCCGACTTCAGCGCTGTCCCCTGGACCGTGAACACCGTTGAAGCAATGCTCAACTACACCAACGGCCTCGGCCTCGCCGCCACCGCCAGCTCCCACAACCACTCCGGCCAGTACGACATCTCCCTCCTCACTCCCATCTTCAAAATCAACTCCGGCGCGGGCGGCAATTCCCTCCAATACACCATCAATTACGATCGCGTCGATGCCTTCGAAGCCTTCGACACCGACCTCAGCATCAACGGCGGCCCGTGGATCGTCATGACCCACGACACCACCAGCCTCGGCCCCGCTTACAGCGGCGGCCCCCCCAAAATCACCCGCACCATCGACCTGGGCTTCTTCGGCGCAACCGTCGGCGATTCGGCCCAGGTCGAATTCCGCTACTACAGCACCTTCCTCCTCCCCATGGTCAAAAACGAGTACGTCCAAATCGACGACGTCCGAACCCCCATAATCCCCGAACCCACCACCCTCTCCCTCCTCCCCCTCGGCCTCGCAATCCTGGCCACCCGCCATCGCCGCGCTTGATCCGTGAGAGCGAAAAAGAGAGCGAAAAAGGGGATAGGAGAGCGAAAAAGGGGATAGGTCCAATTTTCGGAAAAAGGGGATAAGTCCAATTTTCGCGAAAGCCACACGTCACCGAGCCACCGTCCCCACCTTCTTCGGCGCGGGGTTTTCGCGACCCTCGACTTGACATCACCCAGGCCGAAACCTGAAAAGGCGCACACTCCTCGATGGGAAGCGTAGAAGAGGAAAGCGTAGAAGAGGAAAGCGTAGAAGAGGAAAGCGTGGAAGAGGGACATTCCTACTTATCTACTAAAAGCTACCCACGCGTGCAAGCCAGTCCGGCCCCCTATTGGCTAAGCGCTTGCCCATCCCTATGATCCCTTCATGCCCTCCAAAGACCACTGGGAATTCATCTACTCCACCAAGCAGGATGACCAGCTCAGTTGGGCCCAACCCATCCCCACCCTCTCCCTCGCCCTCATCCGCGAGCTGCTCCCCATCCCCTCCCTCATCGACATCGGCGGCGGCGCCTCCCCCCTCATCGACCATCTCCTCGATGACAAAATCCCCCACCTCGCCGTCCTCGACATCTCCCAAGCCGCCCTCACTCGCAGCCAAACCCGCCTCGGCCCGCGCCAACATCTCATCCGCTGGATCGTCGCCGATATCACCACCATCCACGACCTCGGCCACTTCGACCTATGGCACGACCGCGCTGTCTTCCACTTCCTCACCAACCCCGACGACCGCCACAAGTACATCACCCTCGCCCAACGCACCGTCATCCCAGGCGGCCATCTCATCATCGCCACCTTCGCCCCCGACGCCCCCGACAAGTGCAGCGGCCTGCCCGTCCAGCGCTACGACGCCCAAACACTCGCCGCCGAGTTCGCCCCATCCTTCACCCTCAAGAAACAAGCCACCGAAACCCACCTCACCCCCTGGGGCAAACCCCAGCAATTTGCCTACGCTGTCCTCCAGCGTGTAAACCAATGATCGCAACACCAAAGTGGCGCGCTTCCGGCAGTTTGCTTATCCCTTTGGTAATATTGCCGCCAAGGAAAACCCATGAGAAACGGATTTCTACTGCTGCTGCTGATCGTTTGCGCCGGGTGCTCCCACCAACCAGACCAATACGAAACAATCCGCTGTGGCTTCGGCGACGGTGTGATCGAAGCGCGCGGCACTCCCAGCCAGTCCGCCGCCGCCGACCGAGCCGCCGCCGAAGCCTGGAGGGCCCAACAAGAGCGCCTTATCAACGCCAGCAATCCAAAATAACCCGCCCCCGCCATCCCGCTCTTCCGCCGCCAGGCTATTTCCCCCGAATCCCCCGGTCCAGATTCTCAGATGTAACTTTTTTCCGTCATCGGCACGCGATCCTCCACACTTGGCATCGCTCATCGTGATCCGATCATCGAGCATTCACCAGCCCATCGACTTATCAAGCCCGTGAAGCCGCTACCTGTCCGCCTGTGAGCGGCTGTGTGTACCGGGCGCCGAAGGCCAGCGAGTTCCGTCTCGCGCCAGCCCCTGCGCCTCCTGCAACCCCCCTCTCCCTTCCTCCCCCGCATTGACCCTTCCGTAGGGTGCGCTCTGCGCACCTCCTCTTCCTTCAGCGGGTGACGTTAACTCACCGGATTTCGGGGGTGCGGGGAGTGTCCCCCGCGTCTGCGCATAAACATGAAGCACGCCCCGCACCGCCCCAGGAGTCAATTTCGGATTAACCGTTCCCCACTCAACTTCTAAAACTCCCCCATCGAAAACCCGTCCAAATCCAGATTACCGGTAAACGGGTTGCGTGGCCAAAAAAAATTGCTTATATACCAAACAAAAGCCAATCTAAAACGTATACATAATGTGATGGGCCAATACCAGAAAGGGGGAAGTTCATGCTCTCGTCTCACCCACCCATCCGTATCCTGGGAGATTCCCTGCCCTCAGGTTTCACGTTTTGCGTTTTACCCTTCACGTTCCCCCTTCCCGCTTCTTCCCCACTTCCATCCCGGTTCCTACCCGCTTTTCACCCGGTTTCCACCCGCTTTCATCCCGGTTTTATCCCGCTTTTTCGCCCCTCCAAATTCGCAACCCCCGTTTCCCTCTCGATTTACATTTTCACCGCATACTTTTTTTCTCTCTTCACTCAATTCCAATCTGCACAAAATTCCGTTCATCCGCGTCATCTGCGGCCACTCGTCCACCTTCCAAAACAACCCCCCCGACCCAAATCAAATCCACAAAACGAACCCCAAACCCCTCCAGCCCTTCAAAATCGCCACTTTTCCCGCCCCCGCCTCGTCCCTCATGCCCCCGTCCCTTGTCCCTTGTCCTGTCTCATGTCCCTTGTCCCTTCTCCTTGACAACCCCCTTTCCCCCGACTTACATAATTCCAACCCCGGGCCTTGGCGCGACTATATCAAAGGGAGGAAATATGAGTACCGCTAATGTCGCCACGTTCGCCTGCGAATCCTGCGGCAAAAGCTATCGCTGGCGGCCGGACTTTGCCGGCAAAAAACTCAAATGCGGCTGCGGAAATGTCATGCACCTCACCACCCCCCCGCCGCCTTCCCCGGCCGCGGATGAGGTCTATAGCGATGTGGCCGACGCCCCGCTAACACCAGCGCCAAGACGCGCCGCGCCACCCGCCCCGGCCGCCGCAGACGGCGCGTGTCCCGAATGTTCATCCCCGGTTGCGCCAGGCGCAGCTCTTTGCGTCAACTGCGGATTCAACCTCCGCACCGGTGCCAAAGTCGAAACCCAGGTCCTCAGCGGCGCTCCCAAAACCGGCAAAAAGAAGAAAAAAGGATCGGCCAAAGGCCCGGCCGCCGCCAAGGGCGCGCCCCTCCCCTCTTTCGGCCAGCGCCGTTTGCTAACCGATGCCGAGGATGTCGAGAAACACGCCAAGCTGATGGACTTTTACCTGCCCATCGGCCTGATCGTCACCGGAGTGCTTGTCGCCGTCGCCGGCGGCATGTGGGTGACGGGCGGCAAAAACATCGGCTTCGTGCTGGTCGAGGTCGCCATCGGCACCATCATCGACCTGGTCCTGATCTCCGTCGCCATCCTCATCACCGCCCGCCTGTTTTCCATTGGCCTGGGCTCGATCCCCACCGCGCTGCTCAAGGTGGCCGGCATCGCCATCCTTCCCGGCGCAATCAGCGGAATTTTGACGCAAAAAATTCCCATGGGCGGCGACTATATAGGGTGGGCCATCAGTCTCATTCTGTATTACATATTACTGATGGTGCTCTTTGAAATGGATTTCCAGGAGACGGTCATTTGTACCATCATCATGTGGACCATTCGTACCTGGGTCGGCTATTTCATCGCCATCCTCGTCGTCACCGCCCTGATGCGCGGCGGGAGCACCAGCAAATACGATTTTGAAGATGATGACGCTCCGCTCAACAAGAAGTCCAAGATCAAGCCCGACAAGAACGCGCCCAAGGATGCCCAGGAGTCGGATGAGGAGTCGCTGGTCTATCCGATTGGCAACGGCGTGCGAGTGGTTTTCTTTGACCCGCGCCGGCAAGAGACTTACCATTTAGGCGCTGGGGCTGTGCCCGCCTAAAGGAGTAAACATGCATCGCCGAGACTATTCGCTGCTGGCCGCGTTGTTGTGTATTTGTCTTGTCAGCGCCTGGGCCAAACCCGTGCTGGCCGAGGACAAGGCCGAGGCGGACAAGAAGCCCGACAGCAAGTTCCTGCGCTTCGTGGATGACGGCGATGGCGGCGGCCGCCTGGAGGCGGCGATCGCCACCTATGAAAAGGATGGCGTGAAGGTCCATCTCGTGTCGGCCGTTCATGTGGGGGAGAAGAAGTACTACGACGATCTTTCCAAGACCTTTCAGGGTTATGACTCGCTGCTCTACGAGATGGTCAAGCCCAAGGATGCCCCGGTTCCCGGCGCTGGCGCGCGGTCCGAGAGCATGGTCAGCGCCTTCCAGCGGATGCTCAAGGAATTCCTCGAGCTGGACTTCCAGCTCGATGCCATCGATTACACGGCCAAGAACTTCGTCCACGCCGACCTCGATGCCGAGACTTTCGAGCGCATGCAGGCCGAACGCGGCGAGAGCATCTTCACGCTGATGCTGCGGCAGATCCTCGATGAAATGTCCAAGCCCCAGCAGGCGCCTGAAGTGGCATTGCCGGAGCTGGTCATGGCATTCCTCAGCCCCGACAGCGCCCGGCATTTCAAGCTGATGCTGGCCAAGCAGTTCCAGGACATCGATTCCAAGGTCTCCGGCCTGGAAGGCCCGGGAGGATCGGTGCTGGTGACCGAGCGCAATAACGCGGCCCTCAAAGTGATGAAGGATTCGATCGCCAAGGGGCAGAAGAACATCGGCATCTTCTATGGCGCGGCCCACATGAGCGGCATCAGCAAGAAGCTGGAGGAGATGGGCTTCAAACATGTGAAGACCGAGTGGCGGGTGGCCTGGGACATGACGCCCAAGGAGGGGGATTTCATCATCAAGCAGGTGAAGAAAAAGCCGGAGGCGGTGCCGCAGAACTGAGCGGAAAAAGGGGGCGGGGATGCGGTTAAGAGCAAGAATTCAAGCTGTTTACCGGCCGGCGGAATGCCCGTTACCGGCGAAACTGCGCGCTGCTATCTTTGACGTCGCAGTCAATTTTTCAGACGCCAAAGTTGTCCAACGGCACGTTGCCATATTCGCCGCCTCCGCGGCAGCAGTCCAGCACACTGGCCCAGAAGACTGTTTCGGGGTTCTTCTGGCTCATGGCGCAGACGGTCGGCTCCAAGCTGGTCAACATGGTTGGCCAAGTGGTTCTGGCGTGGCTGCTGTTGCCGGAAGCCTTCGGGCTTGTCGGGCTGGCCTACACGGTGACGGCATTCGCGGGGCTGATTCAGCAGGCGGGGTTGCGTGAGATTTTGATCAATCGGCATCAGCACTTTAACCGCTGGGCGAATCCGGCGTTCTGGATGTCGCTGACGCTGGGGTGCCTGGGGGCGGTGGTGATGGTGGCGCTGGCGCCGGTGGCGGCGTGGATGTATGACGATGGGCGGCTGTTTTATCTGGTGCTGCTGCTGGCGCTGAACGCGCCGTTCAGCGGGCTGGATATCGTGGCGGATGCGAAGCTGACGAGCGAGCTGAGGTTTGGGTTCCTGGCGGTTGTGAAGTGGCTGACAGCCGTGGGAACCATGGGGCTGTCGATCATCTTCGCCAGGATGGGGCTGGGGGCGTACAGCTTCGTGCTGCCGCTGCCGATCATCACGGTGATGCGGCTGGTGCTGCTGTGGAGCGCTGCGCGGCCGGCGATCCGGTGGCACCTGCACTTTAAGCGGTGGAAGTATCTGATGAACGACAGCGCGCTGCTGTTCATGGCCAACTTCGTGAACAACCTGACGTGGTATGGCGATTACATCATCCTGGGGATCATGCACGATGCGAAGACGGTGGGGATTTACTTCTTCGCGTTCAACCTGGCGACGCAGACGATGCAGGTGTTTACGCAGAACCTGATTGGTGTGCTGTTCCCAGCGCTTTCGAAGATGCAGGACAACATCGTTCATCAGACCCGGGCCTTTCTGCGAGCGGCGGAGCTGCTGGCGCTGATTGGGGTGCCGCTGTGCCTGCTCCAGGCGGCGATGGCCGGGCCGGGGATGAATCTGCTGTTCAATTCGTGGTGGCAGCCGGCGATCCGGGTGCTGCAACTGTTGTCGATTGGGATGGCGGTGAGACTGGTGGCGTCGCCGGGGGGGGCGCTGATCCAGGCGCAGGGGAGGTTCGGGACGTATCTGCTGACTAACGCGGTCAACGCGGTGGTGTTTTTGTCGATGGTGTATTTCGGCTCGTGGCTGGGGAAGCAGCAGGGGCCGCGGGCGGATTTGCCGGCGGCGCGGAACGTGGCGGCGGCGGTGATGACGTATTTCGCGGTGATCGGGCCGATCTTCCTGTGGATTGCGATTCGGCCGGGCGGGGGGAAATGGCGGGATGTGTGGCGGGTGTATTTTGCGCCGACGATGGCGAGCGTGATCGCGGTGGGGGTGGCGATTGGGTTTGGCCGGTGGGTGCAGCGGATGCCGATGAAGAGTGATGCGGTGCGGCAGGTGCTGCGGCTGGTGGTGATATTGCTGTGGAGCATTGTGTTGTACATTCCGATCATCCGGATGATGGCCCCGGTGGCGTTCAAGGAGTTGATGGGGCGGCTGGGGGGAATGATCAGGAGCCGGGCGGAGCGGGTGAAGGTGGCGGCGGCGGTAACGGCGCCGGCCGCGGCCGGTGCGCCGGAGGGGGCGGTGGCAGCGCAGCGGAATTGATGGGGGCGGTGGGTTTGTTTCGTCAAAAAAATAGGCGGGGGCGAAGCCAAAAGTGGCGATTTTGGGGCGGTGGAGGGGGTTTTGGGTTCGTTTGGTGGGTTTGTTTTTATTTGTGGTATGTGGATGGTGGTTTGTTGTGCTGAGTTGAATTCTGGGGTTGATTGGGGCTGGTGAGGAGAAAAAAGGTGCGCGGTGAAAATGTAAGATGAGGAGGGAGCGGCGGTTGTGGATTTGAGGGGTCGAAAAAGTGGGTGAAAACCGGGATAAAAGCGGGATGAAAGCGGGTTGGAACCGGGTGAGAACCGGGATGAAAGTGGGATGGAACCGGGGTGGAAGTGGGGTGAAAGCGGGGAGGGAGTTGCGGGGGAAAATGGAGGCTGGCGGGAGCGCGAAGGGGGAGAAAATGAAACGTGAAACTTGAAACGTGAAACTTGAAGAGGGGGAATCAGCGCTACTGCGGCTGAGTGGGTGAGACGAGAGCATTGCTTCCCCCTGTTCTGCGAAAATGGGCCATTTGGGCGTCTGATCAAAGGATGGTTCGCGGAGCGAACCCTATGCCGATGAGCATTGACGCAATGGCGGTCTCGCAGGGGATATACGTTTGGGATAGGGATTTGTTCGGTAGCGAGGCGATTTTTTGTGATTTTTTTCTGCTATGGCGGATTACAGAGGATGAAGAGGGGGTTACGAAGAGACAGGAATGTCCGCCTTCGTCGTCCCGCAGAAAGGTTATCATGGGGCCTGGCATTGTTATTGTCGAGAGGGGTTGGGATCAAAGCCGGCAAGGGCATGGAACTAGAGATTGCCTGTGATTGCCCGGGAGGCAAACCTTGAACGGTGTGACAAAGGCCATGGCCGTCGTTCTGGTCAGCAACTTCTGTGGATGCGCTGGGCCATCGCGCTATGGCGAGTCATCGGGCGGCGGCGGATATCGATTGGAAGGCGCTGAAAACGGGCAGAGCCCCCGAGAGAATATCCTGTTGTATCCGCCGGACTGGCCGGAAATCTCGGCACGGCGGGAGCGGCGCGATTAGTGGGGAAAGGGGGGTCATCCGTACCTGTTAGATAAAGTACCAGTGGCCCTTATCTGTGTTTGGGGAGGCAGGGCGGCTGGATCTCGACGGCGTTGCGGAAATTGGACTTATCCCCTTTAAAAAGGGGATAAGTCCAATTATTGACAAGTCCGAAGGCGGCGGAGAGAATGGGGTGATGCCGCGAAATAATCGAGTTGCGCCGGGGGGGATGGTGTTTCATGTGCTCAATCGGGGGAATGGGCGGATGAGGATTTTTGGCAAGGAGGGGGATTATCCGGCGTTTGAGAAGGTGATGAGGGAGACGTTGAAGATGATTCCGGTGCGGCTGCTGGGGTATTGTTTGATGCCGAATCACTGGCACCTGGTGCTGTGGCCGCGGGGGGATGGGGAGCTGGGGCGGTTCATGCAGCGGCTGACGATCACGCACGTGCGGCGGTGGCACGAGCATCGCAAGACTGTCGGTGGGGGACATGTGTATCAGGGAATCTATAAATCGTTTCCGGTGCAGAATGATGAGCATTTGCTGGCGGTGATGAGGTATGTGGAGAGCAATGCGCTGCGGGCGAGGATGGTGAGGCGGGCGGAGAAATGGACGTGGAGCAGTTTGGGGGCGAGGTTGATGGGGAGGAGAGAGGCTGTGGAGATGTTGAGTGAGTGGCCGGTGGAGCGGCCGGGGGATTGGGTGGAGATGGTGAATGAAGTACCGGAGAAGGAGGTGGAGGAGGTGAGGATGAGTGTGGTGAAGGGGAGGCCGTTTGGCGGGGAGATTTGGCAGAAGCGGGTGGGAGGGAGGCTGGGATTGGAGAGCACGTTTCGGGGGAGAGGGAGGCCGAGGATGAAGGAGAAGGGGGTGGAGGAGGGGAAGGAGTGAGGGGGCGGTTGATGGGGGGGGGCGTAGAAATTGGACTTATCCCCTTTTTAATTGGACTTATCCCCTTTTTGGTTAGCCTTGCCATTCTTTGAGGCCGTCTACCAGTGCGAGCATTTCGGCGCGTTTTTTCTCGAAGAGGGCGAAGAGGATGATGATGGCGGCGCCGAGGAGGATGCCGGCGACGAGCCAGGGCCAGTTTTGGCCTACTTGGTGGGCGGCGTATTGGATCATGGTGGCGATGGCGACGAGGAGGAAAAGGGTGCCGAGGAGGAGGAAGGATTGGACGCGCAGCATGATTCCGGCCATGACGCCGGCCACCGCGAGCAGGGCGAGGATCATGGGGAGGGCGGGGGATTTGTTGATGCCGTTGATCATGATGTCGGCGGTGCTCGAGGCGTAGATGGCCATGAGACAGACGTAGCGGATGGTGCGCATGTGCTGAGGGGAGAGGCGGGCGCGATTCAGATAAGCGGCGGCGAGGATGGAGAGGGCGATGGGGATGAGCCAGAGCTGGGGGTGTTGGAAGAAGCCGAAGGATGGGGAGTGGGAGAGGAGATACCAGAGGGCGCCATTGCCGGCGAGGGCGGAGAGGAGGCCGAAAATGAAGGAGCGGCGGAGCATGGCGAGCGTGCCGTAGGCGCCGCCGGCGAGGAGGAGGACGAGAGCGTAGTTGACGTTTTGCTCGTGCTTCCAGACGCCGGTGAGGAGCCAGAAGGTGATCACGGGGAGGATGGGGAGGAGGAGTGAGGTGTTTTCCAGCGGCTCGGCGAGAACGATTCGGCCCTGGCGGCGGAAGAGCTCGCTGAGACCGATGCCGATGAAGGCGAGGAGCATGACGATGATGGGCCAGAAGCGGGTCCAGATGCCGATGTTGAGCAGATCGGGGTAGACGAGTTTGATGTGGACGAAGAGGAGGATGAGGAGGAGCTCGGTGGCGTAGACGTAGGCCTGGCGGCCACGCTCGGAGAGGTTGAGGGGATCGCGGCCGGGAACGATGGCGCAGACCATGGCGGCGGCGGCCATCGCCAATAGCGCGAGGGCGAAGGCGAGGAAGGCCCAGAGGGCCATGGGAGCGCCGAGGGTGGGGCGATACATCATCGCTTCGCTGACGAGGACGAGGAACATGGAGAGGGCGGCGCCGATTCCGATGACGGGGACGAGTTGGCGGGCGGAGGCGGTCCAGTCGTTTTCGCGGCGGAGGATTTTCACCAGGCCGATGGCGTAGAAGACGCTCATGGCGGCCATGGCGACCATGACGATGACCATGCGGTTGAGGAAGACATCCGGGCCGAAGCGCGGGAGGAGTGACCAGCCCCAGAGGATCGCGCCGAAGAGGCCGAGGATCAGGGTGGCGCGGCGGAGGCGATCCTGGCGGGATTCGTGGGCGAGGAGGCCAACGGCGACGGCCATGGAGATCGCGCCGGCGGCGACGGCGAGGCGTTCGATTTGGCCGGTGAGGAATTGAACGGAGAAGAAGGCGAGGATGAAGACGAGGGCGGATTGGAGGAGGGTGATGGAGCCGACCCAGCCGAGGGATTGAGTGGGCCAGTTGTCGCGTGGGGGGATGGAGAGGGATTCGGCGAATTGGGTGAGGTTGGAGCGGAAGGTGAAGAGATAAGCGATGAGAACGGAATAGGCGGCGACGATGACGACCCAGAGCCAGGCGAGATTTTCCAGGCGGAGGTGGAATTGGTGAAGGATGGTGGCGGCGATGGCGAGGCCAATCACGTAGAGGGAGATGAGGGAGTAGCGGGCGTCGCGGTCCCAGAGGGAGGCGATGAGAATTGCTAATGCGGCGGCGGGGGCGGCCCAGGTGAGGAGAGGATTGGTGGTGGCGGGGATGGAGACGATGTCGGCGAGCAATGAGGCGAAGGAGATGAAGGTGAAGGCGATGAGGGAGATGATGGCCGCGAAGTGGTGGAAGGCGGGGATGCCGACGTGGACGACCTGGGAGCGGAGGGGGCGGAGGATGTATAGCTCGAGGAGGAGGAGGGCAGCGCCGCTGAGGGAGAGGGTGAGGATGTTGAGTTGGATGAGGCCGAGGAAGGGGCTGGGGATGATGGGATGGCGGCCGAGAATCCAGCCGATGCTGAGGGCGATGTTGAGGAGAATTCCGGCGGGGTAGAGCCAGACGCTGCGCATGGTCCAGAAGGCGAGGGCGATGGCGAGGGGGCTGAGGGCGAGGAGGCCGTAGACGCACCACCAGGGGCGCGCGGGATCATCAAAGAGGGCGCGGAGGGAGAGGAAGAGGGTGAGGGAGGCGAGGATGATGGTGCAGGTGGTGATGTGATCTCTTGCGGGGCTGATGGCGGATTTTTTGCGGAGGGTGATTGCGCCGAAGGCGAGGAGGGACCAGGCGGAGAGGGTGGTGAAGGAGAGGAGGGCGTGGTAGGGGAGCCAGTTGGAATCGCCCGTGGGGCTGACTAAGCGCAGCGCGGCGAGGGAGCTGGCAATGAGGAGAGTGATGCAGACGATGCCAGCGCCGATGCGCTGGGTTTGAGAGCGCATGGCCCAGAGTGCGGCGGAGGCGGAGAGGAGCCAGGCGAGGCAGCCGAAGAGGCCGGGGATTTCGCGGGCGGAGGATGAGAGGGTGGAGGGATTGAGGATGAGTTGGAGGTCGAAGAGGGAGAGGAGGCAGAGGAGGGCGGCGATGGGGATGGCGATTTGGACGTGAAGGAGGGTGGGGATGGATTTGGCGCGGATGACGGCGAGCCAGGCGAGGGAGAAGGCGGCGGAGGCGATGGCGTTGAATTGGACGAGGTGGATCCATTGAATGGGGCCGATGGGGTGATGGCCGGTGACGAGGTGGAGCATGTAGCCGAGGGTGACGGTGATGTTGAGGAGGAGGGCGGCGGCGAAGGCGAAGGGGGAGGAGCGCTCGCGATACGCATAGGCGATGAAGACGAGGATCATCGTCAGCAGAGGGACGAGATAGCTGATGGAATTGCCGAGGTTGGCGTAGAAAGAGCCTGGGGCGGGGCCGAGGATGGAGGGGCCGGCGAGGGATTTGGCGGCGGAATAAAAAGTGATGGCGAGGATGGGGAGGGTGGTGAGGGTGAGGAGGGTGGGGCGGAAGAGTTCTAGTAGGTCGTGGGTTTCGTAGTCGAAGTCGGGCCAGTGGGGACGCTTGGCGAATTGGGCGATGTGTTGGCGGAGCAGGAGGGGGATGGAGGCGAGCAGGAGGAGGATGGCCAGGAGCCAGCGGAGGGCGGAGGCGGAGGAGTTTTGGGGATCGAATGAGGCGGCGGCGATGGCGGATGCGCCGGCGAGGGCGAGGAGGAGAGAGATGATGGTGGTGCGGCGGAATTTGATCCAGAGGGTGGAGAGGAGGGCGAGGGTGGTGGTCGTGAAGAGGAACCAGGCGCGGGGGCCGGTGGTATGAATGATCAGCCAGGAGGATTCTGTTGTTGTTTCTGCTTGCGCTTGGGCGGTCAGCTCGTGGGCGAGGGCGGGGGCGATAGCGAGGAGGGAAGTGAGGAGGAAGATGGTGAGGGCGAAGTAGGGCAGGGCGGAATCGATGCTGGTCCACGTGGGGTTGAGAAGTTGGAACAGGCGGGTGGTCGGGGAGAGGTTGAAGCGGCGAAGGATGATTCGGAAAATCGTCCAGGCCAGTGATAAGGCGGCCAAGGCGATGGCGGCGGTTTGGAGGGTCCAGGGGTGGAGGAGGGGGTGATCGGCGGCGGTGAACCAGGGTTGGTTTTGGAACATCGCGGCCACGGCCAGGAGGACGGAGACGGTGGAGGCGATTTGGAATGCGCCGAAGAGGGATGGGCTGATGTAGACGATGGAGAT
This sequence comes from Tepidisphaeraceae bacterium, assembly GCA_036001665.1. Lineage (GTDB taxonomy): Bacteria > Planctomycetota > Phycisphaerae > Tepidisphaerales > Tepidisphaeraceae > JBGPEF01. The sequence goes on from DASYUA010000028.1 coordinate 29,408, forward strand.
GGCCAGAAGCAGGGTGGCAATCCAGGCGGAGCGGAGGGCGAGGATGCTCAGGGCGGGCATGGGCTCGGTGAATATCAGTGCGATGAGAACGAGGGCGGAGGCGGTGATGGCGCTGAGGAGTGCGCCGTTGCTGAGGGGGCGGATGAAGAGGGGTTCGTGGCGGGTGGGGCTGAGGAACCAGGTGAGGAGCATGGCGGCGATGAGGATGGAGGCGTGGAGGAGGGCGGCGAGGGTCCAGCGGTCGAGGGGGTTGCGGCCGATGTCAAATTTGAAAACGAGGGCCTGCACGATGGCGAGGGCGAGGAGGGCGATGGCGATCCAGGTGGCTTCGCTACGGCCGGTTCGCCAGGCGAGCCAGGCGGCCAATAGGGCGTAGGCGAGATAGACCCAGGTTGCGCCGTGGTCGATGCGGTGGGCGAGGCCGAAGAGTGTGACCAGCGCGAGAGAGAGGGCGGCGAAGGCGATGGTGGGGATGGTGTAGTAGCGGGCTTCGGAGTGATTTTTTCGGTGGAGCCAATCGGAGGCGATGCCAAGGAGGAGAACGAGGCCGAGGAGGGAGGAGCCGGTGGTGGGGGAGAAGAGGGCGCGAGCGAGATTTGGCTGAGTGGACCAGGCGATGTGATGGGGATGCGATGCGGGTTGAAGGAGGTGAAAGCTGAGGATGTAAACCAGCGCGAGGCAGGGGAGGGCGAGGAGGTGGGCCTGGGGAATCTCGTAGAAGAGGGCAATGGCGCTGAGGGTGGCGAAGGCGAGGAGGGCGGCGGGGAGCATGCGGGAGGGGTCGGGCCAGGCTAAGGCGATGCCGCCGATGAGAATGAAACCGGCCAGGGCGGCGATGGCCATGCCGGCGGTTTGTATGCCGGCCATGTCGATATTTTTTGCGCGGCGCCAGAGTAGAAGGCCGATGGCCAGCATGGGCGCGGCGGCGAGGGTGAGGACGGGGGAGATTTGGCGGGTGGTCCAGATCCAGTCCTGCGCTTTGACGGCGAGAACACCGAGTGGGAGAAGAACCGCGAATGTGCTGGTGCCAAGAAGGAGGAGCAGGTGATTGGCACTGGGCCAATCCAGTTCCTTGAGCTTTTGCGCGGATGCGAGGACCCAGGCGTTGGCGGCGAAGTAGAAGGCCACGGCCAGCAATGCGAGCAGGAGCACCATTCCTTCGGCCGGCTGGCCGTTGGTGATGAATCGTCCGATTGCACCTTGAACGACCGATGGACCGAGCACGCCGATGACGAAGGGGATGGACCATCGTCCGGCGAGGACATTTCCGGCCATCCACACCAGCCAGGAGAAGAGGGCGAGGGCGACGAGTTGTTGGCCGATGGCCATGGCGCTGGCGGAAGTGCCGCCGCGGGAGAAGGCGAGGAAGTTGAGGGGGACCAGGAGCGTGGCGATGAGGAGAAGGCCGCGGCTGGTGGTGGGGAGTTTCCAGCGGTGCTCGGTGTAGAGGCCGGCAGCGAAGATGGCGGAGGTGACGGCGGTGAAGAGGAAAAAACGGAGCCAGGGTTGGGTGGCGATCTGTTCCCAGAAGGTGAGGACGAGGGCGATGGAGCAGCCGATGATCAGGAGGCCGCCGATCAGCTCGCCCCAGCGGATGTTGCTTTCCTCCATGAAGTGTTTGAGGATTTCGGAGAAGGGTTTGCGGGGGGCGCGCGGGGGAGGAGGGGGGAGAGGCCGCGGAGGCGCAACTGGGGCGACGAATTTTGGGGGTGGTGGTGGGGTGAAGCGAATTGGAGCAACCTGGGCGAAGGGGAGCGGAGGAGGGAGAGGTGGTGCAGGTTGTATGGGCGCTGATTCGTTGGCCAGCGACACTTCCTCGGGCGGCTCTGGTTGAAGCTGCGGCGGCGGCGCGGGTGGCATTGGGGGGCGGTGGGCGAGCGGGATGATTGGCCGCTGGCGCAATTGCGACTCGTTCATGGCGCCGAGGACTTTTTGGAAGGTGGGGAGATCGATCAGGCCGTCGCGATAAAGCTCCTGGAGCTTTCTGGCGGTGATGGTGGATTCGTCGGGATGGGGCGGGGCGGATTCAGCTTTGTCATCGCGGCCGGTGACGAGGCGGAAGATGGCGGCGAGGCATAGCCAGAGAACGTGGCCGATCACGGCCACCAGGAGGATGACCAGCAGCAGGCCGCCGAGGATTGAACAGAGTTCAGCCATATCGTTACCCGGCCAGATCCATGATTCGCACCCCCGCTCCTGGGAATGAGCAAGCTCGAAGCCGGCGGACGATGATTTGCGGATTGGAGCTTAACTACTTCTTCTGGGATGTGTTATCGACTGATGCAGCGTGGCGACGATAGCGCGGCTTTGGGGGTGGATATACATTGATTGTATATGGGGTGGCAGGGAAGGTACGTCCTGCAATTGGGGGGGATTGGGGATGGGGAATGGGGACCCGATGGAAGACGAATGCCCCCTCACACTGCCCTCTCCCCCGAGTACGGGGGCGAGGGGAAAAGAGGGAGTACAGGCGCGAGAGGGTGATTAGTTTTTGGGTTTGAGCCAGTGGTCGAAGAATTCGAATGCTTCGGTGCCGTGGATTTCGTGGGGGCCTTCGAAGATGGAATACACCGCGCGGTCGGGGATGCCGAGTTTGTCGTAGATGGTTTTTACTTCGCCGAAGGCTTTTTGGGACATTTCCCACCAAGCGACGCGATCGAGGCGGCCTTGTTCGATGAAGACGGGGCGGGGGCAGATGAGGGAGACGACGTCGGCGTCGGTGAAAAGTCTTGCATGATTGGGAAAGAAGGAATAATCCTCCGGGGTTTGTATGAATGCGGTGTAGCGCTCGGAGGGCGTGACCATTTTGGGAATCAGGTCGTTGAAATGGCCGGAGATGGCGGTGGCGGCGATGCGGCGGTCGAGGGCGGCGGCACACATGACGGTTCGGCCGCCCCAGGAGATGCCGTAGGCGCCGATTCTTTTTGCATTCACATCCTTGCGGGAGGCGAGATAGTCGGTGACGCGGAGGATTTTGAATTGCTCGAGGCCCTGGAGGCGCTGGCCAACGAGGATGGCTTTGCGATCGAGCCAGCTTCGGGTTTTGAAATTGTTGATGTCAAAGGGGGCGAAGACGAGGTAGCCGCGTTTGACGAGTTGAAGGCCGAAATTGTTGGTGTAGTCGGGCTTTTCAGAGAGGCCGCAGACGGCCTCGGGGCCGCTGGACATGCCGTGGATGCAGATCATAGCGGGATGCGGGCCGGGGGTTTTGGGTTCGAGGAGGACGCCGTAGATGCGGACGTTGTTGAAGGCGGGGAGGAAGGTGCGAAAGGCGCGGTGAGTCGGGAAATCGCCGACGAGTTCCATTTTGGGCGTGAGATCGAGTTTGGGGTAGTCGATGCCGCCGAGCATTTGGGCCAATTTGGCGCGCCAGGGGTCGATGGAGCGCTCATAGGCTTCCAGGCTGGAGAAGTCGCGTTTCCAGGAATCAGCGCGTTGCTTTGAGGCGTCGGCGATTTGATCGTCGAGGTAGCGCTCGATTTCGGCGTACTGTTGTTTTTGCATTTCTTCGATGTCATTTGGTTTGATGACCTGGGCGAGAAGTGAAGAGTTGAGGGTAATGATGAGAATGAGCGGCCATCGCATGAGCACCTCGGGTTTGATACATAATGCTAACCGGGTAATGAGATGATGAAATACCTTTTTGTTTTGTTCGTGGTGGTGGGGATGGCGCGGGCGGAGTTGCCGGTGGGGTCGTCGCCGGCAGCGCTGAAGTTTGAGCATTTCCCGACGCCGGTACACGCGTTTGTGTTTCGGAATTGGAACCTGGTGGAGACGGTGCGGCTGGCGAGGATTTTGAAGACGACGCCGGAACAAATTCGACAGATGGCGTGGGGGATGGGATTGCCGGCGGAGGAGCCGGCGCCGGCGATTTATCGCTCGCGATTGTATTTGAGTTTGATTCGGCGGAATTGGCATCTGTTGCCGTATGAGCAATTGCTGGAATTGTTGGAGATGACGCCGCAGCAGTTGGAGTACACATTGCGGGAGGATGATTTTCTGTGGGTGAAGCTGGGGATGCTCAAGCCGAAATGTGAGCGGCTGGTTTGGAAGGAGCCGAGTGCGGCGACGC
>DASYUA010000029.1:0-6864 GCA_036001665.1 Tepidisphaeraceae bacterium
GATGTAGCGCTAACCCTTGCCATGGGCGGGAATAGGCAAAAAAAAACCGCCCAGCAGATTGAGTCACTATCCAGATCATTGCCAGCCGGGAGTTGGGTCCTGCCATAACTGCGACCATCGCGCGACTCCACCGCCGCTGACGGGTGTCTGAGACACAATTACTGACGCCCATGCCATCGATGGAATGGCCAAAAACGCGGCTAAAACGTAGGTTCTTCTCATGGCTCCCTCCTGTCCTGTGGAGTTCATCGCGAGCTTCTGCACGCGGTGGCGCTCAGACGTAAAATTGTGCCGGCGTCACCGGTAATAATTGGCTCCGATAGAATTCCATGTCAGCGGGCGAAAACATCGAGATTGGCCGCGCCGAACAGAATTTCGTCGGTAGCGCGGCTGAGAGTCAGACCAACGTGAGTGGATTCGGCGAGAGCGGAGTTGTCGTCAAAGTCGTTGTCGCCTTCATCCTCGGGGCTGTCGTCGTCCAAGCTGTCGTTGCTGTCCAGATCGTCATCGTTGCCACCGCCGCTGTGGATTGAATCGGTGCCGGGCCCGCCGTCCAGGTCATCGTTGTCATCGCCGCCGTCGAGCAAGTCAGTTCCATCATCGCCAAGAAGGTGATTTGTCGCCAGCATCGCCGAGCAGCGTGTCATCATCGAGGCCGCCGGAGAGGGTCGTCCGAGCCATTGCCACCTTCGAGTGAGTCATTGCCGGCATCGCCCAGAAGGCTGTCATCTCCCAGGTCGCCGCTGAGGGTGTCATCGTCAGCGCCTCCGGCGAGAGAATCGCTGCCATCATCTCCGGAGAAGGGCGCAGGGCGATAGGAAAAAACCTGAGGCCAGATTCGTTCAAAGGCCCATGGTTTTGGCCCGCCGGATGAACGATGTTTGTAGTGAAGCCACAGCCATTAAGCCTACGCCTTTAAAGTTGATTCAAAGGAGCCAGCTATGAAAACGGCAACAGAAACTAGATCAGATCACAGCGCGATGCAACGTCGCGGCATGTGCTCCAGGCCGATGTACGGCGTCGTCTCTTCAACCTCAGGTGGATCCACGGTCACACGCTTCTCCTGCGCGATGTCCCCGGGCTTTCCGAACTGCCACCCCTCCGGCATCGGGCCGAGTTCAGAATTGACCAGGCGGTTGGGAAGGGGGTCGAAGACATTCTGAGCCATGGAGGGGAAGGAGGTGGCGCCAGCGGCCTTTACCTTCACTGGTTCGAACTCGACGAACCATGCTCGGAACATGGACCGCGCCAACTGCTCCAACGCCGCTGACGTGCGTCGGCTCTGTTCGATTTTGTCGTTCAAGGCATCCAAGACCCCCGAGATTAGTTCCTGTTCATCCGGCGACGGGAGGAAGAGTTCGAACGCGGCAACCTGATCAAACGTGATCTGTGGAAACGTTCCAGAACGTGATTCAGCAAGATGCTGGAGCCAATCTGTGACGCGGCGGCTGGTGAGGAAATGATATAAAAAGCGCGGCAGCACGCGGTCCGGCTTGGCACGAATAACCATCAGCTTTGTCGAGGCGACATGGTCATCGGCGTCAAAATCGACGAATGCGTATCGGCCATTTACTGGACGCATTTCGCTGAAGAGAATGTCCCCTCGCTTGATCGATTTCTTCGCTTGTCCTGGCCACTCAGATACCGGGCTATAATCTCGATGAAGTACGTGCCCGTTTAGAATATCTGACGTATTCAGAAAGATAAGTTGCGGTTTGTCGAAACGGTGCATGACCGAAATCGTATCCGCAAGGTCCCCCACCACTGCCGGAATCGGATTATTCGCCATTGCTCAGCCTCCTGAGTTTGGCGCTAATAATTTGCTCCAGACGACGTCCCTCCGCGAAATGTTCCTCCAGTTCTGCCACCAAACGCGGAAACTTCTCCGCAAATGGTTCGCCGTCTTCCTCCTGTTGCTCGGTCCCGACGTACGGGCCGGGCGTCAGTGACCGGCGGGAATTGGCAAACAAAAAACCCCATCGGCAGGGATGGGGTCAAAGAGCGGGCGATGGGATTCGAACCCACGACGTCAGCCTTGGGAAGGCTGCATTCTGCCACTGAATTACGCCCGCAATCGTAGTTCTCGCCGGTGCGATTCGCGCTCACGGTACCGGCCGACGCAATCGTCATTGGCTCCAATTATATCCGACTCGAAGAGCCCCGGACAAGTGGACGCGCGGCTGCGCTCCATACTTCCGAACTCGATCCAAGCCGCTATCCAACCTGCTCAAACTCCCGCTCTTCCAGCCTGAAGCAGGGCCAGGGGCTCCTCCCGCGCGGCCGTGATGGCCGGCCAAAGACTCGCCACCACCGTCACCCCCACAATAATCCCCATCCCCAGCCATACCATCGGCCACGGCACGTCGATCGGTGGCGTATACCCCACCATCCTTCTCCACAAACCCACTCCATCAAACGACAACTCCAACCCTCCCATGACCCCCAGCACGCATCCCACCAGGCCCAGCAGAATCGCCTCGGCCAAAATCAGCCGCAGCATCTGCCCGCGCGAAATTCCCACGCTCCGCAACACCCCCAACTGCCACCGCCGCGTGCGAATCGAAGCCATGATCGTGTTCACCACCCCCAGCGCAGCCACGCCAATCGCCGCAAACGCGACTGTCGAAACCAGCAGCAGCAGCTTCCGAAACCCCGTGTCGATGTTCGCCTTGATCTCCCTCACATCCCCGCTCGTCAGTCCCTGCACACCCAGTTGTTCCTGCACCCGCTTCACCAGGTCCTGCTTGTCGACGAAGTTCTCCAGATTCGCCGCGAACAGCTTGATCTCCTTCACGCCAAAATCCCGCTCCGCATCCTCCAGCGACCCAAACACGCTCGCGGCCGATCTTTGCTCAAACTGCCGGCCCGCATCAAACGTGCTCACGAACACATCCATCCCCGGCGACCAAACCACCCCCGCAATCTCATACTCCACTTCCCCGCTCTTGGGAGTCTTCAACTTCATCTTGCTCCCCACCGTCAATCCCTTCAGCTCCTTGAACTCATTGGTGACGATCAAATGCCGCCCCTTCTTCAATTTCTCGGCCGCATCCTTCGCGTTGCCCGCCCGGAAATCCAGCTCCATCATTGACAGCGCCTTGTCCGGATCCACGCCAAGGAACATCGTCGCATCCGGCAGCAGCGCTGCGCCAACCACGGCGAAAAAACCATCCCCCAGCCGCGAAACCGTCACCGCGATCGGCAGCACCTCGCCCTGTCGAATCCCCTTCACATTCTCCAGCATCTTCCCCTGCTCCCGCGTCAGGCCCGCCGGCGAATATATGAACATGTCCGGAAACCGCGTCGGCAATCGCCAACTGTTCAGCACGCTGTTCCCCAGCGTGTACATCACCACCAGCGTCGCCAGCCCCACCATCAGCGCTGCCGCCGTCCCGGCCGCGCGCCAGATGTGCCCGGTCAGTTGGTGCGCCAGCAACCGATGCCGAACCCCCATCAGCGCCGCCACAGGCCGCCCAAACACCTGCTCCACGATCCACACGAACGCGGGGGCCAGCAAAAAATATCCCACCATCAGCGACGGCAGCCCCAGAAGAAAATGCCCCCAGAAAACCACCGGCCGGGGAATCCCCGGCAGATACATCAGACTCGGATCGATCGCGATCAAAAGCAATCCCGCCAGCGCCACCCACTTGGGGAACGGCGCGCTCGATGCCTGCCCCACCGCCGTCATCCCCTCCACCGGATCGACCCGCCCCGCGCTCCACGCCGGCAGCACGCTGGCGGCCAGCGCCGTCAGCATCGACCCCACTGTCCCCAGCACGACTCCCCCCGTGCTGATCACCGCACCCGCCGAAAAAAAGTCCGCCTTCCATGTCGTCAGAATCTCCACCCAAAGCAGTCCCAATCCCACGCCCAGCACCATTCCCAGCATCGAGAGCAGCATTCCCTCCAGGATCACCAGCGTGGCCACCTGCCCGCGCGTCGCCCCGATCGCCCGCAACATCGCCAGCGTCCGGCTCCGCTCCGTCACCCCCATGCTGAGCGTCGAGAAGACGATGAACATCGCCGACAACATCGACACCGCCCCGCCCATGTACGAAAGGAACCGCATCCCCTCCATGTACTTGTCCAGCTCCTTGCGGCTCTCCCGCGCTGTGCTCATCTTCAGCGGCGGCTTGTGTTCCACCATCATCTGCTTCCAGCGCCTCGCAAACGCATCCGCATCCACATCTTCCTTCAGGTCGATCTGCACCGAAGTCACCTGCCCCTCCAGCTTCCGCAGCCTCTGTAGGGTTCGCAGCGGCACGTATATCGTCTGCTGGAGCGCCGCAATGATCGCCGGCTTGTGCACCACTCCCGTGACCTTCAATTTCAGCGGCGCAGGCTGCGCTGGCAGCAGAATAAAGTCCCCCGGCTTGGCCCCCAGCAGCCGCGACGCTTCCTGGTCGATCACCGCAAAGTCGCCGCTGTCCTCCTCAAACCATTTGCCTCCCAGACCCTTTTCCATCTTCAGCGCTGCCACATCCGCATCGTGCGGCAGCCGCACGCCGATCAGCGTCGCGGTTTGCAGCTCATGGCCGGGGATCGGCTTGCCGTTGATGTCAACGATGTTGGTGTCCAGCTCCAGCCGCCCCACGGCCATCTTCACATCTCGATCCCGCGCCAGCCCCTCGACAATGCTCTCCCTGATGTTCCCCTGCTGCCCCGGCTCGCGGCTCACCTTGATGTCGGTCGAGCCCATGAACTCCGTGAAAAACCGCGCCACCGCCGCCTCGGCCGACGCGTAGCCGCTGGTGACGGCGATCACCAGGCTCACCGACAACCCGATGGCCAGCACAGTCAACACCAGCCGCGCCTTGCGCGACACCACCGACGACCAGGTAATCTTCGATACTGCCATAGTTGCTCTGAAGCTTCCGTGTCACTGGCGGCTTGTTCGCCAGTGCTCCGCGTCATGTCCTCAAAGACTCCTGGTACCTCATCGCCAGCTCCTGGGTCCCTCCGGCATGGTGCGTGGGGAACCGATCGATCAGCTTGCCATCGCGCATCACCGCCACCTCCTGGGCGAAGGCGGCCACCGATGGCTCGTGGGTCACCATCACGATCGTCTTGCCATGGATCGCCGACAGGTCGCGCAGCAGCTCGCAAACGCTCTTGCTCGATCCCGAATCCAGATTCCCCGTTGGCTCGTCGGCCAGAATCACCGCCGGGTCGGTCACGAGTGCTCTACCAATGGCCACCCGCTGCTGCTCGCCGCCGCTCATCATGTCCGGCCGATGGTGGCCGCGATGCGACAGCCCGAGCGTGGCCAGCAGATCCTCGGCCCTGGTGTTCACGGCCGAGCCGTTCTTCCCATCCAGCAGCAGGGGCAGGGCCACATTGTCGCGGGCGGAGAGGGTGGGGATGAGGTTGAAGGACTGGAAAACCAGCCCGATGCTGCGCCGGCGGAAGAGGGTCAGCTCGCGGTCGGGCATGGTGGAGATGTCGGTTTCGTTGATGAGAATCCGCCCCGAATCCGGCGAGGTCAGGCCGGCCACCAGGTGCAGGAGAGTGCTTTTGCCCGAGCCGCTGGCCCCCATGATCGCCAGAAACTGCCCGCGGGTGACGCTGAGGCTCACGCCCGCCAGCGCCTGGACCGCGCGGTCACCCTGCTTGTAGGACTTGCACACATTTTCGACAATCAGCGGCGTCATCAGCTCCTCAATCCGCCGCGCCACTATAGCCGCGAGGCCTTGCCAAGCCAAAGAGCCGCAGGCGCGCGCAGCGTCCACAAGAGGTTTGTCGCGTGGGGCTTGGGGATATTTCAACGGAAGCGTACTGTGGGGGCGATGCGGATTCTGGTCACGGCCGACCTGCACTACAACCACGGCAAGTCGCGCCGGCTGGCCGAGGAGCTGATCGACCGGATCAACACGCTGTCGTTTGACGTTCTCCTGCTCATCGGGGACACGGCGAGCAGCGATGGGGATGCGCTGGAACGATGCCTGGCGCGGTTTGAGTTTGCCGGGCCCAGGCTGTTTGTGGCCGGCAATCACGAGCTTTGGACCAGCGGCGATGACAGCTATCGGCTGTTCCGCCAGGAGCTGCCAGCGCGGATCCGGGCGGCCGGGTGGCACTGGCTGGAAGGCGCGCCGTTCGTCAGGGACGAGGTGGCCATCGTGGGCAGTGTCGGCTGGTACGACTACTCGTTCGCGCAGGAGCAACTGGGGATCCCGCGGCGGTTTTACGAGCAGAAGATCTCGCCGGGCGCGGCCGAGCGGCTGGACAAATATGCGCACCTGTTGGAAGCGGCCGAGGATATTCCGCCGCATGCCCGAGAGGTCTGCGCGCGGTGGAACGACGGGCAGTACGTCAAGCTGCATCGCAGCGACGAGGCATTTCTGGAGGAGTTGCTGGGGGATCTGGGCCGGCAACTGGAATCGCTGCGGGGTATTCCGCGGATCATCGCGGCCATCCACCACCTGCCTTTCGCGGCGCTGTTGCCGCCGTCGCACAATGCGCAGTGGGATTTTGCCAAGGCGTATCTGGGGGCGGGGAGGATGGGGGAATTGCTGTTGAAATTTGGGGCGGTGGGGACGGTGTTTTGCGGGCACAGCCACTTTGCGGCCGAGGCTGTGGTGGGAGGCGTGAGGGCGGTGAATGTGGGGTCGGGGTATCGGGAGAAGCGGTGGTTGATGGTGGAGGTGGGGGCGGAGGGGGAGGTGGGGGTGGAGAGAAGTGATAGTGGGTAGTTGATAGTTGATAGGGGAGGGGAGGGGTGTTGCGCGGATGGAGCGGGGCGAGGGACAAGGGACATGGGACAAGGGACATGAGGCGGAAGGGGCGGTGGGTTTGTTTCGTCGAAAAATTCTCGTGCGGGGAAGGGAGAAGGGGCGATTTTGGGGCGCTGGAGGGGGATTTGGG
>DASYUA010000030.1:0-1879 GCA_036001665.1 Tepidisphaeraceae bacterium
ACGAGATGACCTTCATCGACGACTATCTCTCGATCGAGGTCATTCGCTTCGGGCGCGACAAGCTGAAGATCATCAAAGAAATCGAGGAGCCTACGCTCCCGATGATGGTCCCCAGCATGTTGCTGCAGCCGATCATTGAGAACGCCATTCGTCATGGGCTCGGCCCGCGGCTGGAAGGAGGCATGATCCGCATCAGCAGCCATCAGCAGGACGGCCGCCTGCTGCTGGAGGTCCGCGACAACGGCGTGGGAATGCCGCAGCGCAGGCTGGAGGAGCTCTCCGCGCAGGGGATCGGCATGAGCAATGTGCAGGAGCGGCTGCGGGTCCTCTATGGGTCCGAATTTACCTTCAAGATCGAAAGCCCCGAGGGCGGCGGCACTTCCATCCAAATCGGAATCCCTTTTCTGACAAGTTGAATCCGCCTGCTCTATGCCGCAGGAATGAAGTAGTGGATCAGGCGGAAGGTGACTGCCGCCACCAGCGCGGAGAGGGGGATCGTCAAGACCCAGGCCCACACGATGGTTCGCGCGATGCCCCAGCGGACGGCGCTGAGGCGGTGGACGCTTCCTACGCCCATGATCGCTCCCGCAATGGTATGAGTGGTAGAAACGGGAATGCCCGCCAGGGCCGCCCCCAGGATGCTGGCGGCGGAGGCCGCCTCCGCGCAGAAGCCGCCGACGGGTCTCAGCTTGGTAATCTTCATGCCCATCGTCTTGACGATCCGCCAGCCGCCGGCCAGCGTTCCGAGGGCGATGGCTGCGTGCGCCATCAGCACGACCCAGAAGGGAATATAGAACTGGTCCAGGATCCCGGCGGAATAAAGGACGCCGGCGATGATGCCCATCGTCTTTTGAGCGTCATTGGTGCCGTGCCCCAGGCTATAAAACGCCGCGGAGATGAACTGGAGCCTGCGGAAGTGCCGGTCCACCCGTTGAGGCGACCATTTCTGGACCAGGTGAAAGACCAGGAACATCAGCCCCGCACCCAAGATCAGTCCTATGGTCGGAGAGAGAACGATGAATACTAACGTGAGCGTCCAGCCTTGCGGGATAATCACGCCCCATCCCGCCCGGGCAATCGCCGCTCCGGCGTAGGCTCCGATCAGCGCGTGTGAGGAGCTCGTCGGCAAACCCAAGTACCAGGTCAGGATATTCCAGAGGATCGCTCCCAACAGACCGGCCAGGATCACGTACAGGTTTACCGATTCCAGGCGAATCATGCCACGGCCGATGGTCCTGGCCACGGCCGTGCCAAATGTAAAGGCAGCGACGAAATTGAAGACTGCCGCCCATACCACCGCCCATCGAGGCGATAGGACGCGAGTGGAGACGATCGTCGCGATGGAATTGGCCGCGTCATGGAACCCATTCAGGAAATCGAAGACCAGAGCGACCAGGCAGATGGCAATCGGAAACCAGGGCATAGCTGCTGCCGCCTTCAGAGATTCAGTGCGTATGGAACGCCGAGTCGGGTTGGAGCACGGTGATCAGATCGGGCCGGAGCCGCCTCGTCAAGTGGCCTTGAGAATCACGGTTTCCAAAATGTTGGCGACATCCTCCACTTTGTCCGTCGTCGATTCCAGGACCTCATAAATTTCCTTCCACTTGATGACCTCGATGGGGTCCACGGCGTTTTCGAAAAGGCGGGCGACGCATTCCGCCCTGATACGATCCCCTTCTTCTTCCAATTGCTTGAGCTGCTGGCAATATTCGAGGATATTCGCCGGTTTGTTTAATTGAGCGATCGCCTGCTGAAGGATCTCCGTGCCGTGGAGAATGACACGGGCCAGTTGCCGCGCCCCCGGCGGCACCGCGCCGATCTTGTAAATGATCATGCGGTCCGCCACGCCCTCGATCAAATCCAATACATCGTCGAGGGC
>DASYUA010000031.1:0-12381 GCA_036001665.1 Tepidisphaeraceae bacterium
TTTCCTGAACCCTGAACCCCGAACCCTCCTACACCGGTTTCTGCCTCTCAATCTCATCCCTCAACCGCGCCGCCTCCTCATATCTCTCTTCCTTCACCGCCCGGTTGAGCTCGTTCTGGAGCTTCTTCATCGGATCCACCGGCAATTTCCGCCGGATTTCCCTCCCAAACCGCCTCAATATCTTCACCTCGTTCGAATGCCCATACGCCTCTTCCTGCCCAAACTTCGCGAAAAACTGCCGCAAATCCTTCAGCGCCCGCTTCACGATCGCCAGCGCCCGCCTGAAATTCGCCGCATCAAACTCAATCGACGCCAGCGCCCGCGCATTCATCATGATGACATACGGCCGATACTGCTCCAAAACCAGCCGGTCCTGCTCATCCACCGCATACTTCCCGCACAAATCCAGCACCCGCAGATTCCGCGCAGTGTCCCGCGCCACCCCCAAAAACTCACCCAGCACAAAGAGAGAGAGGTACCGATGATAATACATCAGCGCCTCTTCCCGCAGCGACTGGCACTGCGAAGGGCTCAGGTGAAACCCCAATTCCGATCCATTCTTCTTCCGATGGTCCTTCAGCCGTTTCTCATAGTAATCCAGCAGCGACTCGCACCCGTGCGGCCGCTCGCCGTCCGGCCGGCCGTCCATCTCCATTTGCAGCAGCCCCAGATCCAGCCTCATCTGCAATTTCGGCCGCCCATCCGTCCCCGTGATCCTCCGCACATTGATCGCCCCCGCCTCATACTCCCATCCTTTGAGAATATGGCCGATGTCCTTCGCCGAAGGCCGATGACTCTTGCCAGCGCCCGTCTGAGGTTTCTCTTCCTGCATGGGATACAACTCCATCTCGGCTCGCGGCCCGCCAACCCGCGCAAACCACCGGCAACTCTGTTGCCACTCCCATTTTAGCCTACTTAATACCCCGAGGAAAATTGCCCATTGTGAACCCCCCGCGCCGCGCCAACCCCACACGGTTTTTCCGTATGGTCCTGATAATCCCGCCCCCGATTTTTGCAGTTTGAGCCTTCCCGTCGTCTATTTTTCCTTCCCCCTGTCCGCCATCACGTCCTCCTCGCCATCCGCGCCACCACCGCCACCAGCTCCCCCGGCTCCACCGGCTTCGACACGTGTACGTCAAATCCCGCCAGCATCGCCCGCCGCCGGTCTTCCGATCGCGCAAAAGCCGTCAGGGCCACCGCCGGCGTCCCTCCGCCCTTCTCCGGCGGCAAGGAGCGCATTTCCCGCATCATCGAATAGCCATCCATATCCGGCATCCCAATATCGCTGATCACCACATCCGGATGCCACATCGGCAGTCGCGCCAGGCATTCTTCCCCGCTCGAGCACGTCGCCACGCTCACCCCGCACTGCTCCAGCAGGTGCTTCACCAGGTTCATCGTGTCCGTGTTGTCATCCACCACCATCACTCGCACCCCCTTCAGATCGGGCGATGACGCAAACTCGATCTCCGTCGGGCTCGCTGAATGCGTCGGCCCATCTTTTTCATCCGCCGATCGCATCACCGAGATCGGCAGCAGCACGATGAACGTCGAACCCTTCCCCTCCCCCGTGCTCTTGGCCATCACCGACCCGCCGTGCAGCTCCACCAGGTTTTTCACGATCGCCAGTCCCAGCCCCAGCCCCATGTGGCTCCGCGTCACCGATGGGTCCGACTGGCTGAAACGCTCAAACACATGCGGGAGGAACGCCGCGCCGATCCCCTTCCCCGTATCGCTGATCGACAATTCCACGTGCGAGCTGGCCCGCTCCAGCACGATCTGCACTCTGCCGCCCTTGGGCGTAAACTTGATCGCGTTGGTCAGCAGGTTCCACACCACCTGCTGCATCCGGTTCGGGTCCCCGGTGATCGGCCCCGCAATCGGGTCCACCACCACTTCCAGCCGCACCCCCTTCGCTGTCGCCGCCAGTTGCACCGACTCCACGGCCCGCGTAATCACCGCAGGCATGTCCACCCGCTGAACATTCAGCCGCAGCTTCCCCGATACGATCCGGCTCATGTCCAGCAGGTCCTCGATCAGTTGCCCCTGAACCAGTGCGTTGCGCCGGATGATCTCCAATCCCTCGGCCATCTCCGCCTCGCTGGTCTGGCCGGGCTTCAGAAGCTGCGCCCAACCCAGTATCGCATTCAGCGGCGTGCGCAGCTCATGCGATAAGTTGGCCAGGAATTCATCCTTCACCCTCCCGATCCGCTCCGCCTCCGACCGCTGATGTCGCTCCATATCCAGCTCGGCAACATGCGCGACCGACGTCTGCACATCGCTTCTGGAGGAATCCTGCAAATCCTTCAGCATCGTCAGTTCGCTCGATAGTTTCTCCACCTGACTCGATAGTTTCTCCACCTGATCTGACAGTTCCTCTCGAGTTTTGACTGCGGTGAGGTTCATAAATCTCCTTCCATGGCTTGGCACTATTCTTTGATCCGCGACTTCAATCCGTGTCCTCAGAAAACAAAAAAGCCGACGCGATAATCACCCCAAAGGGGATCAATCGCGTCGGCTTACTCTTCAACAGGCCTCCCGGCTCTCGCCGGGCTGCCCTTTATCTAGTCTTCCGACTTCTATCCGTTTATTTGCGCATTCAGACAATACTATCGTAGAGCCCCCTGGCCGGATTGGCAAGCGATTATTATTAAACCTCGCATTCGCCGCTGGCCGATCGCATCTTCCCGCCAGACGGTGGGACGGACATTCTTGTCCCCCTTCTGCCGTAGGGGCGGCTTCAGCCGCCGAGCCCTGTGGCATCGACACCCTGGTTAGGGACGGACATTCCTGTCCGCCTTCTGCCGTAGGGGCGGCTTCAGCCGCCGAGCCCTGTGGCACCGACACCCTGTTTGGTCGCCCATTCCTGGCCCGCGAAGATGACAGAATGGGGTCACGTGCGTTCGCCCTGTCCTGACTACGAAGTCAGCCGGCAATCCGCTTGTCATCCCTCTCCAGCCGACGTAAACTGTAGCTGCTGGGACTTTGTTCCCCAGCCGTAAGTCGGGCAGTCGGAAGACTAGATGAAGGGCAAGTCGCTGCGGCGACGGGCCCGTCGAACAGTAAGCCGACGTGATCGAATGCCTCAGGGCGTTCACTCACGTCGGCTTTTTTCATTGACTGTGCCTTCAGCGCCGCAAACCCCGGCGGGCTCGCGGGCTTGCGATGCGAAAAACGAATTCACAGAAAAGAGCAGACCATGCGCGTAAAAGGTCGCCCCATTCCGAAAGTGCCAACCCAAATCCGCGGCCTGGATGAAGTCCTGGAGGGCGGACTTCCCCTCGGCCGAACCACGCTGGCCAGTGGCGGGCCGGGCTCCGGCAAGACGGTGCTGGGACTGGAGTTCCTTTGCCGCGGCGCGATGGCAGGAGAGCCCGGCGTGTTCGTCACCTTCGAGGAGAGAGCTGAGGCCGTCCGCACCAACGCGCTGTCCCTGGGCTGGGACCTGGCGGCCCTCGAGAAGGCCGGCAAGGTCGCCGTCGTCGAGGCACGGTTGAACGGGGAAGAAGTCCTCTCAGGCGATTTCGACATTCAGGGCATACTGGCAATCGTCGAAGGACACGCCAAAAGGATCCGGGCCAAGCGCATCGTGATCGATGCCCTCGATGTGCTGATGCGCGTTTACAGCGACGCCCAGCGCGAACGCACCGAGTTGTATCGGCTCCACGACTGGTTGACTGACCACAAGCTGACCAGCGTCCTTTCCGTAAAGGCCCAGCTCAATGGGGATATGGCCCACCGATACGAGTTCCTGGACTTCATGGCGGATTGCGTCATCCGCCTCGACCATCGCGTGCAGGGACACGTGGCGACGCGCCGACTGAGGGTGATCAAGTATCGTGGGTCCGGCTTTGGGACCAACGAGTATCCCTACGTCATCGGCGAACACGGCATTGTCCTCTTTCCGCTGACCAAGGCTGAACTGACCCATCTGCCGCTGGGGCAAAAGGTCTCCTCCGGATTGGCCGGACTGGACGCCATGTTGGACGGGGGCTTCCGCCGCGCAGCCTGTGTCCTCGTTGCGGGCGCCAGCGGCACGGGCAAGACCATGCTGGCCAGCGCCTTCGCCCGGGCCGCCTCCCATCGCGGCGAGAAGGTGTTATACCTCAATTTTGAGGAGTCCCAGGAGGCGATGGTCGCCGGCATGCTCAGCGCCGGCATCGACCTGCGTCCGGCCCTGCGGACCCGAAGGCTCATGGTGCAAACCGCACTGCCCGAGGCCATGGGGTCTGATTACCACCTCATCCGCGCCCTGGAGGCCATCGACAGCTTCAAGCCCGACCACCTGATCCTCGACGCCATCTCCGCCTGTGTGCGCATGGGGTCCGAACGTGCGGCCTTTGACTACCTGATGCGGCTGGTGGCCGTCGTCAAGGAACGCGGCGTCACCTGCATCATGACCAACCAGCTCGCCGGTCTGCCTGGCGGCGATGAGGAACTCAGCGGCATCGGCTTTTCCTCCGTGGTGGACGCCGTCATCCAACTCCGCTTCGTCGATACCGGACCGGAGATCGGCCGACAGATCCTTGTCGTTAAATCGAGGGGCTCGGGGCACTCCAATCGCCGCGAGCCGTTCTACATTACCGAACGAGGCATCGAGTTCCCCAACAACCTGCGACTCCCATCGCCTCGGGCGGGACGAGCCAATCCGAACGGCGGTGAACAATGAGCCGTGCACCCCGGGCCAGCCGCCGCCGAGCCAAACCAAAGCGCGGCCACTACCTTCTCCGGCTCTTCGTGGTCGGCGATGGCGCGAATTCCAAGCTGGCCATTGCCAACCTTCGCAGCCTCTGCGAAGACCACCTCGACGGCCGCTTCACCATCGAAACCGTTGACGTAGAGAAAAACCTCGCGGCCGCCGTCAGGGACAACATCCTGATCACCCCGGCGTTGGTCCTGGTCGCTCCACTTCCCAGAGTGACCATCCTGGGCAATCTGAACGATCGCCAGAAAGTCCTGCTTGCTCTCCGGCTCCTGGAGGGCAAATCGTGAGCAAAAGCAGGCCGACCTATCACGATCTCGAAAAGCGCCTGGCCACCGCCGAGCCCATCGTCGATGCCCTCAAGCGCCACGAAGTCGATGCGGTCGTTGGCGAGGAAAAGATCGCCTTCCTGCTCCTCCGCGAAGTCAGGGAGGCGCTGGTCAACAGCGAAGCAGGATTTCGTGTCATGTTCGAGCTTTCCGGCATCGGCATGCTCCAGGCCGATCCTCCCGCCTTCCGCTTCACCCGGGTCAACCAGAAGTTCTGCGAGATTGCGGGGTATTCAGCCGAGGAATTGCTGACCAAAACCTACATTGGCCTCACTCATCCCCAGGATCGCCAGCGTGACATGAATGGCCTTGCGCGGGTGCTCCACGGCAAGACCGACTCCTGGTCCATCGATAAACGTTCCGTCCGCAAGGATGGAAGTGTTATCTCGGTGCGTGTCAACGGCGCTGCCCTCCGCGATGCCACCGGCCGGGTCGTCAGAATCCTGGCCATGATTAGTGATATCACGCCGCGCAAACCGATATGGGCGAAGAATGTGACGGCCAGGAAAGTCCGGCGATCCATCCCTGCGAAATCGTCCGGCAATCCGAGACCCAAAAAACAATAACCAGGACTGGTCAGGCCCCTTGTCGCCCCTTCCCGCCGGCGATTATAAATTGCGGCACGCGAAAGGTCCCAATGAAAACGTCTGGCGAAATCGAAGCCGCCATCTGCCAGGGCATGAGCCGCTTTGAGCAGGAATACATGGGCCGCGGCCCCAAGGACATCCGCGCCCACCTCATTGGTGATCTGCTCGTGGTCCGACTCGAGGGAGTTCTCACCACGGCCGAACAGCATCTGGTCAAGACGCTCCAGGCCGACAAAGGGCGGGATCTCGTGAAACAAGTGCGAGTCCAGTTGCTGGAAACCTCACGCCCGATCATGGAAGCGATGGTCGAGGAAATCACCGATGTCAAGGTGTTGAGCCTGCACCACGACATCAGCACCGTAACCGGCGAGGAAATCATCCTCTTCACCCTCTTCGAGCCTCCCAAAGTCCGCGACGCCACCAAACGTGGCGCACGCCTCGCGCCTCCGCGGTCCTGAACCAGTCTGTCACATCGACAATAGTTTAACCCACAGGACGATTCACGGCCGCCGCGTTCGCTGACTCCGAAATATGTTCGATGTCAGGTTCCGCGCCCTCAACTCGTGCAGCAGCGGCCGCGCTTCCACGATCATCGCTTCGCCCCCCTCATTCCATGCGATGCAATCGAAATCCGAGGCTACCAGTTTTCGTCGCAGCGCGCCCTCAAGCCGCGCAACCAGATCCAGTTGCCATTTCATCAGCCCCGACCCATCCATGTTGAACCTCTTTGTCCTTCTCCCCCATGCCTGTGCTGATCTGCCCTTCAATCAACTTTTCCCGCGGCCGGCCGCCCCGCGGCGCCCCGCCCGGCAGCACAGCCCCGGCAGAAGCACTCTCCAAACCTCGTATCGGGTGCGGCCCGTCCAATCTTCATGAATTTGTGCCTTAAGTGGCTCCCGCTTATATGTGAAACTGTCCCCCGCCGCTTCCTTTGCCGCTTCGGTCACCAAAACCGCCCGGGCTGGGACCATCGCTGCCTCCCGGCTTCTCCTTGCGGGTTGTGCTGGCCGGCCCGCACATTCCCGGATGCTCGCCATCTGCCGCCTTTCGCGGCTTTCCCTGCCATGCCCTCAGCCTCCTCCCACGATAGCTGCGACCACCCAGCGCCGCAATCGCTGCCAGGCATTCCTCCTTCGATTCCATCCGCCAATCTTCCTCACCTCACCTCCAGTTCCAGCGGCCCCCGCGGGTCGGCCTGCTCCGAATGTTCCGCCACCCGCCTCCCGCTCGCCGTCAGCTCGTACCCCCCCGCCAATCCATGGATCCATCCCATCCTCTGCGCGGCCGTCAACGCCGACGATGTGCACTCCCTCAGATCCCGGTGCAACAGCCTGTGCAGCAGGCGACGATGAAGAACAGAAATGCTAATAGGCTTCATAACCTTCCTTTACGTTTGCTTTTTCCGTCGGGCGACGCACGCAACAGCCATCATGGCCGCCGTTCTTCCAATCCTACGATGCAGAATCTCGCGTGCATATTTGACCTTTCCCCACAAAAGCAGAACCGGCGTCGCCGAACACCCACGGGCATTCGATCACGCCGGCCTACTCTTCAACGAGCCGCTCGCCTTGGCGACCTGCTCTTCATCTAGTCGTCCGACACGTGAATGATCCGGAGCCGATTCAATTTCATTGAAGCTCCAGACAGCCAAGCTTAGCGGTCCTTGCCATTTGTCGGAACGGGCAATGTTGCGTCGGCACCGTCACGGTATTCGAATCGGATTAATCCGCTCATCGACCCCTTTTGCCCCCCTCATTCTCCAGCAGCCCCTTGGCCTCCAGAAGGTGCCGCCGCTGCTCCTTGCTCACCACCGGATAGCTCAATTTCAGCGATTTGAGCTTTTCCACAATCACGTCGGCCACCGCCGCGCGCGTGAACCACTTGTTGTCGGCCGGGATGATGTGCCACGGCGCCTGCTCAGTGCTCGTGTGATTCAGCGCATCCTCATAACACCGCATGTAATCGTCCCAATACACCCGCTCTTTCGGATCCGTAAAGGAAAACTTCCAGTTCTTCCCCGGCGTATCGATTCGCGCCAGCAACCGCCGCTTCTGCTCCTCCTTCGAGATGTTCAGAAAGAATTTCAGGACCCCGATCCCATTCCTGACCAGATACTTCTCAAAAGAATTGATCTCCTCGAAGCGGTGCTTCCAGATCCCCTTTCCCTTCGCTCCCGGCGGCAGCTTTTGCAGCTCCAGCAGCTCCGGGTGGACCCGCACCACCAGCACCTCTTCATAGTACGAGCGGTTGAAAATGCCGATGTTGCCGCGCTCCGGCAGGGCTTTGCCGCTCCGCCACAGAAAATCGTGATCCAGTTCCTCCGACGACGGCGCTTTGAACGAATGAACCTGCGTCCCCTGCGGGTTGACACCCGACATCACGTGCCGGATCGTCCCATCCTTGCCGGCCGTGTCCATCGCTTGCAGCACCACCAGCAGCGCATACCTGTTCTGCGCATAAAGCACCTCCTGGTATTTCGCCAGCCGCTCAATGTCCTTCCGCAATTTCTCGGCCGCTTCCTCCTTGTTCTTGTAATGACCCGTGAATCCAGGATCGTAATCCTTCAGGCGAATCTTCTTCCCCGGCGGAACGATAAAGTGCTGGTGATTCATCGGCCCCGGATTATTCGCATTTTCTGCGCAGAATCATCCTCCCTTTGTGGCCTTCGTGCCCCCTGGCCTTCGTGCCCCCTGGCCTTCGTGCCCCTTGCCGTCTTTGTGTTTAATCCCCCCGTCCGCCGCCAGACAACTCACCCCTTCACCAGCATCGAATCCCTCAGCTTCGACAGCGCCTCGTGCTCAATCTGCCTGACTCTTTCCCTCGTCAACCCAATCCTCTCCCCAATCTGCTTCAGCGTCATCGGATCCTCCCCATCCAGCCCATACCGCAGCCGCAAAATCGTCGCCTCCCGCTCATCAATATTATCCAGCAGATCCAGCAGGTGCCTGATATTGTCCCCCTCCAAAACCGCCTCATCCGGCGTCGGCGTGTTCATGTCCGCCACCAGGTCATTGATCGTCAATTCCCCATCCGCCGAACCAGACTGCGTCGGCGTATTCACCGCCCGAATCGCCTTGCGAATGATCTTCAACTTCTTCGGCGACATCTTCAGGTGGATCGACAGCTCATCGATGCTCGGCAGCCGCCCATACACATCCTCCAGCTCCCGCATCGCGTGCTTCATCTTGGCCATCATCTCCACCATGTACGCCGGGATGTGAATCGGCTGCACACTGTTGATCAGCGCCCTCTTAATCGCCTGCTTGATCCACCAAGAGGCATAAGTGCTGAATCGTGTCCCCTCGTTCGGATCAAATCCCTCCACCGCCTTCAGTAACCCGATGTTCCCCTCTTCTATAAGATCCGGCAGGCTCAGTCCCCGATTGATGTAATGTTTGGCCAGGTTCACCACCAGCCGCAGATTCGACCGCACCATGATCTCGCGCGCTTCCGGATCGTTGTGCTGGATGATCCGCCGAGCCAGCTCCTTCTCCTGCACCGCCGTCAGCAGCGGCGACTCGTTGATCTGTTTCAGGTAAAGCTGGAGACCCGATTGTACGGCGACAGTGGCCATGCGAATCCCGTCCGTTGTTCTTCCCAGCCGTTGGGCGAAGCGCCGGACAAATGCGCTCTCCCCATCCATCCATGGACGGAGACCGGCCTCTGGCAATGCTCACGCTGATTCAATTTCACTTCTGCTGCCAACCACACGCCCTGTGGTCTGGCTCGAACAAACAGCCCTCAATCGTCGCTCTCATTACAGAAAACCAGCGACGAAGAATGAATCGCCGGCCATAAAAACCGTACGACCCAATTCAATTATCGGTTTGACATGATCACTACTTTCGACCTGCCCGACCGGGCATTGGTGGATCTACCGCCCAAAGCCTCCAATTGGCGGACCACATTTCATCCGATCGGTTCGTTGAGGCCCCAATACTCGCCGGCCCTCCATGGTCCTTTAGACGTGCCCGCTTCTTTGTGCCCTGGTCCGTCCATTCCCTGGCCACTGCGATGTGCCTCAGCTACCTCGCGCGTATTCTGCCACAACAGATCACGCGGAATCAAGTTTATTATCGGCATCCAACAGTACAAGGGCTGCCGAAAAAAATCTCCCACCGCTGCCAACTGTGGCCCTGCCCGCGTATTGCTCACCGCGTGTCCAACACCCGTGCTTTATCCGCTCCAGACCTCGAGCTTTGCCCTTGCGATGTCTTTTCCCGCTCCTGGTGCTCCGCGAGATGGTAGGGTGCGGCTCGCCGCACCAATTCCCTCTACCGGTCCTCCGCGAGAGGGCAGGGTGAGGGCTCTTTTCCCCTGCTTTTCAGCCTCATAATCACAGCGGTAAACAGTTACCTCCTCATAGCAAAGCGGGCCGCCCCGCAATGGGACGGCCCGTTTGTTAGAGTTTTATGAGAACCGCCTACAGCTTCAAATCTCCCAGCCCCGTCGTGTTCTCTCCACCTTCCAACCCGCCGCGCAGACCCTTCGCCTTCGAGCGCTGCTGGCGTTCTTCTTCGCGGGCAACTTCTTCCTGCGCCCACATCGCCCGCTTCAGCGACAAACCAATCTTCCGCTCTTCGCTGTCCACCCGCAAAATCTTCACATCCAGTTCCTCGCCCACCTTCAGCGCCTCCTCCGGCTTCTCGATCTTCTGATCCGAAATTTCGCTGATGTGCAGCAGTCCCTCCAGCCCAGGCTCCAATTCCACAAACACCCCAAAGTTCGCGATCTTCGTCACGTGCCCCTTCACCACCATCCCCGGCCGGTAATTGGCCGGAATCACGTTCACCCACGGATCTTCCTGCATCTGCTTCAATCCCAGCGCGATCCGCTGCTTCTCCTGATCGACACTGAGGACGACCGCGCGAACGCTCTCCCCCTTCTTGAGCATCTCGCTCGGATGCCCAATCTTCTTCGTCCACGACAGATCGCTGACATGCAGCAACCCATCAATCCCCTCTTCAATCTCAATGAACGCGCCATAATTGGCGATGTTCCGGACCTTCCCTTCCACCACCGATCCCGGCGGATACTTCTCGGCCACCCGCTCCCACGGATTCTCCTCCACCTGCTTCATCCCCAGGCTGATCTCCTGTTTGTCCTTGTTTATTTCCAGGACTTTCACCCGCACCCGCTGTCCCTGGCTCACCACTTCGCTCGGATGATTGATCCGCTTCGTCCAGCTCATCTCCGAAATGTGTACCAGCCCCTCCACGCCTTCCTCCAGCTTGCAGAACGCCCCGTACGACATGATGTTCACAACCTCGGCCTCGTGAACGCTCCCCACCGAGTACTTCGTCTCAATATTTTCCCACGGACTCGCTTCCTTCTGCTTCAGCCCCAGCGCGATCTTCTCCTTGTCCTTGTCGATCGCCAGAACCTTCACCTCGATCTCCTGATCGATCTTCAGGATGTCCGAAGGATGATTGATCCGGCCCCACGACATGTCCGTGATGTGCAGCAACCCGTCGATCCCGCCCAGGTCGATGAATGCCCCAAAATCCGCGATGTTCTTCACAGTCCCCTTCTTCACCTCGCCGATCGCCAGCCCATCGAGCGTCTTGCGCTTCTGCTCCTCGCGCTGCTGCTCAATCAGCTTTCTTCGGCTGATCACAATGTTCCGCCGCTCCTCATCGATCTTCAAAATCACCGCGTCGATCTGCCGCCCAATCCAATCCGAAATCTCCCCCGGCCGCCGAATGTCCACCTGCGACGCCGGCAAAAACACCGGCACTCCGATGTCCACCAGCAATCCACCCTTGATCTTCTTGGTCACCTTCCCGGCCACCGCATCCCCCTCCTTCTTCGAGTTCATGATGGCTTCCCAGTTGATGATCCGGTCAGCCTTCCTCTTGGAGATGCGCACCAGCCCCGTGTCCCCCTCCACATCCTCCAGCAGCACCTTCACCTCATCCCCGATTTTCACATTGTCCGGCTCATCAAACTCCGACCGCTCCAGCACCCCTTCCGATTTGAGCCCCAGCTCCACCACAAAATCATCCCCCACCACGCTCCCGATCCGCCCCTTGAGGATCGCCCCCGGCACAAAATCCTGCACCTCGTCGCTCTTCACGAGCTTGTTCAGGTCGCTCGCCGCATCCCCCAGCGCCGTCGCGACCGCGGAGTTCACTTCGTCATCCAGATTTCCCAGCGAATTGATGAGATTGTAATCAACCATAACTAAATGCGGCGAGAACAACCGCCTCGCCTGATCCTTTTTGATGTGTGGCCGCTTGTTGTACCAACCGCCGACATCCACACCACACCGGCGGCCCGTTGCATTAAATTTCCAGGCGGACCATCCACCCAGACGTAAACCGCGAAGTATAGGGCAACCCTCCCCCCTGGGCAACAGCCCCCCAACGCCTCCCTCCTGCTCTTACTCCTCCTCTTCATCCCGCTCTTACCCCTCTTCTAAATCCTCATCCTAATCCTCCTCTTCCCCCTTAAGCGGGACAGTCCTCCTTAGCAATCCTCATCCTCATCCTCATCCTCATCCTCCTCTTGCTACCGCGCACTACCCCGCACTAAGCCGGACGGTTCTTCTTAGCAATAACACGATATTTATCACCGCCCACCATATAACCTAATATTTCCCAAATATTCCTATTGACATACCCCCGACCCCTGCTACCATCCTATTGCCCAGCGCTCCGGGACTCCCGCCAGCGTGTTGGGCATCCAAAGGGTGGGAAACCTCCTCCTCGTAGGGTGGGGCTCGCCCCACCGGTGGGTCGGGCTCTCCTGCCCGACATTCGGC
>DASYUA010000032.1:0-1949 GCA_036001665.1 Tepidisphaeraceae bacterium
GATCGACACCCAAATCGCGGCGGAGAGGAGTCTCATGAGCTGGCGCTTTCCCCACGGCATGCGATCCATGTTTGGCCTGAGTGCGGCTGCCCCAAGAGTCATGGGTTCACCTCGATGAATACCTACCAGCAAGGGCGACCAGCAGGTCGCCCCTACGAACTACCCCTACTCTGTTTGAATATCCCGTGGTGGGGAGAGTCGTTACGATATGCGGTACGCGCCTATCGGCGCTTCCAGCTGTTCGACCACTCCATCACGTCGGCGATCTCGTTGATCTTGAGCTTGACCAGATCGAAGAAGGCTCGCCGATCCGCGGGATCCGTCAGGCTATCTTCCTGCCCCTGCAGCGCAAGCGCGAGTTCGAGGTAGTCCTTCCTGACTTCCTTCTCATCCATACCCGCGAAGCCGCGCCCGGCGAGGGTGTATACCAGCGCGCGATCCGCCTCGAAGTAATCGGCCATCTTGCCGATCATTTCGACATCACGGGGGATAGCCGCACCCTGCCGCCAGCGGATCACCGCGGTAGCGGACACGCCAAGGTGATTCCCAACCCGGGTATCGCCCACCTTTTTGTTCTTCATTGCGGCGGTGAGCCACTCCGCAAAGCCGTTGCTAATTCGTGTTTCGGACATAGCTCTATTTTACATCATTTCCCCTTGAAGTAGAAGTAAAAGACTAACTTCAATCTATGGCGGAGGATGATCGGCGGGGTGGGCAACCCAGGGATCAACGCCGTTATGTCAGCCGCCAGCCTTCGCCATCCACGTCCAGGTCGAGGTGGGGCCCCAAAATTCGCCGCGCTGCTGGCGGATAATATTGAGATACCGGGCGCCTTCAGCGGCGACCTCTTCCGCCGTAATGCCAAAACGGACCGGGCCTTCCGAATGGGGATCGACCGAATACAGCATGAAACGTCCGCCCGGCATGAGCCGCTCTGAAAGCCCGGCCAGATAGCGCTCACGGCCCGCCGCGTCAATGCCGTGAAAACAGCCCATATCCAGCGCGAAGGCGATGACCGGCAGGTTGAACTGCTCCAGGTGAGTCACGTCGCCGACATGCAAGCGAACGCTGGAAGTCAGCCCCGCTTGCTCCGCTTTCGACCGGGCGGTCTTGACAGCCTTCGGCACGAAATCAATGCCGATGGCCTCCCGGCCCGATCTAGCGGCGGCGATCACGTTTCTGCCGGTGCCGCAGCCCAGATCGAGGAATGGGCCGGGCGGGATGTCCGCATCCTGAAGCGCCGCTTCAACTTCGGGCGGCGTGGCGCCGCGCTCCCAGGGCCGCCTGCCAAGCAGGTACATCAACTGATAACCCAGTCTGCTCAGATTCATGTGCGTGCCCTCACAACTCTGTCTGACGCGGACCTGCGAGTGAATCCCAACCCGATCATTATAGCTTACACGGGTTTCTGCCAGCGAGCGGCGCAGGATGGCATCGGCGCAGGTGTCCCAATATAATCCCAAGCAGGCCAAGTAAAGGATCAATCGGATGGGCAAAGTGATCATCGATATCAGCATGTCAGTAGATGGATTTGTCACCGGGCTGAATGACGGCAAGGGCAACGGGATGGGCGACGGCGGGATGGTGCTGTTCGATTGGGTGTTCAAGGGGACGGATGAGGAGAAGCGGTTTCTGGAAGACCCCGATAACACGCTGGGCGGGTGCGTGCTGGGGCGGCGCACGTTTGACATCGCGGGGGACGCATGGGGAGACAAGCCGCCGTTTGGCGACGCGACGGTGTTTGTACTGACCCACCGCCAGCATGAGTCACTCACTCGCGGGAAGGTGACGTTCCACTTTGTGACGGACGGGCTGGACAGCGCGATGAGCCAGGCCAAGGCCGCCGCCGGGGATCGCGACGTGGCGCTGATGGGGGCATCGGTGAGCCAGCAGGCTTTGAAGGCGGGGATGGTCGATGAGATGATGCTGCACATCGGCAACGTGCTGCT
>DASYUA010000033.1:0-38873 GCA_036001665.1 Tepidisphaeraceae bacterium
GAGCGAGGTGGAGGCGGAGCTGTTCAAACTGGGGGTGCCGGTGAAGACGCGGCACAACGAGGTGGCGCCCAGCCAGTATGAGCTGGCGCCGATCTTCGAGAACTCGAATCTGGCGACGGACCATCAGATGCTCATGATGGAGCTCATGGGCAAGATCGCCTCCAAGTACGGCCTGGCGCTGCTGCTGCACGAGAAGCCGTTTGCGGGAATCAATGGGTCGGGCAAGCACAATAACTGGTCGATGGCGACGGACACAGGCGAAAACCTGCTGAATCCCGGCGACAATCCGCATGACAATGCGCAGTTTTTGGTCTTCTGCGTGGGCGTGATCCGGGCGGTCAATAGATATGCTGAGTTGCTGCGGGTTTCGGTGGCTTCGGCGCACAACGATCACCGGCTGGGCGCCAATGAAGCGCCGCCGGCGATCATTTCGATCTTCCTGGGCGATCAGCTCAATGACATCATCGAGCAGATCGAAAAGGGCGGCGCCAAGAGCACCAAGCAGGGCGGGCAGTTTGAGACGGGTGTGTCGGTGCTGCCGAAGCTGCCGAAGGACGCCGGAGACCGGAATCGCACTTCGCCGTTTGCGTTTACCGGCAATAAGTTTGAGTTCCGGGCGGTGGGCGGCTCGCAGAACATAGCGGGCCCGAACACCGTGTTGAATACGATTGTGGCGGAGTCGCTGGATGCGATTGCCACGCAACTGGAGAACGCGACCAAGGGCGGCAAGGACCTGAACCGCGCGATCCAGGACCTGCTGCCGGGGATCCTCAAGGAGAGCAAGCGGGTCATCTTCAATGGTGACAACTACACGGAAGAATGGCACAAGGATGCCGAGAAGCGCGGGCTGCCGAACCTGAAGAGCACGATCGATTGCCTGCCGGTCATTACCCGGAAGGACTCGATCGACCTGTTCACGAAGTACAAGGTCTATACGGAGCGCGAGCTGCACAGCCGGCTGCACATTCTCAGTGAGAATTACGTCAAGACCGTCAATATCGAGGCGCAACTGATGCTGATGATGGGCCAGCGGATGATCCTGCCGGCGGCGATTCGCTATCAGAGCGAGGTGGCGCAGGCGGCGAGCGCGACCAAGGGCGCTGGTGGCGATGCGGGGGCTACCTTGGATGTGCTCAAGAGCGTGAGCAGTGGAATCGCCGATTTCCAGCGGGGCTCGGCGGCGCTGGAGAAGGCGAGCTCGCATCATGCTGAAGGTGATGCGTTTGCGCATGCGAAATACATGCGTGATAACGTGCTGCCGGCGATGAGCGAGCTGCGAAAGGCCGGGGATAAGCTGGAGACGATCGTGGCGGATGATCTGTGGCCGCTGCCGACGTATCGGGAGATGTTGTTTATCAGGTAGAAAATGGAGGTGTGGGCGATGCCCACCCTGCAGAGAAAGAAGAACCCCGGACGATGAGGTCCGGGGTTCTTTGTTCATGGTGTTGTTTACAGCTTTATTTAAAGTCTTCAGCGGTGTCTTCAGCGGAAAAATCCTTTCGCTCAGCGGGATCGTCCCCCAAAAGGAAATGGTCCGCGCCTAAGCCGCCGAAGACGAAGTCTGAGCCGTCATAGCCTCCGACATAATCATCGCCGGCGCCTCCGTAGATACGATCGTTTCCATCTCCGCCAAGCACGCCGTCGTTGCCGGCGCCACCCTTGATGGTGTTGTTGCCGGAATCGTCGCTTGCGTGGTCGTTACCATCGCCTCCGATGATCACATCATCGCCCTCGTTTCCAACGAGAGTATCGTCGCCGGCCTGGCCGTAGACGCGGTCGTTGCCTCCCGCGCCACCGACTATATCGTTGCCGTCGCCGCCGTAGAGCGTGTCGTCGTGGCTGGCGCCGCCCAGGTTATCATCGCCTCTACCGCCTTTGATAAAGACCGCAACCGGGAAGAGGTGGTCTTCATCGTTCATGACATTGAGCCCGTCATTGCCCGCCAAACCATACATCTCGACGCGCTTAACCGCGGAGACTTTAAAGGCAACAAAATCATTCAGGGAATGTGCTTCGACATAGAGGCGAATGTGCTTGGGATCGTCAGGGGAAACGCAGACGCTGATGCGGTCGTTGCCGGGAGTGCCGACGATTTTAAGCACGCCATCAACCAGCGTGGCTGACATCAGGCGGCGAGTTTCGAGCTGTTCTAAGATTGGATACGTGTTCGTTTTCATTTTTTGCCCTCATGAATGATTCATACCGTTGTGTCCGGAGGCCCCGCCTATAAATTCAAGTTCGTCAATATCGGGGGGGGTTGAAGTGAATTAATGCGGGAACGGCGGCTGAAGCCGCCCCTACGACACAAAGGGCGGGTTATGAGGCTTAATCCTGCTGGAGAGTGTTCGAGCCGGGGCCGCCGGAGAGCACATCGAGGCCTGGGCCGCCGATCAGGGAATCGCTGCTGAAGCCGCCGATGAGGGTGTCATCGCCATCGCCGCCGAAGAGGTCGTCGTTGCCGCGCTGGCCGAGGAGCTGGTCGAGGCCGGCGAGGCCGTGGAGGTCGTCGTCGCCCTCTCCGCCGAACAGGGTGTCGTTGCCGATGCCGCCCTTGATGTGGTCGTCGCCGAGGCCGCCTTTGATGAGGTCGTTGCCTTCAGCGCCGTAGAGGTTGTCATCGTCGAGGCCGCCGAGAATGGTGTCGTTGCCGGCGTCGCCGTTGATGACATCGCGGGAGTCGCCGCCGAGGAGGCGGTCATCGCCTTCGGAGCCGATGAGCAGATCGAGACCATTTTGGCCGGAGAGGAGATCGTCGCCGTGGTTACCGTAGAGTAGATCCCGGCCATCGCCGCCGAAGAGGGTGTCGCTGTTGTGGCTGCCTGAGATCGAGTCGTTGCCCGCGCCGCCTTTGATGAATACGCCGACGGGGAAATCCGCCAGTCTGCGATGTGGATCGGTGCGGTCAGGGCCGCTGACAAAGAGATGGTCATCGCCAGCGAGGCCGTGAAGCTCTATACGCGTGACGTCGGCGAAGTTGAAGATGCTTTTCCGGCCGTTGATGTTGATTTCGATCTGAGCGGGGTAGGGAACGGAAAAAGGGGAGTTAAGAATGGCAGGCGAGACGGAGATTTGGTCATCGCCGGCGGCGCCGATGGCTTTGAGGATGCCATTGACGAGGGTTGCGGCCAGGAGACGGCGATGCTCGAGCTGCTCGCAAAATGGGATGCCAGGCGTGTACATGATTCTCCGTGGAATTGCCCAGGCATCAGCATAGAGTTGAATATTCGACGACACAAATAAAGAACCCCGGAGTTTGGGGCTCCGGGGTTCTCGTTTATCAAGTGCGGCCGCTTTGCATCCGTGCACGGGCCCGCCGTAGAAGCTGCAAACTTCTTGTCCGGCACAGCCGGACCTACATCGTCCGCTAGAAAATGTCGTCGATGGTATTGTCGATCAGCTCGATGAGCTTGTCCCAGATGAATTCATCGCTGCCCAGGCCGCCGATGAGGCGATCGACGGCCGCGCCGCCATCCACGATGTCGTCGCCGAGACCGCCATCGAGCAGATCGGCGTCGAGTTCGCCCATGAGATGGTCGAGCCCGTCGTTGCCGAAGAGGCTGTCGAGGCCAGCGCCACCTTCGAGGAGGTCGTCGCCAAAACCGCCCTTGAGGATGTCACTGCCAGCGCCGCCCATGAGCAGGTCGGCGTCGAGGCCGCCCAGGAGCAGATCGGCGCCGGCGGAGCCGACGAGTTTGTCCAAGCCGTCTTCGCCGTTGAGAATATCGTTGCCCGCGAGGCCGCGGAGCTCGTCTTCGCCGAGGCCGCCGAGCAGCTCGTCGATGCGATTGCCGCCGATGAGCAGGTCGTTGCCATCGCCGCCCTTGAAGATCATGCCGAGTGGGACGACGCCAAAAAGGTTGTCGACTTTGATGACGTCAGCGCCGTCGCTGCCGTAGACGACAACCTTGGTGACGGCGGAGAGAGCAAAGTCGCTGGTGACGCTGTTGACGTTGACTTCGAGTTTGGTTGCGTCGCCGTTCATGAGGGAGACGACGATGCTGTCTTCGCTGGTGGTGCCTTTGACGGTCAACACGCCGCTGACCAGAGAAGCCGACAGGAGCCGGCGATCTTCTAGCTGTTCGCACATCCGGTCATTTGCCCCCATCGACTGCATGCCTGTGAACATGGATGCTCCAGTTAAATTGCGTAGTCTCATACGATGGTCACCAAGGTGGGATATCCAATACATGGAAGCCGGTGTCAAAAGACAGAAAGCGTGGTGGAGGCTGTAGTTATAAAAAAGAAACCCGGACCATGAAGATCCGGGTTTTTATGGCCAATAAAATGGGGTTTTACAGCGGCAGTTCGTTGGAACCCAAGTCGGTCGAGGCAAGGTCCTTCACTTCGTCAGAGTCGCCGAAGAAGTCATCGTTGCCGAGCTGGCCGTAAAGCTCATCGCTGCCGGCCTCGCCATCCAGGTCGTCATCACCGACGCCGCCCACGAGGAAATCGTCGCCATCGCCACCCATGAGGGTGTCATTGCCTTCGCTGCCGTAGAGCTCGTCGTTATCGATGCCGCCGGAAATAATGTCGTTGTCCCAGCCGCCCTTGAGGTAGTCCTCGCCGCCATTGCCGGAGATATTGTCATTACCCAAGCCGCCGAAGACCACGTCATCGCCGGTGCCGGCGGTGATGTCGTCGTTGGCTTCATCGCCGAAGAGGCTGTCGTTGCCCTTGCCGCCAGACAGCTCATCGTCGTGTTCGCCGCCGTAGAGCGTGTCGTCGAAATTGCCGCCGATGAGCGTGTCTCTGTCCCCGCCGCCCTTCATCCAGACGGCGAAGGGGACGACGCCATTGAGGTTGCTGACTTGCACGAGGTCCATTCCGAGGCGGCTGCTGATGACGATGGAATCGACGGCGGAAACGGTGAAGTTTCTCACGACGCCGTTCATGTCGACGCTGAGCTGGCTGGTGTTTCCGGCCTTTAGCGAGACGGTAATCTCATCATTGCTCATCGAGCCGATGACGGTCAGCACGCCGCCGACCAGATCCACCGACGAGAGAAGTCGGCGGGATTCGAGTTGCTCTAGCACTGAACTAGAATTATTCTGCGACTGCATCCGTGTGAACATGAGTACTCCAGTAAAACTGCGCAAATTGGCACGACGCCCACCATTGGGGGGATATCGGATACACGGCGGTGCATGTCCATCTGTCATTCACGCCGAGATGCGAAATAGGGAAGCCGGATTGGGAGCAGCGGAGTGGATTTTTATCGACACATCCCCCGGCGGCCGGCACACGGATGGGGAAATTATCGTTTAGTGGCGGGATTCGGCCGGTCCACCGCTACTTGCGCGCAAATCGCCTTCGCCGAGTTTTCGCTTGAACAACTCCAGCACCAGCATGTGGCACAGTTGCGCCAGAGCCGGATCGTAGCGATGGCCCTCATCGCGCATGAAGGCGTGCTGGCCGTTGAACTCGTGCCAGGTGAAATGGAGATTCGCGTCGGCCATGGCGTCGTAGATGATGCGGCGGCCTTCGCGGGGAACGTGGGGGTCCTGGCGGCCGAAGATCATGAGCATTTCGCCATTGATTTCGAGGATGCGGTCGAGGGTGTTGTCTTTCATGCCTTTGCCGAGGGAGCGTTTGTGGATGTCGGTGGCGTAGAAGCAGGCGGTGGCGAGGACGCTTTGGTTCATGGCAGCGCGGAAGGCGAGATGGCCGCCGATGCAGATGCCGATGACTCCGAGTTTGGCGGTGCAGTCGGGGCGGGATTGAAGATGAACGAGGGCTGCGCGGGCGTCGGCGTCGTAGCTGGAGATTTCCTTGGCGATTTTGTCGGCGTTGCCTTTATCTGCGCCGGCCTGGTCGTAGGGGATTACGGCGCCGGCGGGTTCGAGTTCGTGGAAGATTTCGGGGGCGGCGACGATGAAGCCGTGGCCGGCGAGGAAGGCGGCGGTGCGGCGGATGGGGCCGGTGACCTGGAAGATTTCGGAGAAGAGGAGGAGGCCGGGGTATTTTCCGTCGGCGGCGGGGCGGAAGATGTAGGTGCGCATGGGGCCGGCGGGGGTTGGCAGTTCAACGGTTTCTTCTTTGATGGTCATGGAGTCTCGCCCGGAAATTGGCTGTGATTTATAATTCCGGGCATGCGAGACTTTACTTGGTCCCATGCGCAGAAGAAAGCGGCGCGGCTGGCCTTTGATCTGGCGGCGGAGCGAGATACTCAGGCGATCCTGCGTGAGGTGGAAGGTATGCTGCGGAATTCGAAAGATCCGCGAGTGGTATGGCGAATTGAGGATTACCTGTACGAGCGGAGACGGGAGCATGATCGGGTTTTTGACTATCGATACTCGGTTTTGATTTTTCGTGTTTGCGGGGCTGGTGCGGGAGGCGCTGCTCAGTGAGGAGGGAATTGGAGAGGAGAAGGTGGAAGCAATTCGGACGATTCTTTCGATTCGATGACGCGGCGATGAGTACATCGCCGCGTGGCGGACAAGAATGTCCGCCCCACCAGCCCCTCACCCTGACCCTCTCCCCTGAATACAGGGGCGAGGGGAGAAAAAACGGCGGACTCGACTGTGGCTCGTATGTGGAACTATGCGACGAGGCGGGCGTATGATCGGTTGTCATGCCTCTCGCAATGCCGAAGGAATCCAAGAGGTATTTTCTGGTGGCGACGTGGGTGATGAATTATGCGGTGGTGGTGGGGTTTGGGTTTTTGATGGCGTTTTTGCTTGAGATATTTTTATCGCCGCCGCTGCTGGTAGAGATTGCGGCGGTGATTGTGCCGATGCCGCTTTTGAGTTTGCTGCTGGTGCGGCATAGCAAGTCGTTGTTTATTGCGCTGGATCATTATTGTGATCCGAGGGTGAAGAAGGACGAGTTGGGGTAAGGCATCTTTTTCGCCCCTACGGGGCTTTTTTGTATGCTCTTCAGACCCCGTGCTCGCGCACGGGGCTATCGTTTGTCGTCGCTGCGCGGCTGGGGAGGTGCGGCGAGCCGCACCCTACGGGGTTGATGGACGTCCGCTGAAGCAGACCCTACGGCAGCTCTGCGAGGCGGCATGTTGAGGCATTCCCTGCGAGACAGTGCATCGGCGGGCGACGTCCTGCGGCGGCGTCAGGGGATTTCCGTTCGCACGCCCATCTCATCGAGGTGACGGAGGAGGTCGGCGGGGTCTTCGTAGACTCGGTAGGCGCCAGCGCGCTCCAGTTCATCGCGGCCGTAGCCGCCGGAGAGGAGGCCGACGCCCAGTGCGCCAGCGCGGCGGGCGGCGAGGAGGTCCCAGACGCTGTCGCCGACGACGACACACTCGGCGATGTTGATTTTGAGCAGCTCCGCGGCGGCGAGGAAGAGGTCGGGGTCGGGTTTGGCGCGCTCGACTTTGTCGCGGGTGATGATGGGCATGTCTTGGGGGATGCCGAGCGTGTCGAGAGTGGGGCGGGCGGTGTCGAGACGGGCGCTAGTGGCGACGGTCCAGGGGACATTGGATTGCGTGAGATATTTCAGGAGTTCGCGTGCGCCGCTGAGAGGCTGAATCGCCTGCGCCTGGCGGACATAAGCTTCGCGATGCAGATCGAGAAGTTTTTGACCTTCGGCGCGGGTTACGGAGCGGCCGGTTTCGCGGAGGATGGCGTTGGCCATGAGGCCGCCGCTCATGCCGATGCGGCGGTGGATGCGCCAGACGTCGAGCTCTATGCCAACAGCGCGGAGGGCTTCTTTCCAGGCGAGGACGTGAGGATAGACGCTGTCGACGAGGGTGCCGTCGAGGTCGAAGACGAAGGCGCTCTGGCGGCCTTTGCCGTGGAGGTCGGCGGATTTTTCTGAGTCTGACATGGCCGTTTCCTCAGCTTGAGGTTGTCGTGGTGGCGGTAAATTGCTCGCGAATTCGGGCGGTCTCGCTGCGGACAGTATCCTTATCCGCCCCGCGGTCAAAGAGCACAAGCCGTGCGAGGGCGACGGCGGCTTCGGCTTCTTCGTAGCAAGCGCCATCGGCCCCGACTTGGTTCAGCTCCTCGCGCTCGGCGATGTAATGGGCGCGCACGAAGACTTTGATTTCGGGGCGAATGAGCTTTGCGGTGGCGATCAGGGGGCCGCGGTTGGCGGAATGGGGGAGGGAAATGATCAGATGGGTGGCGCGGGCGAGCGCCTGGTGCATCACTTCGATGTTGAAGGCATCGCCGTAGAGAGCGAGGCGGCCCTGGCGGGTGAGGGACTGCACGGTGTCGAGGTTGAGATCGACGATGATCGTCTCGAGGCCGGTTTTGCGGATGATTGAGTCGACGGTGCGGCCGACAGGGCCGTAGCCGACGACAACGGCGATGGGCTTGTGGGATTTCTCAATTTCAGCGCCGGCCTGCTCGTTGATTTGCTTTTCGCGGCGCAGGGAGCGGCGGTTGAGGAGGGACCAGAGTTTTGGGCGTTTTTTGAGGGCATTTTCGAGGGGATTGAGGAAGCGAAAGAGGATGGGATTGAGGGTGATGGAGACCAATGCGCAGGCGACGAGGAGGTTGTGGCCGCGCTCGGTCATGAGATTGATCCCCGGCTTTCGGGCGAGGTCGGAGAGGATGAAGGAGAATTCGCCGATCTGGGCCAGGCCCAAGGCGACCACGAGGCCGGTGCGGACGGGATAGCCGATGAGGGCGACGATGGCCAGGGCGGCCAGCGGCTTGCCGATGATCACGATGGCCAGGCCGGTGAGGAGCAGGGCGGGCTCGTGGAGGACGAAGCGGGGATCGAACAGCATTCCCACCGATGAGAAAAAGAGGACTGCGAAGGCATCGCGCATGGGGAGCGCGTCGGCGGCGGCCTGCTGGGAGACGGGGGATTGGCCGACGACCATGCCGGCGAGGAATGCGCCCAGGGCCATGGATGCGCCGAAGAGATAGGACGATCCGGCGGCGACGGCGATGGCCATGACCAGGACGGTGAGGGTGAAGAGCTCGCGCGACCTGAGGCGCGCGACCTGGACCATGATCCAGGGGATGATTTTCGCGCCGGCGAAGAGGAGGAGGGCCACGAGGACGGCGAGTTTCAGCAGCGCTTTGGTCAGCTCCCAGGCCAGGCCGCCGACTGGATGCGTTGCCGCGCCACCAGACGCGCTGGCGCCGATGGCGGGAATCAACACGAGCACGATGACGGTGAATACATCCTCGACGATCAGCCATCCTACGGCGACGTGGCCGGCGGTGGTGTCGAGCAATTTGTTATCCGTCAGCACGCGGATGAGCACGACGGTGCTGGCCACCGACATGGCCATGCCGACAACCAGGCCGGATTTGAGGGGGACTGATTTGAATGCGAGTGAGATGACCACGGCGAGGAGGGTGGTCACGAGGCTTTGGCCGATTGCGCCGGGTATAGCGACATTTCGAACGGCCAGGAGATCTTTGAGATGAAAGTGGAGGCCGACACCGAACATGAGGAGGATGACGCCCAATTCGGCCAGTTGCTGGGCGAGGGCGATGTTCCCGACAAAACCGGGCGTGTGCGGGCCGATGGCGATGCCAGCGAGCAAATATCCCACGATCGGCGAGAGGCCGATTTTCTGTGTGAGAATCCCCAGCACCCAGGCCGCGGTGAACGAGACCGCGATGGTGGTGATGAGGGATAGGTCGTGAGGCATGGCACGGTACTATGGGCTTGGCGCGCCAAACTTCAAGTTGACAGTCCAGCGCGTGGGGATAAACTCAATGGTCTGATCGTCGGCGGCCGATATGGCCGTGTGCGCTCGGTCCTGGGGCCATAGTGAAATGGGATCACGCCACCATGGCATGGTGGAATTTGGGGTTCAAATCCCCATGGCTCCATTCGAGTTCGGTTTGTTTTGCACACGTTTGCCGGCCCAATTCAGGCGCTTCCAATTTAGGCGCTCCCTATGGCCGGCAAATCGTTTCTTGTTCAGAGATTCGCCAAGATCAAGCTGGGGTCGCTGCATCTGATTGGCTATAGCGTGGCGGGGGAGGAAAGCGTCGTTCAGGTGCCGGAGCTGGATGTGTGCTTTGACATCGGGCGCTCGCCTTATTTTGCGCTGACGAGCAATACGGTTTGCATCACGCATGGGCACATGGATCACCTGGCGGGGCTGGCGTATTACCTGTCGCAGCGGAATTTTCAGGGGATGAAGCCGGGGACGGTTTTGCTGCCGCAGGAATTGGCGGGGGCGACGGATCTGATGCTCAAGTGCTGGCGCGATGTGGAGAGGCAGGGGACGCCGTATACGCTGGTGCCGATGGCGGCGGGAAAGGATCATGCGGTGAGGCGGGATTTTTTGATTCGGGCGATGGAGACGCATCATGGGGGGAGCTGCCTGGGGTATTCGCTGATCAGCGTGAGGGAGAAGCTCAAGGCGGAGTACATAGGGACGCCGGGGCCGGATTTGGCGAATCTGCGGAAGAAGGGAGTGGAGATTCAGTATCGGGTCGAGGTGCCGCTGGTGACTTATCTGGGGGATACTTCGGCGGGGCCGGTTTTCGATCATCCGGATGTGCAGAAGGCGGAGATTTTGATCACGGAATGCACTTTTTTTGATCCGACGCACCGGCAGCGGGCGAAGGTGGGGAAGCATCTGCATCTGGATCAACTGGTGGAAATTTTGCCGAAGCTACAGAATCAGCATTTGGTGATTACGCATGTTTCGCGGCGGATCAGCATTCGGCGGGCAAAAAATCTGTTGCGCAGAAGGGTGGGGGAAGAGCGGATGAAGAACATTCATTTTCTGATGGATTTTGAGGGGGCTTTGGAGGCGGGAGAGGTGGAGGAGGCGGGGCCGCCGGTGTCGGATACGGCGGAATAATGTCCGGCACAGCCGGACCTACGCTGCGTCGAGGAGGACGCCGTTGCGCTCGCCCCAGCGGAGTTTGCGGTAGGAGCAGATGGTGACGGTGTTGACCTGGAAGATGGGCTGTAGAACTTCGGCATTGAGGTCGGCCTGATCGACGAGCAGTCGCAAATGGGGGAGCTGCCGGGCGTCGACGGCGAGTTGGGGCAAAGCCATGGCGAGGAGGGCGCGATTTTCGACCAGCCAGCGGTAGGCGAGGCCGATGTCGCGCAGCTCGCGCAGGCCGTGACCGGCGGCGGCGATGAGCATCAAGCGGCGGTCTCGGCTGACGGCGAGGCGCGCGTCGGGGCACATGGGGGGGCGAATCGGGCATTCAATTATTTCGGTCATGGAATGCCGCATCACCGCGTCGAGCAGCGATCCACCTTCTTCGGGCAACGCGATCACTTCCGATGCGATGGTTGATTTGGAATCCGTCACCGGCGCGACCTCCACTTGTGGAGTTGGAGTCAATCGACGCAATCTCGCCTGCGCGGCCGACAATTCATCGGCGTTTGGGTTTTTCGATTTGGCCGAGGATTCGCTGTTAAACATTTCGGATGGATTGATGACGGCCTCGGGCGTGAGTGGTTCGGAGTTTTCGCCGGTGGATTGCTGCGCCTGTTCGAGCAGGTCGGCGACGACCTGCCAGTGGCCGGCGGTTGCGAGCTGGGCCTTGTCGCCCTGGGCGCTGCACTGCATGACCATGCACTCGGCCACGTGGGGGGCTTCGCCGACGGGGGGCTCAGCCTCGAGGGGCCAATTGAGGAATTGCATGCAGGTGCTGGCCATTTTGCTGAAGACCTGCTCGGACTCGGCCGGATCGGAGACATCGAGCGCGGCGATGGACAGGCGCGGGCGGTGCAAATCGGCCAGGCCTTTTAGTGTGCGGTAGCAGGCAACGACGGCGTCGTGGTCTTTGGCGCTGAGGAGCACCCAGCGGCTCACGTTCTTCAATAAGGCTCGGCCTTCGGCGACGCGGGGATTGGCGACCGCGAGAACCCAGCACTCGACATCGCAGTTGAGCTCGGCGATGGCCTCGCGCATGACGCGGGCATCGAAACACTCGCCGGCCGATTCCTCATGGCGCTCCGGCGCACTCTCATCGGGCTCGTAGGTCATCAGGGCGAATTCGGAGACATCGATCCAGATCAGGCCGACGCGGCGGCCGGATGCGGCGAGGCTGCGGGCATAACCGCGGACGGCATCAAACTGCCGCGCGCCGAGATGGGACGCGATGATGGCGCGAACGGGTGGGACAATAGCGCCTTCGGCCGAGGGAGCGGGGGCGTCGTTGAGCACGTGCTGAAATTCTTCGGGGGTCAGGTCGGCATCCCGGGCATCAACCTTGGGAGGGGGTGTGCGCTGGGGGCGCGGTGATCCTCCTGTCTGCCGGTCGCGGACGCTGCTGAGAAAGAGGTGACTGATGTCACTGAGGCTGCGCGGATTCTTGGGTTGTTCGTGCATCTTCCTTCCCGGTCGGTTCCACCGTGCGTTGGGCGCTGGTTGCGCCTATTCCACCTCGACAATATTGTTCAGCTCTCCGAACTGATTGACCTCGACGTACTGGTTGTGCGGGTCGGTGATCCATTTGCCATCGACGATGAGGCGATAGCGATATCGGCCGGGATTGAGGGGAAGCGCCATGCGAAATTCGCCGCTGCGCTTGCCGGGGGCCATGACATTGGCGTCGGGTGACCAGCCGTTGAAATCGCCGGCGAGGGCAACGCGATGGGCCTCTTCGAAGCGGACGGCGAATACCACTTCGCGGCCGAACTGCTTCACGCCATAGAAATCCTTGATCTTCTGTTCGGTCTGCCATTCGCGGGCATCCGCGCTCATTTCCACGGCGGTAGCGACTGGGCGAGTTCGTGTGGCCGCGGTGGCTGGGGCTTCCGCGAGGGCCACGCCACCACTGCGATCTTCGACCGCGGCGGAGGTGGCCGGAGAAGGAACGCTGGTTCGTCCAAACTGCACGCTGGTCATCTGGGCGAGTTGTTTGGCGCGCTGGACCAGCTCGGCGGGTCGGGAAAGCTTGTCGCTCATCACCGGCTCGACATCGAGCGGGCGATGGCCCATGAGCTCGCGGGCGAGATTCACAAAATCCTTGTAGCCGCGGCTGCCGGGATCGTATTCGGTGATGGGCTGGCCGAAGCTGGCGGCTTCTTTGAGCTTGGTGTTGAAGTTGATGGTGCTGTGCATCAGGTATTCACGGAACTTGCTGCGGAGTTCGGAGAGGACCTCGCGGCCGAGCTTGGTGCGGGTGTCGTATTGTGTCGGGAGGACGCGAACCTGGACTTCGTTGTTGCAGCGGTCACGGAGGACCTCGAGGGTCTCCATCATCTTGGTGAGGCCATGCAGGCTGAAAAATCCGGTCTCGACGGGAACGACGACTTCATCGCAGGCGCGCAGGGCGTTGAAGGTAATGAGGCCGACGCTGGGGGGGCAATCGATGATGCACCAGCTATAGGCTTCCTTCACCTGCTGAAGGGCGCGAAGCAGACGGTCTTCGCGTCCGGGGCGGCCGGCGAAGACCTGCTCGAAGGCCGCGAGCTGAATGTTGGAGGGCGCAAGATCAAAGTCGCTGGCGATCTGCCAGACGATCTGGGAGATCGAGCAAACTTTGCCATCGCGCTCTTCGATGAGCGCATCGTAGATGGTGCGCTCGATTTGCTCCTCGGGGACGGCCAGGCCGACGCCGCAGTGGCCTTGCGGGTCCATGTCGACGAGCAGGGTCTTGTGCCCGAGGCGCGCCAGACAGGCCGCGAGGTTGATGCTGGTGGTGGTTTTTCCGCAGCCACCCTTTTGATTGATGATCGCGAGCGTCCGCATAGTTACCTTCCGTGGTCGATGCGCGGCCAGTCCGTCGGCCGCTTATTCTGGGATGCATCGGAATTGCCCGAATCCCACAACTTGCATCGGCGAGAGCAGGGGCGATTCTTTAGCATTATGGGACAAGCAGCTAATCTGGGGAGATTAGGCGGTATTCAGGCCGCCCGCACAAGGCGGAGGGGGATTCGGCTCTTCTCTGGGCCGGGCGCGGCGGCACGCCGGGGCTGGTATTCGCCGACGCATTGTTTTAGCGCATCGACGATATTCGCGGGGCCACCGGCGAGGGCTGTGGTCAGTGTCTGCAACATCAGTTCCACCTGGCCCCTGCTGGCGACGGGGAGTTGCCAGACGCGGATTTTTTCGTGTGAAGTTGGGCGGGTTTGCTCATTGCCGGCGGAAAGCTCTTCGTACAACTTTTCTCCGGGGCGGACGCCGGTGAATTTGATCTGAATGTCCTCGTCGGGGCGAAGGCCTCCCTGGATGATCATCTGCCGCGCGAGGTCGAGAATTCGAACTGGTTCGCCCATATCGAGGATAAAGATTTCCCCGCCCTGGCCGATGGCGCCGGCCTGCATGACGAGCTGGCTGGCCTCGGGAATGGTCATGAAATAGCGTTTCATCTCGGGATGAGTGACGGTGACTGGTCCGCCGGCGGCGATCTGCTTCTGGAAGATGGGAACGACGCTGCCGCTGGAGCCGATGACATTGCCGAAACGCACGGCGACGAATCTGGTTGTGCCCGCATCATTGAGTGACTGGACGTACAGTTCCGCACAGCGTTTGGTCGCGCCCATTACGCTGGTTGGATTGACGGCCTTGTCGGTGCTTACCATCACAAACGCGTGGCAGCGGGTGTCGAGGGCGGCGTCGGCGACGATTCTGGTTCCCAGGACGTTATTCTTTACCGCCTCCCCGGGATTCTCCTCCATCAAGGGGACGTGCTTGTGGGCGGCACAATGGAAGATGACGTCGGGCTGCTCTTCCTTGAAGATGGCGGTGATTCGCTCCTGGTCACAGATGTCGGCCAGACAGGGGCGGATATCAGCGCCGATCCAGCGCTCGCCAAGCTCGCGATCGATTTCAAAAAGTGCGTTCTCGGCGCGCTCGACCAGGACCAGACGCCTGGGGCAGAACTTCATGCTCTGGCGGCAGATTTCGGAGCCGATGGAGCCGCCAGCGCCGGTGACGAGAATGGATTTGCCGGCCAGGAATCGTTGAAGTTCGGGGGTATCGAGGCAGATGGGGTTGCGGCCGAGCAGATCGAAGATATCGAACGTCGCGGCATTTGTTTGGCCGCGCCCTCTCCACCAATCGTTAATCCGGCTCCAGATAGACATACCCGCCTGTGCTATCGGCAGAGCAGGTGCATCCAGTTCGATCTTTCTCGGACCAACAGAGTGTATAATGACCGTAGATATGGCCTCCAAAAGCCCATTTCCGGGGATGGATCCGTGGCTGGAGCAGCAGTGGGGGGACGTGCACCATCGCTTAATTACTTATTCCGGTGATACGCTGCAAGGACAGCTTCCGGGCGATCTTGTCGCTCGTTTAGAGGAACGAGTTTTCCTTGAGACCCCCTGGACCACGAGCCGGCAGATCGTACCGGACGTTCAAATTGTGGAAACTCCCGAGAGGCCGCGAACACCCGGCACGAGAGGGGTGGCGGGTGTTGCGGAGCCCCTTGTTTTGCAGTTTCCGGGCGATCCAGTAACCGAAGGGTATATCGAGATTCGTGAAGCTGGATCGGCTAATCGGATAGTCACAATCATTGAGATTCTCAGCCCATCAAACAAAATGCCCGGACCGGGAATGGACTTGTATCGAAAGAAGCAGGATGAAGTATTGGGCGGTTTTACCAGTCTGGTGGAAATTGATCTCCTGCGCAGCGGGCAGCGTATTACGCTCGCGCATCGAATCCACGTTCCCCCATCGCACCGGACCCCATACCACATTTCCGTCCGTCGCGGGTGGCGACCGAACAATATTGAATTATATGCTATCCCTTTGAGCGAGCGGCTTCCGGTAATTCGTATTCCGCTTCGTCAAGAAGATCAGGATGCGCATCTGGATCTTCAGGAATTATTTGATCGCGCCTACGTTAACGGGCGTTATGACCACACAGATTACACAAGCCGACTTGATCCTTCGCTTGATCCTGCCGACGTGGCGTGGGCAGAAGGAATTCTGCGAGAGGAGGGTCTGCTCAAGAGTGCTTGAGAATTGATTACACCTTCGTCTTCAACCTTAACTTATTCTCCACCGCGGGGCGGCCCATGGGGTAATACTGGAAGCCGTTTTCGCGCATCACATCGCGATGGAGGCAGTTGCGGCCGTCGAAGATCAGGGGTTGATTCATGGTGGCGGCGATTTTGCGGAAGGGGAGGGTGGAATACTGGGGCCAATCGGTGAGCAAGGCGACGGCATCGGTGCCGACGGCGGCGGATACGGGGTCCGGCATCCATTCCACCTCGTCCTTGAAAACCTGTTTCATGTTTTCCATGGCCTTGGGATCAGTGGCGCGGACGTGGGCGCCCTTTTCCAGCAGATAGCGAATGACATCGAGGGCGGCGGATTCGCGGATGTCGTCGGTGTCGGCCTTGAAGGCCAGGCCCCAGACGGCAATGGTGGCTCCATCGATGG
This sequence comes from Tepidisphaeraceae bacterium, assembly GCA_036001665.1. Taxonomy (GTDB): domain Bacteria; phylum Planctomycetota; class Phycisphaerae; order Tepidisphaerales; family Tepidisphaeraceae; genus JBGPEF01. Next base: position 16,235 of record DASYUA010000033.1, read on the forward strand.
GACGGCCCAGTTTGGAAACGAGCTTCTCCACGAACCGCTTCTTCTGCGCCTTGTTGATGGTCTGGATGGCATTCACGAACAGATTCTCGTGGCCAATCTGCCGCGAGATATGCTCGAGTGCGGCCACATCCTTGGGGAAACAGCTACCGCCGTATCCGCAGCCGGCTTTCAGGAAGGCGGGGCCGATGCGGTAGTCGGTGCCGATGCCTTTGCGGATGTCTTCCACATCAGCGCCGTAGGCCTCGCAGAGGATGGTCATTTCGTTCATGAACGAGATGCGCGCGGCCAGCATGGCGTTGGCGGCATATTTGGTCAGCTCGGCGGATTCCCAGTTCATGGTGAGGAATTTTTCTTCCTGCTTGATGATGGGGTCATAGAGCCCCCGCATGATGCGGAAGGCGTCGGGGGAATCGCCGCCGATGACGATGCGGTCGGGGGCGAGGAAATCCTGGACTGCCGAGCCTTCACGCAGGAATTCGGGGTTGGAAACCACCTGCACATAGGCCTTGGTCTGCTCACGGAGGTAGTTGTAGAGCTTGCGATTGGTCCCGGCCGGCACCGTCGATTTCACGACGATGGTCACCATATATTCGCTTTTGATCTCGGCCAACGCATCGCAGACTTCCTTGCCGGCGGCTTCGAGATAGCTCATGTCGACTGTGCCATCGGGCTTGGGGGGAGTGCCAACACAAAGGAACACTACCTCGGCGTCGCGGACGGCGGCCTTGACGTTGTCGGTGTATTGAAGCTGGCCGGAGGCGTAATGCTCCTTCATGGACTCATGAAGGCCCGGCTCAAAGATGGGGCAGTGGCCATCCTGGAGAGTTTTGAGCTTTTTTAGGTCCTTTTCGACGCCCCTGACAGTATGTCCGATGCTGGCCAGACACGTGCCGGTTACCAAGCCGACATACCCGCAGCCAATCACAGTGACATCCATAATTCAGGTCTCCTGGAGCCTTCCCGCGACAACTGATGCCCCACCAAAGCCGATGAGGGCGATCAATGCGGGCGGCCCCATCTTATCTGCAATCTGTGCGCCAGAAGGAATCGGTTCAACCGACCTGTCCGCATGCAGCATTATATCTCGTTTTAATCCCGGAGGATGGGTGGGAGGGCGGGATCAGCCTTATCGGACGTCATCCATATTTCAGGACTGGCTCGAGAGGCTTGCCATTTCGTCCCGCCAGCGCGGCGACGACGGTGGCCAATTCATTTGGCTCGACGGGCTTGGGGACGTGGACCTGGTAGCCCGCGGCCAGAGCCCGCGTCCGGTCCTCCTCGCGGGCGTAGGCGGTGAGGGCCATTGCCGGCACCTGACCACCCTGCTCGGCGGTTCGGCCGCGCACTTTGCGAATCAGTGAATAACCATCGTCGTCGGGCATGGCGATGTCGCTGATCAACACATCGGGCAGCGCCCGATCCAACTCCACCAGCGCATCGCGGGCGGAGCCGACGGCGGTTACCCGCGCCTGATGGCGGCGCAAAACTTCGGTGAGCATCTCTCGGGCATCGGCCTCATCATCGACGAGGAGGATGTGGAGCCCGGCAAGCATGGCGGCGGCCGGCGCGACAGTGGGCGCTGACTTGAGGGTTCTGCGCTGTGGCGGGGGCTGCTCTGCTTCCAGTTTCACCGCGCTGACAGGAAGGCTTACGGTAAATGTTGCCCCATGTCCCTGACCGAAGCTCTCGACGTGAACGGTGCCGCCGTGGAGCTCGGCGACGTGGCGGACGATGGCCAGGCCGATACCCAGGCCGCTGTGATGGCGGGTGCTGCTGCTGTCGGCCTGGCGGAATCGGTCGAAGACGTAGGGCAGGAACTCGGGATTGATGCCGATGCCGTTGTCGATGACTTTGATCTGGACGTAGCCGCTCTGGCGGGTGAGGGCGACCTCGACCTTGCCGCTGCGGTTGGTGAACTTGATAGCGTTGGTGAGCAGGTTCCAGACGACCTGTTGCATCCGGTCGGCATCGCCGGACATGTGATCGGCTTCGGCATCAAAGGAAGTGGTGGTTTGGATTTCCTTGGCATCGGCGGCGGGCCGCACGGCATCAATCGCGGCCTCGATCACCAATTTGAGCGACATTGGCCTGATATTGAGGCGCATTTTGCCGGTCATGATGCGGGAGACATCGAGCAGATCCTCGATCAGCTTGGCCTGGGCGCTGACATTTCGCTCGATGACTTCAAGGCCGTGAGCTGTATCGGCCGCATCGAGCTTGCCCATGCGGAGCAGGCGGGTCCATCCCAGCATGGCATTGAGGGGCGTGCGCAGCTCGTGGGAGAGGGTGGCGAGGAACTCATCCTTCATCCGGTTAGCCTCGCGGGCCTCGGCAAAGATGGTGTTCTCGATTGCAATCGATGCCATTTGCGCGAGCTGGATCAGGATCGCCTCGTCATCCTCATTGAACTCACTGTCAATTTTGTCCGAAAGCTGGATGAGGCCGATGTTGCGGCCATCGCGGCTTACCAGCGGGGCGGCGAGAAATCCGGACAAGCCCTGGGGCGCCGAACTTCCTGGTTGCGCGAGCCAGGAGGGATGCGTCTGCAACTCGCGCGGCGACATTCGCACGGCGCGGTTCATTTTGGCGACCAGGGCGTGCAGATCGGCGAAGACGGCCGGGGAAAATTCCTGTTCGCGTCCCTCGAATCTCTCTGACAATGACTGGACGTGCCGCGCCCGGCCCCAATTCTGCTCGAGCGCCAGCACCGAGCAACAATGATTCGCCCCAATGACTTCGCGGGCGCTTTCGGTGACGATTTCCAGCGTCTTATCGAGGGACAAGGCCGAATTGATCCGCAGGGAGGCGCCAGTGAGCTTATATAGTTGGGCGGCCCGCCGGCGCAGCCATTCGGCCTGCCGCTTGACCTGCTCGGTTGTGCGATAGAGGTCAACGAAGACGGAAATCTTGGTGCGCAACACTTCGGGGACGATGGGCGCGAGGATGTAATCGACAGCTCCCAGGGAATATCCGCGGGCGACGTGCATTTCATCGCTGAAAGCGGTGATGAAGATGATGGGGATGTGCTCGGAGCTTTTGCGCTGACGGATGAGGCTCGCAGTCTCAAAGCCGTCGAGTCCGGGCATGTTGACATCGAGCAGGATGACGGCGAATTCCTGGCTGAGAACGCAGCGCAGGGCCTCCTTGCCGCTGCTGGCCTTCACCATATCGACGTCCAGGTCGGACAACACCGCCTCCAGGGCCAGGAGTTTCTCCGGGCGATCATCGACGAGGAGGATGCTGACTTTCCCGTTGGATTGACTCATAGGCGAGTCTCCACGAACCGGAGCCCCGGGTATACAGCCGGGACTTCAGCAGCTCATCCTACCGATACAACCAGACGCGGAGCAACCCAAGAAGCTGTTCAGTATCGACGGGCTTGGCGATGTAATCGGAGGCGCCGGCCTCGATGCACTTCTCGCGGTCGCCCTTCATGGCCTTGGCGGTCAGGGCGATGATGGGCAGCGAGCGGAACTTCGCCTGCTTGCGGATCGCCCGCATGGTGTCATAGCCATCCATGGCCGGCATCATGATGTCCATCAGGACCACATCCACGTCGGGCGTTCCCTGGAGAATGTCGATGGCCGATTTGCCGGTCTCAGCCGACAGGATGTTCATGTTGTGCCGCTCGAGCAGACTGGTCATCGCAAAGATATTGCGGATGTCGTCGTCGACGATCAGCACCTTCTTCTGCGCCAGCACCGTATCGGTCGCATGCAGCCGCTGGAGCATCTCCTTCCGGGGTTGCGGCATGCTGTCCAGCTTGCGGTGCAGGAACAGGGAGACTTCATCAAACAACCGCTCCGGCGAGCGGACATCCTTGACCACCAGCGACTGGCAGGAGCGCTTCAGCTGCGCTTCCAGCTTGCGATTCACCTCGCGCGGCATGTAGATGATCACCGGCACATCGCGCTGACCCGGCTGCTCGCAGAGTTTCTCAATCAGCTCAAAGCCGCTGCCATCGGGCAATTCGATGTCCGTAACGATCGCATCAAAACGCGTCTCAGAGGCGGCCAGAACAGCTTCTGCGCTGCTGGCGACGGCCCGGATATTGACATCCTCGCCGCCGCACAGTTCCACGATGCTGTTGCGCTGCGCTTCATCACCGTTGACGATCAGCATCGAGCGCGTCTGCGGATCGACGAATTCGCGGATCCGCTTGAACGTCGCATCCAGCGTCTCCTTGTTCTTCACCGGCTTGGCGAGCGACCCGACCGCGCCCATGCGCAGGCCGCGCTCGCGTTCCTCCTCGGTGGTAATCACATAAACCGGAATGTGCCGGGTTTCAAAATCATCCTTCAGCCGATTGAGCACGCGCCAGCCGTCGATGTCGGGCAGGTTGATATCCAGCGTCACCGCGTGCGGCTTGATCTCGCGGGCCGTGGCGATGGCCGCCCCGCCGCGGGCGGTGATCAGGCCTTTGAAGCCGTTCTCGTGCGCCAGCTCGAGGAGGAAGCGGGCGAAGCTGGCATCGTTTTCGACGATGAGGATTACCTTGTCGTCGGAATTGATGTTGCCGCTGTCGTCGGAAACATCGGCAAGGGGCAGATCGAAGGAGACATCGACCTGCTGCTCTTCATCCTGGGCCATCGCCAGGAGGGCATTGCTCTGCGCCTGCTGGTCCTGCTGCTGCGTCTGTGACAGCGGCTTGCGGGGGGGCCTGGGAGCGACGTAGGCCTGGGGCAGATAGAGCGTGAAGGTGCTGCCGACGCCGGGCGCGCTGGTCAGCCTGATTTCGCCGCCCAACAGTCGGGCGATTTCGCGGCTGATGGTCAGGCCCAGACCGGTGCCGCCGTATTTGCGGCTGGTGGAGCCATCGGCCTGCTGGAAGGACTCGAAGATGATCGCCTGCTTGTCGGGCGGAATGCCGATGCCGGTGTCGCTGACGCTGAGCGCCAAAACGGATCTGGCGCGGTTGAGGGTGTCGTGATCGCTGGACCACCCGCCGCCGGCCGGGGCGATGGTCAGGGCAACGCGGCCGCGCTCGGTGAACTTGAACGCGTTGGACAGGAGGTTTTTGAGCACCTGCTGAAGGCGTTTGGCATCGGTGTGGAGCGAGCGGGGCAGGCCCGCGGCCAGTTCCACGCCAAAATCGAGCTTCTTGCTTTCGGCCACATGCCTGAAAGTGCGGTCCACATAATCGCCCAGCTCCTTGAGCGTCACCTCGCCGACATCCACGATGACCGTGCCCGATTCGATCTTGGCCAGGTCGAGGATGTCATTGATCAACGCCAGAAGCTCGTTGCCGGAGGAGTGGATCGTCTTGGCAAACTCCACCTGTTTGGTCGTGAGGTTGTGTTCGGGATTCTTGCTAAGCTGATCTGAGAGAATGAGCAGGCTGTTGAGCGGCGTGCGCAATTCATGCGACATGTTCGCCATGAATTGGCTCTTGTACTTGGAGGTGATGGCGAGCTGCTTGGCCTTTTCTTCCAGCGCCTGGCGGGCCTGCTCCACTTCATGATTCTTGCGCTCCACCTCGGAATTCTGCTCGGCCAGCAGCTTGGCTTTGTCTTCCAGCTCGGCGTTTGTGGTTTGCAGTTCTTCCTGCCGGCTCTGCAATTCGCTGGCAAGGCTCTGCGACTTGCGGAGCAGGTCTTCCGTTCTCATGTTGGCTTCGATGGTGTTGAGCACGATGCCGATGAGCTCGGTGAGCTGATCGAGGAAGGTCTGGTGGGTGGTGCTGAAGCGCTCGAAGCTGGCCAATTCCAGCACGGCCTTGACCTGGCCTTCGAAGACGACCGGCAGCACCATGACGTTGAGCGGAGTGGATTCGCCCAGGCCGCTGCTGATCTTGATGTAGTCGGTGGGGACGCTGGTGAGCAGGATCTTCTCTTTCTCCAGTGCGCACTGGCCGACCAGGCCTTCACCGAGACGGAACTTGTTGTCGATGTTCTTCCTCTCCTTGTAGGCGTAGCTGGCGAGCAGCTTGAGCATGGGCTCATCGGCCTTGGAGGAATCGACGTTGTAGAAGACGCCCTGCTGTGCCGAAACCACGGGAGCGAGCTCGGAGAGAATGAGCTTGCCGACGGTGAGCAGGTCTTTCTGGCCCTGAAGCATTCGGCTGAATTTGGCGAGGTTGGTCTTGAGCCAGTCCTGCTCGCTGTTTTTCAGCGTGGTGTCCTTCAGGTTGCGAATCATCTCGTTGATGTTGTCCTTGAGGGCGGCCATTTCGCCCTGGGCCTCAAGCTCGATTGAGCGCGAGAGGTCGCCCTTGGTGACGGCGGTTGCCACCTGGGCGATGGCTCGCACCTGAGTGGTCAGGTTGGCGGCGAGCTGATTGACGTTGTCGGTGAGGTCTTTCCAGGTGCCGGCAGCGCCGGGGACGAGGGCCTGGCCGCCGAGCTTGCCTTCGACACCCACTTCGCGGGCGACGGTGGTCACCTGATCGGCGAAGGTGGCGAGGGTGTCGATCATGCCGTTGATGGTGTCGGCGAGGGCGGCGATTTCGCCCTTGGCATCGACGACCAGCTTGCGCTTGAGGTCGCCGTTGGCGACGGCAGTGACGACCTTGGCGATGCCGCGCACCTGATTGGTCAGGTTGCCGGCCATGAGGTTCACGTTGTCGGTCAGGTCTTTCCAGGTACCGGCGACGCCTTTCACTTCGGCCTGGCCGCCGAGTTTTCCTTCGGTGCCCACCTCGCGGGCCACGCGGGTTACTTCGGAAGCGAAGGAGCGGAGCTGATCCACCATGGTGTTGATGGTGTCTTTCAGCTCGAGGATTTCGCCTTTCACATCGACCGTGATCTTCTTGGAGAGATCGCCGTTGGCGACGGCCGTGGTCACGGCGGCGATGTTGCGTACCTGGGAGGTGAGGTTGCCGGCCATGCTGTTCACCGAGTCGGTGAGGTCTTTCCAGGTGCCGCCGACGCCTTTCACATCCGCCTGGCCACCTAGTTTTCCTTCGGTGCCCACTTCGCGAGCCACACGCGTCACTTCCGAGGCGAAGGAGCGGAGCTGGTCCACCATCGTGTTGATGGTGTCTTTGAGCTCGAGGATTTCGCCGCGGACGTCGACGGTGATCTTCTTGGAGAGGTCGCCATTGGCGACGGCGGTGGTCACGGCAGCGATGTTGCGGACCTGAGAGGTGAGATTGCCGGCCATGCTGTTCACCGAGTCGGTGAGGTCTTTCCAGGTGCCGGCGACGCCCTTCACTTCGGCCTGGCCGCCGAGTTTGCCTTCGGTGCCGACTTCGCGGGCCACGCGAGTGACTTCTGATGCGAACGAGGAGAGCTGGTCCACCATGGTGTTGATGGTGTTCTTCAGCTCCAGGATTTCGCCTTTGACGTCCACAGTGATCTTCTTGGACAGGTCGCCGTTGGCGACGGCCGTGGTCACGGCGGCGATGTTTCGCACCTGTGAGGTGAGGTTGCCGGCCATGAAGTTCACGTTGTCGGTGAGGTCCTTCCATGTACCTGCAACACCGCGCACTTCGGCCTGACCACCCAGTTTTCCTTCGGTGCCCACCTCGCGGGCCACGCGGGTCACTTCCGACGCAAAGCTGTTGAGCTGGTCCACCATCGTGTTAATGGTGTTTTTCAGCTCGAGGATTTCGCCTTTGACGTCGACGGTGATCTTCTTGGACAGGTCACCCTTGGCGACGGCGGTGGTCACGGCGGCGATATTGCGAACCTGGGAAGTGAGGTTGCCGGCCATCGAGTTCACCGAGTCGGTGAGGTCTTTCCAGGTACCGGCAACGCCGCGCACATCGGCCTGGCCGCCGAGTTTGCCTTCGGTGCCCACTTCGCGGGCCACGCGGGTCACTTCGGCGGCGAACGACGAGAGCTGGTCCACCATGGTGTTGATGGTGACCTTCAGCTCCAGAATTTCGCCTTTGACGTCGACGGTGATTTTCTTGGAGAGGTCGCCGTTGGCCACGGCGGTGGTCACGGCGGCGATGTTGCGGACCTGAGACGTGAGGTTGCCGGCCATGAAATTCACATTATCCGTCAGGTCCTTCCAGGTGCCGGCGACGCCCTTCACATCCGCCTGGCCGCCGAGTTTTCCTTCGGTGCCCACTTCGCGGGCCACGCGGGTCACTTCGGAGGCGAAGCTGTTGAGCTGGTCCACCATGGTGTTGATGGTGTTTTTCAGTTCCAGCATTTCCCCTTTCACAGGGACGGTAATTTTCTTGGAGAGGTCGCCATTGGCGACGGCGGTGGTCACAGCGGCGATATTGCGGACCTGTGCCGTCAGGTTGCCGGCCATGCTGTTCACGGAATCGGTGAGGTCCTTCCAGGTGCCGGCGACCCCTTTCACCTCGGCCTGACCACCCAGTTCGCCTTCGGTGCCCACCTCGCGGGCCACGCGGGTGACTTCGGCGGCGAAGGATGAAAGCTGGTCCACCATGGTGTTGATCACGTTCTTGATCTGAAGGAGTTCGCCTCTCACCTCCACGGTGATCTTCTGGGTCAGGTCGCCGGTCGCAATCGCAGTCGCCACCTTTGAAAATTCGCGGAGCTGCACCGTCAGGTTAGAGGCCATCAGGTTCACATTGTCGGTCAGATCCTTCCACGTACCCGCCACGCCGCGCACATCGGCCTGGCCGCCGAGCTTGCCTTCCGTGCCCACATCCTTCGCCACGCGAGTCACCTCCGCGGCGAATGACGAAAGCTGGTCCACCATGGTGTTGATCACGTTCTTGATCTGAAGGATTTCACCCTTCACATCGACCGTGATCTTCTGGGTCAGGTCGCCGGTCGCGATCGCGGTCGCCACTTTCGACACGTCGCGGAGCTGCACGGTGAGGTTGGAGGCCATCAGGTTTACATTGTCGGTGAGATCTTTCCAGGTACCGGCGACACCTTTGACTTCGGCCTGACCACCCAGTTTTCCTTCGGTGCCCACTTCGCGGGCCACGCGGGTCACTTCGGAGGCGAAGGAACGGAGCTGATCCACCATCGTGTTGATGGTTTCCTTGAGGTCGAGAATTTCGCCGCGCACGTCGACGGTGATTTTCTTGGAGAGGTCGCCGTTGGCGACGGCGGTGGTCACGGCGGCGATATTTCGCACCTGGGCCGTCAGGTTGCCCGCCATGGAATTCACCGAGTCGGTGAGGTCCTTCCACGTGCCGGCGACGCCTTTCACCTCGGCCTGGCCGCCGAGTTTTCCTTCGGTGCCCACTTCACGGGCCACGCGGGTCACTTCGGAGGCGAACGATGAAAGCTGGTCCACCATGGTGTTGATGGTGACCTTCAGTTCCAGAATTTCACCTTTCACGTCCACGGTGATTTTTTTGGAGAGGTCGCCGTTGGCCACGGCGGTGGTCACGGCGGCGATGTTTCGCACCTGGGCGGTCAGGTTTCGCGCCATTGAGTTCACGGAGTCGGTGAGGTCTTTCCACGTACCAGCGACGCCTTTCACTTCGGCCTGGCCGCCGAGCTTGCCTTCGGTGCCCACTTCGCGGGCCACTCGGGTCACTTCGGAGGCGAAGGAGCGCAATTGGTCCACCATCGTGTTGATGGTGTCTTTGAGTTCCAGAATTTCGCCCTTCACGTCCACCGTAATCTTTTTGGAGAGGTCGCCGTTGGCCACGGCGGTGGTCACGGCGGCGATGTTGCGGACCTGGGCGGTCAGGTTGCCGGCCATGCTGTTCACGGAGTCGGTCAGGTCCTTCCAGGTGCCGGCGACGCCTTTGACCTTGGCCTGGCCGCCGAGCTTTCCTTCGGTACCCACTTCGCGGGCCACGCGGGTCACTTCGGAGGCGAATGACGAGAGTTGGTCCACCATCGTGTTCACCGTCTTGGCGGTGCGCAGGAATTCGCCCTCCAGCGGGCGGCCTTCAATTTCCAGCGCCATCGTCTGCGATAGATCGCCCTTGGCGACAGCGCCAAGTACGCGGGCGGTTTCGGAAATGGGATGCACGAGGTCGGAGATCAATCCATTGATGGCCGCCACCTTGGTGGCCCAGGAGCCGGAAACCTCGCCGATGCCCACGCGCTGGGAAATCTTGCCTTCCTTACCCACGACGCGGGAGAGCCGCTCGACTTCCGTGGCCAGCCGGTCGGTGATCTCGATCACATCGTTGAAAGTGTCGGCGATTTTGCCCTCGAGGCCGGGCCAATCCACTGGGAGGCGCACAGAAAAATCGCCCTTCTTGAGGGCTGTGAGCGCAGCCAGCAGGTCCTTTTTGTACTTCGCCTCGCTGGTGAGCAAGCCGCCCAGAACATCGCTGGTCAGCTCTGGTCTGGGCATGCGCTTCTCGGGGGCCGTTGTTGGCGCAGGCGCAGGCGCCGCCGCTGGCGCTTTCTGCTGCCCATGTCCATTGCCATCCCCGTTACCGCGTCCGGGGTTATCCGACTTGCGCACACGAGAAGCCTGCGATTTGGATTTCATAGCAACTCCAACGCGCCTTATTGGGAGGACTTTGGAATGATCGCGAATCCCATTCGGTTTAGAACGAACACCGGATGATATGGTTCCTGGCAGGTGCAGTTACGACCGCGCCCGACCGTTATAAAGAGCTACTGACCACCAATAAATAGATGAACAATACAAAAGCGGCACTGTAGCCCACAGCGCTGCTGCTCCTAACCTACTAATTTTTCAATGGAATATGCAATACCAGAACCGTCGATTTTCCGACAAATCCTACCCCGCCCGCCCGCTCGGGACGGTCTATCGACCGACACTGGAAACCGGAGATCAGTCCAAATCATCCGGAATATGGTCCAAATCCCGATATGTTCTGGGCCGCTGGACAGGCTGGGGCAAAACAGGCTCATCACTGATTAGATGCCGGTCTGTGGAACCGGTCTTTACAACAACGGGGGCGGCCGGCTGCGCGGCTTCTGCGCGATCGGCCGTGGCTGTGGCAACCTCGGCCGTATTTGCGGCTCTGCCTCGTCCTCTACCGCGGGAGCCCCTGCGCCGCCTTCCGCCAGCCTGCTGTTGCTCTGCCGGCCCGTCTTGTTCGCGAGCTTTGGCAATTGGCGCAGGCGCTGCGGTTTGAGCTGGCTGTGAATTCTGGGCAATAGGGACCGGCGTCCGCGATTGCTGCTGCTCCTGCCTGCCCCGCCCCCGACCTCTGGGGCCCCGGCTTCTTCCGGCCCTGCCCGCGCCCTGTTCCGGTTCTTCGCGCGGCTGAACCTCTTCCTGCTCGTCTGGCTGCTCCTGCACCGGCTGGGGGTCTTTGACGTCCGCCTCGTCCTCCCTCCAATGCTCCTCATCTCGCTCCGATTCCTCGGCAACTTCCGGCCGAGTTTCCTCTCCTTCGGCCGCCTCGAGAGGGGCGGGCGAGGGCGCAATTTCGGCCGAGTCTGCCATCAATTCCTCTTCCCGCTGCTCGACGGCATCCTCAACGCGGTCCATGTCGAAACCTTCTTCGCGCTCATCGCCGTCGCTGGGACCCGCTGATTGGGGCTGCGGGCGCTGCTGAGGCCGTTGCTGGGGTCTTTGATCGGCCCGGCGCGGATCTTTGCCTCCGCCGCGGGCCCGATCATCTCTCCCGCCGCGTCGCTGATCCCGGCGATCGCCGCGATGTCCGGGCTGCTGCTGCGGCGGCCGGGCCATTGGGGCGCCGGCAGTTGCCTGCGGGGTCATCCCCAGCTCTTCGAGGAACACGAGGCCATCGCGTGAGTCGTACAGCCCCAAAGTCATTGCATCCATGCCCAGATTGGGATCGGTCTTGATCATGATGCGCTTGCGCCAGTGCTGCTCCAGCGCGGCCAAAGTGGCCCGTTTTTTGTTCTGCAAGTAGAACGCCACTTCGGGACAGACCGCCAGCTCGATGCGAAATACGCGCTGATCGTTGGCCGCAATCGCCAGGCGGCGCATGACATCCAGGGCCATGCTTTCCGGCGTCTTCACGAGGCCGGCGCCTTTGCAATGGGGGCAATCGAAGTAGATGGAGCGCTTGAGCGACGGCCGCATGCGCTGGCGCGTCATCTCGATGATTCCAAACTGGCTCATCCGCAGCATTTTGGTCTTGGCGCGATCGTTTTTGAGATTGTCGTGCAGGCGTTTCTCCAGGTCCCGCCGATGGCGCTCATAGCGCAGGTCGATGAAGTCGCAGATGATCACGCCGCCCAGGTCGCGCAGGCGAAGCTGTCTGGGGATTTCATCCGCCGCCTCCATGTCGGTTTTGAAGGCCGTGGTTTCGGCATCCGCATGGTCGCGGAATTTCCCGCTGTTGACGTCGATGGCCACGATCGCCTCGGTTGAGTCGATGACCAGCGATCCACCGCTGGGCAGTGGGACGTGGCGGCTGTACATCTGCTCGATTTCGCGCTCGATGCCATATTCGTGGAACAGCGGCACCTGTCCCTCATATAGATCGAGCTTGTTTCGTGTCCTGGGAAGGGCGATCTTGATGAAATCCTTGATCCGCCGCGCGACGTCCTTGTTGTCAACGATGATCCGTGTGACGTCGCTGGTGAAAACATCACGCACGGTGCGCGTCACCAGGTCGCCTTCGGTGTAGAGCTCGATTGGCCCGGGCCCGCTTTTGATTTTCTTGTCGATGTTCTGCCACAGGCGCGTGAGATAGGTCAGATCCTTCTGAATCTCCGCCTTGCTCTTGCCCACGCCGGCCGTGCGAATGATAAACCCACATTCCCTTGGCGGCTTGAGCGCATCGAGAATCTGCCGCAGTCTGCGCCGTTCGACTTCATCCTCGATCTTGCGCGAGACGCCCAGTTTGCTCATTCCCGGCATCATCACCAGGATTCTTCCGGGGATCGAAAGGTAGGTGGAAAGAGTCGGGCCCTTGGTGCCGATTCCCTCCTTGATGATCTGCACGATGATCTCATCGCCGCGGCGCAGACACCGTTGGATCGGCGGACGATCGCGCCGGGCCATTTTCCTTCCCACCGACTCGGTGATTTCATCGCCGCGCTTGCCAAAATAGCTGGGCATCAGATCGGAGATGTGCAAAAAACCGTTGCGCCCCAGGCCAAAATCGATGAACGCCGCCTGGATGGACGGCTCGACGTTGGTGACCCGCCCCTTGTAAATATTGCCGACGTGCGACGTGGCGCTCGTTCGCTCCATGTAGAGTTCTTCGAGTCTTCCCGCCTCCACCAGTGCAATCCGACATTCCTCCCCCTCCGACACATTGATCAACATTTCCTTGGCCATGTTCTCCATCACAAGTGCTGAGTGCTGAGTGCTGAGTGATGAGGAATCAATCCTCTCAAAACTCAGCACTCAGTACTCAGCACTCTCTTTCTAAAAAGCCTCTGGATCGATCTTCCGCGTCTCTTCACGCAGGAAGTGCAATACTTGTCTCTCGCTGTCGAAGCTCATCACGCGTCTGGCAACCTGCCGAGCATGTTCGAGCGTCGTCAGTCGAATAATTTTTTTCACCTCGCCGATGTCCGGGCTGTTCATGCTAAATATCGTTAATCCCAGACCCAGCAACAATAAAGTGTACAGCGGTTCTCCCGCCATTTCACCACATACGCTCACGCTAACTGAATTACGGCTCCCCGCACGGATGACATCACGGATGAGCGCCAAAACCGCCGGATGTCCCGGGCAAAACAGCCCCGCCACTTTTTCGTTGGTCCGATCCACCGCCAGCGTGTATTGGATGAGGTCGTTGGTCCCAATCGAAAAGAAATTGACTTCCCTGGCAAACTGATTGGCCATCAAAGCGGCCGACGGCACTTCAATCATCATTCCGATGGGAATGTCGCGCCGGAATTCCTGTCCTTCATCCTCCAGTTCCTCCATCACGTCGTTCAAAATCATCTTCGCCTGCCGCAGTTCCATCAGCGTGCTGATCATGGGGAACATGATCCGCACATCCCCCAGCACGCTCGACCGCATGATCGCCCGCAACTGCCGCTTGAACATGGGGATGTCATGCAGGCACATGCGGATGGAGCGGTCGCCCAGGAAAGGGTTGCGCTCCGGCGTCGGCGATTTCGATTGGGTGTATTTATCCGCCCCAAGATCGAGCGTCCTGATCACCAGCGGCTTTCCCGCGAGTCGCCGCAGCGAATCCGCATACGCATTATAGTGATCTTCTTCGGCCGGTTCCTTCTCGGCCGCCATATATAAAAATTCGGTCCGATAAAGGCCGATTCCCACGGCTCCCCGGCGGATCGCGTCATCGGTTTCTTCGGGAAACTCAATATTGGCCTGGAGACTGATGACGTGCCCATCCTTGGTTACGGCCGGCAGCGTCTCGAGTTCGCGCAGGGAAATTTCCTGCGCTTCCCGCTTTTTCTCGTATTCCCGGTGCTCGGCAAGCTGTTCCTCATCCGGATCGATGATGACCACGCCGCGGTTGCCATCGATGATGATGACATCTCCGCCGCTAACCTCGGCAGTGATGTTCCCCAGGCCCACCACGGCCGGAATCCCCATGGCCCGGGCGACGATGGCGGTGTGGCTGGTGCGACCGCCAACATCGGTCGCGAAACCCCGCACGTGCAACCGATCCAGCGCCGCCGTCTGCGACGGCAGGAGATCGTGAGCAATCACGACAATGTCGCTGGTCAGATGAAGCAGGCTTTCCTGCTTTTCCCCGATCAAGCCATGCAGGATTCGCCGTTCGATGTCATGGACGTCCTTCACCCGTTCCGAGAGATACCGGTCCGGCATGGCCTGAAAATTTGCCGCATACTTCCGCATCACGACCGACACGGCATATTCGGCCGTCACCTTCTGCTCCTGGATCATTTTGACCACGGGATCGATCACCGACCGGTCCCGCAGCACGGCGATGTGAAAGTTGAGGATATTTCCGATCTCTTTCCCGTATTTCTCCTCCATCCCCCGCCGCAGCCCCTCCAGCTCGGCCACCGACTTCTCGATCGCCTCCTTGAACCGCGCCACCTCGTCCGCAACCGCCTTCTCCTCGATATGTCTCCTGGGCACAGCCAGATCCTCGGCGTCCAGCACCACAGCCGTGCTGATCACCACACCGGGAGAAACCGCTATGCCCTTCTTGATCTCCATGAACCGCCATCACTCTTCGCCAAACTTTTCTTCAACCAATTTCGCCAGTTTCTCCACAGCAGCCTCGGCATCCTCTCCCTCGGCCATGATCTTCAGAGGCGTGCCTTCAACAGCCGCCAGGATGATCATCTGCATCACGCTCTTCCCATCCGCCTCTCCGGGCTCCTCTCCAAAACTCTGGACCTTCACATCCGATTTGAACTGGTTGGCCAGATCCACGAACTGCATTGCCGGCCGGGCGTGAAGGCCAAGCTTGTTGCGGATGACGATGTCTCTGGAGGCCGTGGGCATCTGTGTGGGGGCGGAGATTCCCGCCCTTCTCCGGGCATTGGGTGAACAACTACTTCATTTGCCCTGATCGGCCTCATCGAGCAGATCTGCGATGGCTTCACGCGTCGTGCTTTGCTTCAAAAACCGCCGGAACGTGTCCTTCTGCAAGCTGGTGAACACGATGTTCATGGCCTGCAAATGCTGCTGCGGCTGATTCTCGGGCGAAAGCAGCAGCACCACGCTGTAAACCGGCTGATGATCCAGCGCCGCAAAATCGACTCCGCCGACACTCCGGCCTATCGTGGCCGCCATCTTCTTGATCCTGGGATGCTTGACGTGCGGAACCGCAACACCCTTCCCAAACCCGGTGGACCCATTCTTCTCCCGCTTGACCAGCGCTTCCACGACCTCCTGCACCGCCCCCTCCGGGAGCGCTCCAGCTTCCGCAAGCGCGCCCACCAGCTCGTTTAGCACTCCATCGCGATCCTGCGATTTCAACTCCGCAACAATCGCTTCCCTGACAACAAATTCGCTGAATTTCATTTGCTCTGCTCAATTCTGACTTCTGAATTCCTTCTTGTTTATTCCCCTCTCAACCTTTTATCATCGCCCCCACTGTGCTTTCGATTGCGATACTTGTCCTTTAGATCACTGAGCTGCCGCTCCAGCTTGTCGATGCAGCCATCGATTCCCGCATAGGCATCCCCCACATCGTGATGGGCGATGAACATGTGCTTGTGCTCGGCATTCACGATCATCTCCACCTTTGTCCGATCCTTTGCCGCATCAAAGATCACCTCAATCTCCTGGATGCGGTCATAATATTTGAGCAGCTTGTTGGCCTTCTGCTCCGCATATTTTTTCAGTGCCTCAGTGACATCCATATGACGAGCCGCGACGGTCACAATCACGGTTGACTCCTTCCGTTCCTCGAGTGCCCACCAGTTTTTCATTGTACAGGAAAACCCCAAATTCCACCGCTAGGCCATCCGCGCTCAAATCTGTCCAGCGGGCTGCGTCCCGCCCAACTGTGTGCCAGCGGGGGATTGTGTGCCACTGGCGGCTTGCCCGCCGGTGGTCAACTGTTTCCCCTCCGTACTTTCTCCTGCTTTGGGCGCCCCCGGTGTGCTTACGCCGCCGGTCACCAGGAGCCTCATCGCCTCCTCAACCGTGAGCGGCAATTCCACCACGCGCGATCTGGGCACCATCAGCACGTATCCACTGAAGGATGTAGGCGACGAAGGAATAAACACGGTAATCATGTCCGTCCCCACCGCATCGGTCAGACTCGCCAACCCCGGCCCCGTCACCAGACCGATCGACCAGATCTCATCGGCATGCGGCCGCACCGCGACTACTCGGCTGGCCTGCAACTGGCTCTTGCGATCCGCCAGCACAAAATCCGTGACCTGTTTCACCGCCGGATAGATGGCCCGGATCAGCGGGATTCGCATGACGGCGGTCTCCAGGATCCTCCAGGCGGTCCTGCCCAGGAAATTACCGACAATCAATCCGACGAAATAAACCAGGATGATCGCCAGCAGCACCCCCAGCGCCTCTTCCAGCCATTTGGGTACATTTTGCTCCCACGTCCACTTCACATATCCGATGCCCCCCGCGCCATGAATCCGCGCGCTGGCCAGCTTGATGAGCCAGATAATGTGCTGACCCAGATATTCCCAAAGGATTTCCCAGAGTTTGATCAACAGGAGCAGAGTGATCAGCGTGGGCAATACCGCCGCCAGGCCGCGGAGGAAGAACCTGCGAAAATCCTCGCCAAAGCTCACCTTTTGAAAATTCGCCACCAGAGTCGGCCGCTTGTCCCCCAACCCCGCCTCAGACTGTGGCGTAGTCACGGTCTCCGATTTGATGTTCACTGGCTGACCCACCACGGCATTCTGGATTACCCGCCCTCAAAGATCAACGCCGGCCGCGGTCGCAACGGCTATTCACTTCTCCTCCGCCGGCTGGGTCGTCGGCTTGGGGGGCGGCTTCTCGATCGTCGCTTTGGCAAAGTCCTTCACAAACTGCTGCGAATCTTTCTCGATTACTTCCCTGGCAAACTGCCGCTGCCGATCCTGAGGCACCCCACCCATCGCCGCCAATCCCAACATTCGCGACTGCCACGCTTCATCCAGCAACATCCGCTGCACGTTGGGCGCGCGCTCCTCGGCAGGCCCGGCGAAAGTGAAGATGAATCCCGCCCATGCCCTCACGTTCGGGTCCGCATCCGTGCGAACCTTCCTCACCGTCTCCACCAGACTCTCTCCCTTGGCCCGAACCTCCGGCGGCTGGTCCTTCTGCGCCTTGAGCGCCATCCCCAGCGTGGCCAGAACTTCCATGCTGCGCATCTTTTCCCGCGGATCGCCGGTCTGAAGTAAATTGATCGCCTTCCCCATCATCTCCTCGGTCGGAGGGAAGGCCGAGCGCTCCATCCCTTTACTCAACTCCTGCGACTGGCCTCCCGGCCCCGAGGTCACGCCGTCCCGCGCGGTCAGCGGATTGGTCCGCAACGTCACCCGCATCCCAATCGGTGGGCCGGGATTCTGACTCAAAAAGATCGACAGCACCCCCTGGTCCACCCTCACTGTCCTGATAATCGTCTGCCGCGGCTTGAGCACGATGCGATCGGTGATCCGCTCATAGGCGACGCCGGTCATTGTCCGCGCGGCCAAACCAGTCAACTGCACATCGAACCACAGTCCTGGCTTGATGAGCCCATCCTCGCCGATGGACAGGTCATAATCCGAGGTGTTTTGGATCGCCACCCGCACCCAGAGCGGATCACCATAGGGCTGAGAGATCTTCACAGGCTCGCCGCGAATCAGATAAAACTGCTGCGGTGCATCGATCGCCCGCATCCAGTCTTTTGGAAACCTGGAAAGGGCGTCCGTGAGCGATGCCGCCTCCGGCTTTGGGGCAACCTTCACCCCCATGTCGCGCAGATCGTGAAACAGCATAGCGCCCAGGAGACCGCTGCCGTATTTGTTCAGGAGTTTCGCCGCCTCCACTTTGGCCTTGGCCTGATCATCCATGGCATACACGCGAACCAGCCCGAGCGCTGCAAATGGATCCGTTTCGGCCGCCGCCGACAACTTTACTTTCGCCTCGGCGGTCTTGCTGGGCTGAAGCAGGAACAACCACCCCTCCATGCGCGCGATGAACGACTTGGATTGCTGATCCTCCGGATCTGAGAGAGGCCTGATCACTCCCAGCAGCCGCTCGGCCTCGATGGTCTGCCCATTAAAATAAAGCTCAAACCAGGCCAGGCTGCCCAGCACCTGCAAATAGGAATCTTTCAACTCCGCATCATCGGACTTCTTGAGTCGATCGATATCTCCGCCCAAATCCGGCGGCGGGAGCGCCCCTTCGGCCACCGGACGCGTCGTCGCCTCCCGCACCCCCATCTTCGAGCGCACCACCGCCACATTATTCACGAGTGCATTGCGCGCCTGCGTCCGCAGCTTATCCGCTACTTCCCTGGTTCCGCCGTTCTTCTCGATGAGCAGCCGCAGCACCAGCGCGGGATAATTTTCAGGCTCCTTGGCGATGATCTGGTCGAGGATTGGCTGGGCCTGTTGAATCTGGTCGCCAATGAAATACTCGCTGGCGACCTCGACGATGATTGCCAGCGGCGGGACCTGCCGCGATCGTTGCCAGATGATCCCCGCGTAGTTGTACCACTTGAGTGCATCGTTCACCAAACCGGCCGACGCCAACTCCCGGGCCACCTCGACGACCAGATCCGCAACGCATGGATTCGACCGCATCAGCCCCAGCAGTGCGTTAAACCGCTCCGCTTGCGAGCCTCCGGCCGTTGCCTGCTGATACTGGTAGTAAAGAGCCTGCCAGTTTATGGGATTGAGCGCCAGCGCCTGCTTGACCATCTCCGCCGCTTCAGCGCTCTCCCTCTTTTCCAGATGCAGCATGGCGCAGCGCCACGCCGCGGCCGAACGAACCTCGGGCTCGATCGCTTCATTGGGCGCCAGGCCGCGCAGATAATTCAGCTTCTCATCAACCGTCTGCATCCTGTCGACGACGAGATCGATGAATTCGAGCTGGGCGACGCGGTCTTCAGGCTGCAATTTTCGAAGTGCGCCAAGAGTTTCCAGCGCCCCCGCCTTGTCGTGGAGTGCAATCTGCGCATCGGCCAGCAGCCGCGCATACCGCGGCTCGGCCGGATCGCATTCCCTGGCGGCCTTCAGCAGCGCCTCTGCCTGCCGCATTCCCGGCTCGCTGGGCGCTGCCTCGGACCTGAGCATCCGCTGAGCCAGCTCCGCAAACCGCAGCGCCAGCGCCGGGCCGCTCGCCGGAGCGTCGTCCGCCGCGCACAGCCGGGCCCCCAGCGCGCCAACCACTGCCATGATCACGGCCAGAGCGACCGATTTCCGTTTAAGCATCTTCAATCAAATCCTTCTGAGCCCTACCTGGTCCATCTTTCCTTAAACTCCTACTGCAAACAACCCCTGCTCTGACACCCACCGGGATCGCAATTGAATCAAGCAAGATACAACGCTGCCCGGTTGCCCGCGTCCCTCATTCCACTCGAATGTTAGAGACCCCTACTGCCGCCCGGCAAGCGCCAGCGCCACTGCCGTGACCCCGGCCAGCATAAACACCAGCACCCCGCACAACCTCAATATATCACTGACAAGATCCCGGCCATAAACCCAGCGTCCGATAACTGTAAGCAACACCACCTGAGCCGCCGCGGCCAATCCTACCGCAGCGCAACGAACCCCCCAGACGGCCGATTCCCCACTCATTTTCCATTGGACCACGATCAAATCCGCATTCTGCCAACCCCACAGCGCCGCGATGAGCAATATGACGGAAGCTCCGAATCCCAGCACTAATCCCACGCGCCCGGTCATCTGACCTCCTTGTCAGCACGCGATCATTATGCGCTGCAATTGGGCGATTGCCAGAAACTGACGGAACAAGTCGGTTCACGGAGTGATTCGCTCGAGATTGTGCATGTAGGGACGAAGAATCTCGGGAATGATGACCGAACCATCGGCCTGCTGGTAGAGCTCCAGGATGCTGATGAGGACTCGGGGACAGGCGATGGCGGTGTTGTTGAGGGTGTAGCAGAATTGGGGGTTCGCCTTTGGCTCCTTAGGGCGGTAGCGGAGGTTGAGGCGGCGGGCCTGGAAATCCTTGAGGGCGCTGCCGCTGTGGGTTTCGCCGTAGGCCCCCCCTGCACCGCGAGAGGGCATCCAGGTTTCAATGTCGTACATGCGCCATTTGCCCTGCCCCATGTCGCCGGTGCAGTTTTGGACCACTCTGTAGGGAAGCTTGATGGCCTGGAGGATTTGCTCGGCGTTGGCGATGATTTCTTCGTGGAGCGCGATGTGCTCCGTCTCCTCGGCCTTGTGGACGATCACCTGCTCGACTTTGTCGAACTGATGGACGCGATAGAGGCCGGCGGTGTCCTTGCCGGCCGCGCCGGCTTCGCGGCGGAAACAGGTGGAGAGGGCGCAGTATTTTTTGGGAAGCTCTGCTTCGTTGAGGACTTCATTGCAGTGATAGCTGGCGAGCGGGACTTCGCTGGTGCCGACCAGGACGGAGTTGTCCTGAGTGATGTAGGCCTGATCGCGGCCGGCGGGGAAGTAGCCGGTGCCGATCATGGCGGCCTCGGTGACCAGGACGGGAACGACGAAGGGTTGGTAGTTCTTATTGGTGAGGAAGTCCATCGCGAAGCGGAGGACGGCGTTGTAGAGGAGCGCGCCGTGGCCGCAGACGATGTAGGAGCGGGAGCCGGCGAGTTTCACGCCGCGCTCAAAATCGAGGATGCCCAGTTTGACGCCAAGGGAGGCATGGTCGAGTTGGTTTTTGTTGAGGGGTTTGGGCGGGATGGATGGGTCAGACCAGGTGCGGACGACTTTGTTTTCGTTGGCATCAGCGCCGATGGGCCAGGTGGGATCGGGGATGGCGGGGAGCTGAAGCATTATTTGATTGGCTTCGGCTTCGCCGGCGGATTGCTCCTCGGTAAGGGCTTGTTGTTTGGCCTTGAGCTCGTTGGATTGGGCGACGAGCTTTTCCACTTCGGGGTTGGTGCCGCCTTTGAGCTGGCGTTTGAGCTGGCCGACTTGCTCGGAGATTTTGCGCTGTTCAGCGCGAAAGTTGTCGGCTTGGAGCTGGGATTGGCGGCGTTTTTCATCCGCTTTTAGCCAGGCATCGACAAGCTCGGGGGAGGCGATTCGCTTCACGCGCGTCGCTTCTTTGACAGCGTTGGGATTTTCGCGGAGGAGTTTGGGGTCGAGCATAGAGGCGGAGAGTATGGCCGAACGCGGCGAAGAGTTAAAGTTGTCGCGTGAAGCGCGAGGTGCGACATCTCCCTGTGCTTGTGGACGAGGTGGTGGAGGCGCTGAAGGTGCGCGAGGGGATGGTGGTGGTGGATTGTACGGTGGGATTGGGAGGACATTCATTGGAGATTTTGCGCAGGATCGGCCCGGCGGGCAGATTGATTGGGATGGATTTGGATAAGGCGAACGTGGAGAGAGCGAGCGAGAAGTTGAGCGGAGGAAATGTGGTTTTAAGGCAGGGAAATTTTGCGGGAGTGCCAAAGGTGTTGGCGGAGGAGAGTATTGAGAAGGTGGATGGGTTGTTGGCGGATTTGGGGGTGGCCAGTCCGCAGATTGATGATCCGTCGCGGGGGTTTTCTTACAGAGAAGATGGGCCGCTGGATATGAGGATGGATAACTCGCGCGGGGAGACGGCGGCGGCGGTCGTGAATCGGAAGGGAGAGGAGGAGTTGGCAAAACTATTGATGGATCTGGGGGATGAAGAGGATTCATTTGAGATTGCCAAGTTGATTGTGGAGCGGCGCGCGAAGAAGAGGATCGAGAGAACGGGGGAACTGATGGAGATTATTTGTGAGGCGCGCGAGTTCAAGCTCAAGCGCGCGGCCGGGGCGAAGCTGCATCCGGCGGCGCGGACGTTTCAGGCATTGCGCATGATCGTGAACAGAGAGCTGGCGAATTTGCAGCGGTTGCTGGCGGTGATACCGCAGGTGGTCAGGAGTGGGGGACGCGCGGCGATCATCAGCTTTCATAGTGGGGAGGATCGGCTGGTGAAGCGGGCGTTTAAGGAGGGGTTGGAGATGGGGGTTTATTCTGAAATCGCGCGGGAGCCGGTGGTGGCGTCGGAGGAAGAAACGCGGCGAAATTCAAGGTCACGGTCGGCCAAGCTGAGGTGGGCCGAGGTGAGATAGGGTACGAGGTTTGCGGCCATTCTGTTGATGACTTGACGAAAGGAGCGTAGACAATGATCCGGAAATTAAGCTCAGGTGAATATCGGCTGTATTCGAGGAAGATGGATCCAAAGACGCACAGGCGCAGAAATTTGGGGACTTTTGGAAGCCGGGCGGCGGCGGAAAAGCACGAGAGGGAGGTGCAGTTTTTTAAGAGGCACTGAGGAAGAATCAGAAGATGGGAGAAAGATTGAGGCGTCACGGACGAGG
>DASYUA010000034.1:0-26064 GCA_036001665.1 Tepidisphaeraceae bacterium
CCTTCCCCCGCTATAATTAAACTGCAACCTCCAATGGCGACGATTTGGATTGTAAGCCATTGAAGCAACACGATAATCCAACTAAACTTCTAAGGCCTCGCACCAACGCTTTAGAGGGCGGAACTCTGGAGAGCCACTACATGGCCGTAGTCAACGAAGTCGAGAAGCCACCGGGAGTTAAAGTAACCCCCTCCGTCGCCGGCCAGGAAGAGCGCAAACGCCTCTGGATGATGATGCTCATCCGCCGCTTTGAAGAACGCACCTACCAGGAATACACCAAGCCCGGCCAACGCATCGGCGGATTCTGCCATCTCTACAGCGGCCAGGAAGCCGTCGCCGTCGGCATCGCCGCCGTTTTCCAAAAGGGCAAGGACTATCTCTTCAACGGCTATCGCGATCACGGCCATTCCCTCGCACTCGGAATGGATGCCAAACCCGCCATGGCCGAATTGTTTGGCCGAACCACCGGCTGCTCCAAGGGCAAGGGCGGCTCGATGCACTTCTTCCAGGCCGAAGTAGGCAATCTCGGCGGCCACGGAATCGTTGGCGCGCACATCCCCCTGGGAACCGGCGCTGCCTTCGCCTGCAAATACAAAAAAACCGGCGGCGTATGCTTCACCCTTTTCGGTGATGGCGCTGTAAATCAGGGCACTCACAACGAAGCACTCAATCTCGCCTCCCTCCTCAAGCTCCCGGTTATTTTTATCATCGAAAACAATGGCCTTGCCATGGGCACCCAGGTCGCCCGCCACAGCGCCGAAAAGGACCTCTCCAAACGCGGCCTCGGCTATGCCATGCCCACTAAGAGCATCGATGGCAACGATCTCGACATTGTCATCTCCGAAATGAAATCGGCCGCCGATTATTGCCGCGCCGGCAACGGCCCCATGTACATCTGCGCCAACACCTATCGCTTCCGCGGCCATTCCATGTCCGATCCCCTCAAATATCGCACCAAGGAAGAGGCCGAAAAAGCTCGCCTCCGCGATCCCATCGTGATCTACGAGAACCGCCTCCGCGAAAAGCGGCTGTTGGATGATGCGACGCTTGAAGACATGGAGGGCGAGGTAGCGGCCATCGTAAACGAAGCCGTCCAATTCGCCGACCAGAGCCCCCACCCGGAACTCGCCGATCTCTATAAAGACATACTCGCCGAGCAGTATCCTTTGCAAAAATGAAAATGAACTGACGTAGCCCATGTAGGGTTCGCTCCGCGAACCTCTTCATCCGAGCGCTCCACACAATACGACCCGGCAACAGAAAACAATTATGCCCGAGATTCAATTACGAGAAGCCCTCCGCCAGGCCATGACCGAAGAGATGGACCGCGATCCCAACGTCTTCCTCCTCGGCGAAGAAGTCGCCGAATACAACGGCGCTTACAAGGTCAGCGAAGGCATGCTCGCCCGCTTCGGCCCCGAGCGCGTCATCGACACCCCCATCAGCGAAGCCGGCTTTTCCGGACTGGGCCTTGGCGCTGCCATGTGCGGCCTGCGCCCCATCGTCGAGTTCATGTCCTGGTCCTTCTCCCTCGTCTGCATGGACCAGCTCATGAACAACGCCGCCAACATCCGCTACATGTCCGGCGGCCAGTTCAAGCTCCCCATCGTCTTCCGCGGCGGCAACGGCATCGCCCACCAGCTCGCCGCCACACATTCCCATCGCGTCGATGCCATCTTCGCCCGCGTTCCCGGCCTCGTGGTAATCGCTCCCTCCAATCCCTACGACGCCAAGGGCCTCCTCAAAAGCGCCATCCGTTGCGATGACCCGGTCATTTTCCTCGAATCCGAAATTATGCTCGCCGATAAGGGCGAAGTGCCCCAGGAAGAATACACCCTTCCCATCGGCGTCGCCGACATCAAACGGCAGGGAACCGATGTCACCCTGATCTGCTGGTCCAAAATGGTCAAGCTCTGCATGAACGCCGCCCAGGAACTCGAGCAACAGCACGGCATCGATGCCGAAGTGCTCGATCTTCGTACCCTGCGCCCCCTGGATGAACAGACGGTCATCCAATCCATCCGCAAAACCCATCGCTGCGTCATCGTCGATGAGGATTGGAGCTATTGCGGCATCGGCGCAGGCATCATGGAACGGATTTATAAGAAAGTCTTTGATGACCTTGATGCCCCCATCGGCCGGGTCAGCAGCGAAGATGTCCCCGTCCCTTACAACCATTATCTCGAGCTGGCCATGCAGCCCAGCGTCGAAAAAGTCATCGCCGCCGTGCGCGAAGTGTGCTACGTCTGATTGTTGGCCGAACTGGTTTCACGTCTTGAGGTTTTCATGCCCGCCCAAATCACCATGCCCCAGCTTTCCGATACCATGACCGAAGGAACGGTCGTCAAATGGCACAAGAAAGAAGGCGACAAGGTGCGCGCCGGCGAAGAACTGGCCGACGTCGAAACCGACAAGGCGACAATGCCCATGGAGGCATACGAATCGGGCGTCCTGGCCCACATCGCCGTCCCCGAAGGCCAAAAAATCCCAGTCGGCGGCGTCCTCGGACTCATCGCTACCGCCGGCGAAAATCCGGCCGACGTCAAGAAACAAGCAACCGCCGCCGCTCGCACCCAGCAACCCGCGCGAGCCGCTGCTCAGCCCGCGCCAGAACCTGCGCGATCGCGCGAGCCAGTGGCCGCCGGCGCGCCCATGGCTGATCGCAGGCTCAATCCTCCCGTGCCCATCCATCCCGCGGCCGAACGCCGTGCCGGCCATGCTCGCGACGCCGAAACCGATCATCCCCAACAAGAGCCCGAGCGCGTTCAGGCAAGGAAGGACCAGGTATCAATGGGAACCCACGGCCATGAGGCCCTCATCGGTGGCGCACCGGATCGCCCCGGCGAAAAGGGCTCAGCCGGCAACGGCCACGGCCGCGTGCGAATCTCTCCTCTCGCAAAACGCATCGCCCAGGACAAAGGCATCGATCCCTCGCAGGTCCGCGGCAGCGGTCCCGGCGGCCGAATCGTCCAGCGCGACGTCCTCACCTTCATCGAGCACGGCGGCGCCCAGCGCCCCGCTCAGATGCCACCCTCCTCCCCGACTCTCGCCGGCGGCGAGAAAAAAGTCATCCCCATGACCAAAATGCGCCTGGCCATCGCCACCGCCCTCCAGCGCTCCAAGCAAACCGTCCCCCATTTCTACGAGACCATCGACATCGATGTCGAGGAAATCAGCCGCCTCCGCGAGCGGCTCAATCAAAAACTCGAGGCCGAAAAAATTCGCCTCTCCATCGCCGACTTCCTCACCAAGGGCGTTGCCTTCGCCCTGGTTCGCCATCCCGCGCTCAACTCCCGCTTCAACTCCGAAAAAGGCGAGATCACCCAATACGGCGATGTAAACCTCGGCATCGCCGTGGCCATTCCCGATGGCCTGATCGTCCCCGTCCTCCGCGGCGTGAATTACATGGGCCTGCGCGAAATCCGCCAGGCCACCGCCGACCTGGTCGAGCGCGCCCGCGCCCAGCGCCTCCGCCGCGAGGAGCAAACCGAGGCCACCTTCACCATCACCAGCCTCGGCACCTACGGCGTCCGCGAATTCAACGCCATCATCAATCCCCCCGAGGTCGGAATTCTCGCCATCGGCGCGGCCGAAAAACGCCCCGTCGTCCGCGAAAACCAGATCGTCCCCCGCACCACCCTCACCGCCAGCCTCTCCGCCGACCACCGCGCCGTCGATGGCGCAACCGCCGCCGAATTCCTGCGCACTCTCAAGCAAGTCCTCGAAGAACCCGGAATGCTGCTGGTGTGATCAAACCGACGAGGTTTTGTAGAGTGGGCACTGCCCACCTCCGCGTTGTGGGCAATGCCCACCCTACGCAGGTTTTGGAAGAGCCGGGGATGCTGTTGGTATAAATGGCTGCGTCTGCGCCACAATCTTCACCGGCAAAATCACCCAAAACGTCGCCCCCTCATTCGGCCGGCTCATCACCCCAATCGATCCCCCCATCAACTGCGTCAACTCCTTCGAAATCGCCAACCCCAATCCCGTCCCGCTGTGCTGCCGCGTCACCGACCCATCAATCTGCCGGAATTTCTCAAAAATCACGCTCTGCTTGTCCAGCTCAATCCCCGGCCCCAGATCGGTGACCGAAATCCGCACGTTATCCTCCTCAAACCGCTCCGCTTTCACGTCAATTCTCCCCGTCGCCGGCGAAAATTTGATCGCGTTCGACAAAAAGTTGTAAAGCACCTGCTGCAACTTCGCCGGATCGGTCTGCATGATCGGCACATCCCGTCCCACCGTCGCCACGACCGACAGTTCCTTCTTCTCCGCCAGCGGCTTGATGATGCTGACCAACCCCTCAAAGAGATCGGTGAGGCTCAGCGGCTCAGAGCGCACTTCCATTCGCCCCGCCTCGATCTTCGCCAGGTCCAGCAGATCGGTGATCAGCGCCAGCAGATTCTTCCCGCTGTTGACGATGTTCTGGAGATACCGGGCATTCTTCGGATCCGAAGTCAGCGCTGCATCCTTGAGCAGATCCGCAAATCCCAGGATCGAATTGAGCGGCGTGCGTAGTTCATGGCTGACGTTCGCCAAAAACTCATTCTTCAACCGGTTCGATTCATAAAGCGCAACGTTGCTCTCTTCGAGTTGCCCCAGCTTCAGATCGAGGCTCTTATTGATCGCCCGAAGCTGATCCTCTCCCGCCTTCAGGTTCGTCAGCATCTTGTTGAACGTCTCCGATAGCTGCTGAAATTCATCACCCGTGCTGATGTCCGAGCGAATGTTCAAATCCCCCTTGCTCACCTTTTCCGCCGTCTCCTGGAGCACCCGCACCGGCCCCAGGATCAACCGCGTGGTGATCAGATAAAACACGATGATCGCCGTCGTCCCCGCCAGCAGCCCCGCCAGAAAAATAAAAATCCGATTCAAAAACACCTGCATCGCATCCACCTGATACGGAATCTCGATGCTCACCATCCCCAAAAGCGGCGGATTGGAGTGCGCCGCCGATTCACCCTTCTGCACATCCTCGCTATGACATGCCATGCATTGCTTCTGCCGGGCGGGGGTAACCTGGAGCGCCCGCGCATACTTAAATGAAGTCGGCCCCTCCTTGTTTTCCTGGCGCTTGGAAAGCGTCTCGATCTCCGCATTCTTCTTAAAATCCTCCATCGCCTTCGTCTCAAACCTGGACAATCCCTTCGGAGGCCGGCTGAGCAAAATCAGATTGACCACCGCCCGCTCCCGCCCTCCAAGCGCCGGCGCTGTGCTTGGCCCGGTCGTCGGACGCGTCGCCGGGCCGAGCGATTTTTCCTCCATCTGCCGCGCTACATGGTCCGCCTCCGCCCAATCTGCCAGGGTCTTCGCAGTCCGCTCATTCATCTGCTCCATGAGCTGTTCCATCCGTTGCCAGGGAACCAAAAGCGCCGCCGTGATGATCAGCACGACCGCCGCCCCGAACAGGAGCTGGCACTTGGCCGCCAGCGAGATGTGCAACTGACGAATCCGCTTGAACATGCAACCCCGGATTGTACTGCCCCAGCAGGCATGACACATTTACCTCGCGTCAGAATTTACCGGTTGTCGCCACTCCACCTCCTGTGGTATGACAGTTCGACACAGGACAATTTGACATTACCAAGGAAGCTGGAGCTTTATAATGAGTACTTCTGGAAGGATGCTTGTGGTCGAAGACCACGAGTCAGAACGCCGGATGATGATGCAGTTGTTAAAGCAGGAAGGCTTCACCATCTATGGTGCTGAAAACGCCGACAAGGCCCTGAGCTATGTCGACGAAAATATCGACGTCGTGCTGACCGATCTCAACATGGGCGATGTCAGCGGCATCAAGCTCTTGCAGCTCTGGAAACAGCGCAAGCCCGATACGCAATTCATCGTATTTACCGGCGAAAAAGGCACAAAAACCGCCGTCGAAGCCATGAAGGCCGGCGCCTACGACTACATCACCAAGCCCGTCGATGCCGACGAGCTGATCCTCCTCATTCGCCGCGCCTTGGAAGGGATGCAAAAGGACAAGGAGATCGATAGCCTTCGCCGCCGCCTCGACCAGAAATTCGGCCTCGATCAGATCGTCGGCGCATCAAAACAGATGAAGGATGTCTTCGCCAAAATCCAACGCGCTGCCCAGGTTGACAGCACCGTCTTAATCCTGGGTGAAACTGGGACAGGCAAGGAACTGGTCGCCCAGGCTCTCCACCATAACAGCCCACGCAAAAAAGGCCCCTTTGTCGCCGTCAATTGTGCCGCAGTCCCGGCCACCCTCGTCGAAAGCGAACTCTTCGGCCATGTCCGCGGCGCATTCACCGGCGCAACCGATCGCCGGGTCGGCCGCTTCGAGCAGGCCGACGGCGGCACCCTGTTCATCGACGAAATCGGTGATTTCGAGCTCGGCCTACAAGCCAAGCTCCTGCGCGTCCTGGAAACCCTCACCCTCACGCCGGTAGGGGGGTACGAAGACCGCAAAGTAAACGTCCGCGTCCTGGCCGCCACCAGCCGCGACATCGACCGCATGGTCGCGGAAGGTAAGTTCCGCGAGGACCTGTTCTACCGGCTGAAGGTCGTAACCATCCAACTCCCCTCCCTGCGTGAGCGCCCGGATGACATCCCCCTGCTGATCGAGCATTTCCTCAAGGAAATCTCCGAGCAAAAGCACACTCCCCCGCGAAAAGTCGATCCAACCGTCATGCGCCGCTTCATGGGCTACCGCTGGCCCGGCAATGTCCGCCAGTTGCGCCATTCCCTGGAAAGTATGATGGTCTTGGGCGACGGCGACACCCTGACCGAGCGCGACCTCCCGGATGAGATCGCCGAGGGCTCCTCGGGCAACATACCCAACAAAGACCTTCCCACTGGCATGACCATGGAAGAACTTGAAAAGCTCGCCATTACCAAGGCCTTGGAGCAATCCGGCGGAAAACGTACCCGGGCGGCCGAAAGCTTGGGCATTTCCGTCCGGACCCTCCAACGCAAGCTCCGGCAGTATCAAATGGAGGGAGAAGAGCCAAGTTCGTCGGACAAATTGACCGTATAGCGTCATTTTGTCGTACTAATGACTTCCTGTCATGACGCACCCATCAAACGGGTGCGTCTTTCTTTTTCTTAACTCCAGTCAACGGCCGCGCTGGATTGCTTATCCCCAAGGCTTTGCAGTTATCGGCCGTCGATGGCACGGGCATTGCAATTACTCTCTCCTGTCTGCGTAAGCAAACCGCGTAACTTCTGAAAAGAAGGAGAGTTAACATGTCAATCAGCATGGAGCGATTCGAGTCCAAGGGACAGTTTGTGACCTACGATCCTTTCTCTCGCAATGTCAGCCGCGTCGCCGTCTTTCAACTCCAGTGCCGCTGCTGCGGATACGAACCCGAGGATACCGTGACCGCCCCCCGAGCATGCCCCAAGTGCCACGGCGAGACCTTCGAGCGCTTCGCCCGTCCCGGAAGCATCCTCGAAAACGCCAACCGTTACTAGGAGACACCTCTCAGGGATCCTCAATAGTTGATTTTGTATCGGAGCGGCGGGATCAATCGGTCCCGGCCGCTCCGTTTTGTTTTCCGACCAAGCTGCATCCCGGTAAGCTGGGTTAATGCGTACCGATGTCGTCCTCCTCCCCTCACATTTGAACCCGGCTCAACTCCAAGGCCGCGCCGTCGTGGTCCTCGACGTCCTCCGCGCCACCACCACCATGATCGCTGCACTGTCCGCCGGTGTCCGCGAAATCCGCATCTTCCCCGACACCCGCTCCGCTCGCGCTGCGGCCACTGAAAACCGCGAAGCCCTGCTTTGCGGCGAGGAAAATTGTCTCAAACCAGCAGGATTCGACCTCGGCAACAGCCCCGCCTCCCTGAATTCGAAGCACGCCGGCAGGACCCTTTTCATGAGCACCACCAATGGCACCCGTGCCATCCTCTCGGCCAGAGGCGCTCCTCAAATCATCGTCGGAGCCCTGGTCAATGCCGGCGCAGTTGCCGCGAGAATCAAAAAAATCGGCCTCGACCTCCTTCTCCTCTGTGCCGGTACCAATGGCAAAACCGCCATGGAAGATCTGATCGGAGCCGGCGCTGTACTATCCGCCCTCGGTGAAAACATCGAACTCGAATCCGATACCGCGTTACTGGCCATGACCGTGTTTCAAGCCAACTCCCGAAATCTGCGAAGCGCCCTGCGACAATCCCAGGGGGGAATCAACGTAATCCGGGCAGGCCTGGAAGAAGATATTGATTTTGCCGCCAATCTGGATTCCCTGTATGCGGTCGGCATGGTCGAGGATGGTGATCCGATTAAGGTGGTGCGCGCGGCCGGCACGCGATAAACTAGCGGCCCAGTTTCATTTCGCCGCAATCAGCAATGAGCCAGAAGATTGTTTACCTGATGCGAGGCCTGCCCAGTTGCGGCAAGAGCCACAAGGCCAGACAGCTCGCGGCCGGCGGCGGGCTCATCTGTGAGACAGATGAGTACTTCCACACCCAGGTCGGCGACGACCCCGCCAAATACAACTATCGCCGCGACCTCCAACAGGCCGCCTGCGACTGGAACTTCGACCGCTTCTGCCGCGCTGTTGATCAGGGAATCTCTCCGATCATCGTCGATCGCGGCAACAGCCGCTCGCTCGAGTCACGCCGCTACGCGCGTTATGCGGCCGCCCACGATTATCAAGTGGAGATGACCGAGCCGGATTCACCCTGGTGGCAGGAGATCCGCGTCCTGCTGAAGTACAAACGCCTCACCAAGCCCGCGCTCTACGAGTGGGCCGACAAACTTTCTGAAATGAGCCGCGCCACCCACCGCGTTCCCGCCTCGACGATCCGTGATTGGATGGATAAATGGAAGTGGGATCTCACCGTCGAAGAAATCCTCAATCTCGAGCCCCCGCCCGACCCGCAATCCGATGTCGATCCCGAGCCAGAAGCGACCGAGTCGGCGGACCCGCAACCATCTCCCGGCTTGGATCCACCCCTTCTCGAACCCGTCGAAGAACCTCTACAGGAATCTCCAATTCTCAAACCGGGTGAGAGGTCGCCGTTTCTCTGATCCCATCTCGTCGATGAGCTCCTTCCAAAAACCAGTGGACCTCCGGTAGCGTTCTACCGAAGGCCCACCAAACCGTGCGCGACTTCGCAGGCGGTGCAGTTTACTTGCACTTCCCTTTGCCTTTGCCGCCGCGGTCCTTCCCGCCGTCCGAATGGCCATCAGAGTGGCCATCCGAATGGCTCTTGCAGCTTCCGTGGTCCTTGCCGCCATCCGATCCGCCGCACTTGGCCTTGCCGTGATCCTTGCCGCCATCGGAATGACCATCCGAGTGGCCTTTGTTCTTGCAGTCCTTGCCGCCATCGGAATGACCATCCGAATGGCCTTTGTTCTTGCAGTCCTTGCCGCCATCGGAATGACCATCAGAGTGGCCGTCCGATCCACCCTTGTTCTTGCAGTCACCCCCGCCATCAGAGTGACCATCCGAGTGCCCATCTGAATGACCACCCTTGGGCGGGCAATTAGACGGTGGCGGCGGCGGTGGTGGCGGTGGTGGCGGGGGCAACAGCTCGCCAAAATTGTAATTCACGCCGTTGACACCCTGGCCAATGACCACGCTCGAGAAAATGTCCGCGCCAACCACGCCGCCGGCCGATCCCAGCTTTAACTTCCCCTGGAGATATCCCGTCGGTTGCGTCTCGGCGATCTTGTAGGTGCCGGGGCGGAGATTCTGGAAACTGTAGTTCCCATTGGCGTCGGTCCGCATCGTCAGCGTCACCGCGCCCTGATCGTTCGTGCCGGTCAGCGTGATCAGCACGTTCGAGAGCCGCTTCTCGCCCACGTCGATCGACCCGTTGTTGTTTGTATCGACATAGACGCTCCCCGAGATGCTGCCCGGCTTGATCTCCCCGAAGTTCGCGCCGGCGCACGAGACCGGGCCCGTCACGTTGATCCCCGTCACGATGTCATTGCTCGCCTTGGCGCCGCCGCCAAATCCAGTCGCGTCTTTGCCATCCAGAAAACCGGCCGCCTGCGTTTCGGCGATGCTGTAGGTCCCCGCCGCCACCGTGAACGCATACCGACCCTGCGCATTGGTGAGCGTGGTCATGGTCACGTTAGCGCCGGCCGCCGTCTTGCCGGTAAGCGTGATCAGTACGCCGGCGATTCCGGCCTCGCCGGCTTCCAGTTGTCCATTGTTGTTCAGGTCCTGAAACACCGTGCCATTGAGCGAGATCGCGGCCAGCAGTTGTCGCGATTCCAGCATCTCACATCGCACCGGCTCGGCAGCGCGACGAATGACCCCGGCCGGCCGGCCGGCCGCTTTCGGTGTACACAGTCTGCTGCGAAGTTTCCGCAAGGGTTGGAACATGATTCACCTCAAAGACGTGATGTTGCACCGCCGGCGAAGTTCAAACATCGAACTTCACAACCGGCTCAGCTCCATATGCAAGAGTCGTACCTGAGCTGTAACCGCGCTCACTTGTCCAGTGTTTGCTCCTCACCGACGTGCGCGGAATTCTCCATCGTGAACAAACGCATGATCGAACTGGACATTGGAAGAGATGAGTAAGTCCGTCAACGCAACCCCGCCGGAGCCGCAACAGGTCTGAGCGAATCTGCCTGCGCCTTGCCCAGCGCCAAAGCCAGCTCATCCATAATCTGCATCGTCCGCACGACCCGGCCGCCAGGAATATGAACGGCACGACAGCCAGAAACAGCTCCACGCACAGCAGTTTGAGCAGGTCGCTCTGCTCCACGTTCGGCAAATCCAAAAGAGACGTTGGTGTCTTGCTATCCGGCACGAATTGAAGAATACATTCAGATCGGACCGCCGCAAGATCGCTGGATTTGGGTGTTTTAGTCGCGGCGCGAGCCTAAGATGGCAGCGGTGAGATGTGAGTCAACCCACGCAAGAACGTAAACGTATCGTCATCACCGGAATGGGCGTCATCAGCCCCAACGGCATCGGCACTGACGCCTTCGCCCGCGCCCTCTCCGTCGGCGAAAGCGGAATTTCCAATCTCGAAGGAGTCGAAACCGACGGCCTCAAATCCTGGGCCGCCGCACAAGTCAAAAATTTCGATCCCGCCTCGGTCCTCGACCCCGCCGAAGCCCGCCGCGTCCCGCGCATGATCCCCATGGCTCTCGCCGCCTCGCGCCAAGCCATGCAAATGGCCAATCTCCACATCGAAAACGATGACGTCGATCAGCAGCGCCAAATCGGCGTCGCCCTCGGCACCGGCGGCGGAGGGATGGCCTTCGTCGAAGACCAATACCGCGACTACTTCCTCCGCGGCAAAGGCTCGCTCTTTTCCATCACCGCCGGCACTCACGGCAATCTCTCCAGCGAGCTTTCCATCAACCTCCGCCTCCGCGGCCCTTCCCACGTCCTCTCCACCGGCTGCACCAGCAGCACCGACGCCCTCGGCTACGCCGCCATGCTCATCCGCCAGGGAATCGTCCCCATGATGCTCGCCGGCGGCGCTGACTCACCCGTCTCCGAATGCATCCTCACCGCCTTCGAAAAAATGCGCGTCGTCTCCACCCGCCGCTGGGACCGCGCCACCCAAACCTCCCGCCCCTTCAGCCTTGACCGCGATGGCTTCATCCTCGGCGAAGGCGCATGGATGTTCATCCTCGAAGACCTCGACCACGCCCTCTCCCGCGGAGTCACCCCCCTCGTCGAACTGGCCGGCTACGCCTCAACCTGCGACGCCTATCACCGCGTCCAGATCGCCCCCGACCTGATCGAGCCCGTCCGCGCCATCGAGCTCGCCCTCGCCGCCGCAAATCTCGCCAAAGACAAAGTGCAATACATCAATCTCCACGGCACCAGCACCGAACTCAACGACCGCATGGAGACCGCCGCCATCAAAAAATGTTTCGGCCCCCGCGCCTCTCGCATCCCCACCAGCTCCACCAAATCCATGATCGGCCATCCCCAGGGCGCCTGCGGCGCGGCCGGCCTCGCTGCCACAATTCTGGGAATGCGATCCGGCCTCCTCCACCCCACCATCAATCTCGACACCCTCGACCCCCAATGCGACCTGGACTACATCCCCCACCGCGCCCGCAAAGCGCAGGTCGATGTCGCAGTGTGCAACTGCATCGCGTTTGGGAGCAAAAACAGCGTGATCGTCGTAAAAAAAATTATTTGATGCGGCTGCGCCAATATCCGGGCCGTCGCTGCCCATGCGCGGACCGCTATGACCAGCAGTTCAGCTTCTGTTATCTCGTAACAACCGAATAGGGGAACGCTGACAAGATGAAACGACGTACATTTCGCTTCGTACGCACACCAACTGGCCGTGGGTAACGTTGCGGATGGTGTTCAATCGCCAAAAGCGCGTCCCCGATCGCACTGAGAAAAATGTCCGCGAGGCCCCCTCTGCGGTCTTCGTACCACTGCGCGGCCGCCTCGATCTCTGCCTCCGCTTCCGGAAGGATTCTGAGGTTCATTTGTCGCGGTTACGCCGAAGCGAGCCGCGAATTCGTTGTAATACTGTTTCCCAGTCAGCGGCCTTTGACCGGTCGGCTCTCTCAAGTCTCTCATCGATTTCTTCTGCCCAGGCTTGCTCAGCATCTTCGTCGCAATCCTCTGCTTCCAGGCTAAGCAGGAGATGGCGTGCCAACTCGGCTCGATCATCCGCCGAGAGTTCCAGTGCCTTGGCAATGGTATCCATATCAAGTGCCATATCGAGCCTAAACCTGCCGCGCGACCTGCGGCATGTCAAGAAAAACCTGAAGGGAGCGATAGCTACACCACCTGAACTCTCCTCCCCGCCCTCCGTTTCCGATTAATCATCTGCCTCCCCTTCTTCGTGCGCATCCTCGCCCGAAACCCAATGTTCCGCGCCCGTTTGATCTTGCTCGTCTTGTGCGGGTAATGCATTCAAATCTCCGTAGGGCATGCTTCAGCATGCCGTCCTTACTCTAATTATTTCGTCTCAATCGTCACCGCCACCGTCTCATACGCCGGATTGCCGTGGGCGTCGCTCGCCCGCAGCATGATCTGGTGCGCGCCCGCCGCCAGGCCGTCAATCGTGAAATTCACGGCCTCCTCCGGCGAGTCGAAAATGGTATCGGAAGCACTCACCGCCTGCCACTCATCCTTCGAATCCACCGCATATTCCACCTTGGCCACGATGCTCGTCCGATCCACGATCTTCGCCTCCACCTGGGCCGCTTTTCCCTCCACCTTCGCCTTCACATCCCCGATCACCGGCGGCGTGTTGTCCACCGTCAGCGGATCGCTGATCCTCGACCCTATCCGCCCCTCCCCCCGCGCATTCGCCTTCGCATCCGATGCCACCACCCGCACCTGATACCTCCCATCCGGCACCCCGCGCGTGTCCCACTGATACGTCGCCTCCTTCACCTTGTCCTGCATCAGGATCCACGGCCCGCGGCTCCCACTCCGAAAATAAATCGCATATTCCAGCGGATCGTTGTTGGTGTCGGTCGCTTCCCAGGTAATCGTCCGTTGCCGCCCCGGCGCAGCCATCTCCTTCGCCGCCGCCGCGATCGCCGCCGGCCCAATCGCCGCCAGCGCATGAACTCCCGGCGTCGCATTCTCATCCGGCGCACTGGCAATTTTGATGCTCTTGATCTGCGGCGTAACATTCGGCAACTGATACGCCAAATCCACCTCATCGACCACGGCCGTCGATTTCCCCTCCTTGCTCGTAAAATTAAGTCGATACTGAAGAAATCGCGCTGACGGCGATGTCACCTGCACAAATTCGCTCGCCGCCACATCCTCCGACCATTTCGACCAACCCGTCTCTCCCGGCTCCTCCAGGTTCCCGCTCCGCGTCGCCACCGTCAGCGATGTCCCGCCCGGCAGCGAACCACGAAGCTGAATCTTCCCAAACCGGCTGATCTGCCCCGCATCGAGCACCGGACTGATGTAATTCCCTTCCGTCGCAAATCCGCTCGACATGCTGGCCAGCCCGCCCACATTCGCCAACCCCAGCATGATCCGCCCATCTTTCGTCGCCAGCAGGCTCATCACCTGCTTCGGATTCACCTTCGCCAGAACCTGCGTCTCCTCCACCGCCGGGCTCACCTGATAAACCAGCCCCTCGCTCCCCGTGCC
Source organism: Tepidisphaeraceae bacterium (assembly GCA_036001665.1). Classification (GTDB taxonomy): domain Bacteria; phylum Planctomycetota; class Phycisphaerae; order Tepidisphaerales; family Tepidisphaeraceae; genus JBGPEF01. The sequence continues at coordinate 14,030 of DASYUA010000034.1, forward strand.
AACCAGCAGCGTCCCGTCTCTCTCAATGATCGAAAGGATCATCACCGGCTGGCGGAAAATTTCCGTCACGAATCCCGCCGGATCGATCCGGTAAATCGCATTCCCCTCCGTCGGCATCGGATTCAGCGGCGGCACATTCGGCAACTGCGGCCGCACTGTCGTCGGACCAACGCCCTGCCCCTGTCTCCCCCGCGGCGGCGCCGGCGGCGCGGGCGTAGGATTCGGATCACCCGGCGCCTGCGGGTTCGCCTGCCCCCCAATAATCTTCTCCAACGCTGGATCACCCATGAACAAACTGATCTTCTTCTTCGGAATCGGATCCGGCTCCCCCGGATTCGGCTTGGGCAGCTCCGGCGGCTTGGGCTCGCGCGGCTTGGGCGACGGTAGGGGGGTCACCTCCGCCCCGCCCTCCGGCCGGCCCGCCTTCTCCGTCTCCGCCGCCTCGGCCGCTCCTACCTCCTCCGTATCCGAAGCCTGCCCCGTCCCCGCATACAAATTCCCATTCGCATCCAGCGCCAGCGCGCTCACCTCCGACTCCGCCGCATCATAAAGCACAAAAACATCCTTCGTTTTCCGATTGATCCGATACACCAGCCCGTTCGGATCGGTCCCCACAAACAACAAATCCTTATCATCCCCCACCATGCTCAACAAATTGTTCTCATCCGAATCCAGCAGCACCGATTTGGTCCCATCCGGCTTGATCTCAAACAACTGCCCATTCGGCCCCGTCGCCGCATAAATCATCCGATCCGGCGTCTGCCGAATCTTCCACACATACTGTACCCCCTCGGCCGAAAATATCTCCACCGGTTTGTCCCCCGCCTTGTCCATCCGCAAAATCCGTCCCTTCTCCCCGCCCGTGCCGATCAGCAGCTTCCCATCGGCGTCAATCAGCAGCGAAAAAACATTCGCATCCTCCAGCGTCGCCACCGTGCTCACCTTCTCCCCTTTGAGCTGAAGCACAATCCCCTGTGGCCCCGTCCCCGCATAAATGCTTCCATCCGGCGCTTCGGCCAGCGCATACACGCTCGTGATTTTCGGATCCTGCTCCAGCAACGTCTTCACCGCCCGCGACAATTTCACATCCCCCAGGTTCGTCGCCACCACGTTGTTGAATTTCCCCTTCTTGAAATCCGCCTCCGTCGTGTGCGACCAATGCGACGCCCCGGCCGCAAAAACCAGCGGCGCCCCAAGGCACATCACAAGCAGAACGATTGAATTTTTCATGTAAAACCTCAAACCAGGAAATTCACTTGACCGGCTCAACCTCATTGGGCGCAGGCAGCTCCGGCTTGTCCCCCTTCGGCGCATTCGGCTTGATCCCCGGCACATCAACCTTCGGCGGAAGAGCCGGCCCCGGCTTCCCCGGCGCATCCACCTTCGCCCCCTTATCAATCACCAGATTAAAATGCGCCTGCCCCGTCATCACATAATCCGTCGAAAGTATTTTCGCGCTCGAACTCACAAACGTCGTCGTGTTCGACAACCCCGCCCCCATCAACACCCTTCGCCGCGACGATGGCAATCTCGGCATCGCCGTCCGCCCAATCGCCACCCCATCCGGCTGCCGCAACAGCCGCAGATACAGCGAATCCCGCCGCACCCCCGTAATGTCCCGCAACACCGCAAACACCTCATCCGAGCTCTCCGCCGTAAACCGAAACGGCCGGCCCATCTGCTCCTCCATCAGATAATTCTGCCAGTCCAGCACCGCAAAATCATATGCCCCATCCGGCAAATCCCGCGGCAGCGCAAACTCCATCGGCAGCACCGCCTCCGCCTCGCGAAACGGCCGATAGCTCACAAACGCCTTCACCGTCTCCCCCGGCTCATATTTCAGCTTCGGCACGCTCACCGACAGAATCTGCGCCTCCCGCGCCTCCCGCGAAACCCGCAGCACCCCGCTCATCTTCTTCAGCGGCACTTTCTCAAACGGATTGTCCGCCGCCGCCTGCACCGGACTCCCCAGCGTCGAAAAAATCTCCTGCGGACTGGTGTTCACGAATCGGTTCTGCACCGCCAGCTTCTGCCCATTCGCAAACTCCATCGTCAGGTCATAGTCCACCGTGTGATATTGCGGCAGTTCCCGATTCGCGCTCACCGCGATCACCGCCGACATCGCCGCCAGCATCGGCGTGAATTTCGGATGCAGCGACGCGTTGAAATGATAAGTCTGATCCAGCGTCCCATCCGCATAAACACACCGGATGTCCATCGGAATCGTCGCCGGCGCTTCCCCGATTCTCCCCGCCACTCCCACCACCTGGTCCGCGTGCAGCGTCCCCTGCACCTTCAACGCCGACCCCAGCTTGAAGCTGTTCATGATGTTCGCGATCACCGAATGGATGTACCCGCTCCCCATCGGCAGCGAAACTTCCCCCTCGGAGAAAAACGCGTGCCCAAACCCCAGCACCCGATCCCCCAGCACTTCAGTCACGGTCCCAATCGCCGTCATGTCCATGTCCCCCGTCATGATCGGCACCGCGATCGCCGATCCCGGCTCCATCTTCACCGGCCCCTCATCAGTTGCTCCTCCCGCCCCTCCCGCCTGAAGCGGCATCATCCCATGCGCCCTGAACACCGGCTCAAATTGCTCAAAAACTTTCTGCGGCATCCCCGACACCATCAACGGCGTCGCCAGCGGCCGCAGCCGCATCTCCGCACCCGAAAAAGGGGATAAGTCCAATTTCCCCCGCTCAAAAAGGGGATAAGTCCAATTTTCCGCCCCCTCACCCCCTGCATCGCGCCCCCTCTTCTCCACACGCAGTGGCAGATACTCCCCCATCTCCCACCGAATCCTCGGCCGCGCGGCCGGCCCCGCGCTCTCCTTCCCATTGCTCCCCGCCGGCTTCTCGATCTTCATCGCATTCACCGGCAGCGTCAGCATATACTCGATCGGCTGCACCCCTCCCACCGGGTCTTTCCCCATCGGCCACCCATACGCAAACGCCCCCGCCAGCCTCTCCCTTCCCTCCTCATCCTTCAGAAAAATCGGCGACCCGCTCATCCCCGCCACCCCCCCCGTGTGCTCCAGGTTCTGCCCCTTCAACCGAACCAGTATCACGTGCAGCTTCGGATTAAAATTCCGCAGGATCGAAATGACCTCCACATCAAACCGCTCGATCTTCGTCCCCCGAAACACCGACAACCCATACCCCTTCATTCCCGGCCTGATCTCCGAAACCCTCATATGCCTCGCCGGATCAAACCCCGGCGGCGCAGTTTCTCCCCACACCGCGCCCCCCATCACCAGCAACAACAACCCCGCCGGCAATAAACGCTTCATGCCCGCCGATGTTAGTCGATCAATCCCCCCACACAAGCCCGCACTCCCCCCAACCAACCCGCCTCGACCTCCGCGCTCCAATCCTCCTCCTGCTCCTAATCCTCATCTTGCTCTTGGTCCTCTTCCCAATCCCAAGCTTCCTCTTCATCCTGCTCCTCCCCCCGTCCCTGCTCACAATCTCCGTCCTTTGGCATCCTCTTGCCATCAACCCTCGCATTCAGCAACCACCATCATTTCGCCCACAACCCGACCACACAAAAACATCCTTCGCCTCCCCCGTTTCCTGTCCTGCAAACCCCCTCATTATCGTTCCCCCCAATCTCACTCCGTTTTTACGTCAAGTGCATACAAGTGGTTAACCGACGAACTGCGGGACGCACAATCGCACGCCCTAACAAGTGCGTTTGGCCCATTACCCAGGCCAAGGTCCGAGCCCTTGCTCAAATCTCCGCCAAACCCGGCTTCGGCGAAGAAGGAGACCACCATGAGCTTGCTCATCCTGAATCGCTTTCCCAAAGTGACTGGAAGGCGTCGAAGCAAGCCACTCCATCCGTCAATTCGAAATCCAGCAAGACTTCTCTCCGCTTTCAGCGCCCTCCTGATCAACGCCGCAGCCCTCGAAGTCCGCGCCCAGACTCCCCAATCCCCTCCCACCTCCCAGCAAACGTCCGCCCCCGAAAAAGCCCCCTCACCCTACAAAAAAATGTCCCTCGACGAGCTCATGGATATCGAGCTGATGCAAGTCGAGGTCACCTCCGTCTCCAGGCGCGAAAGCACCGTCGGCCAATCTCCCTCGGCCGTCAGCGTCATCACCCAGGAGGATATCCGCCGCTCCGGCGCACTGAGCATCCCCGAGACCCTGCGCATGGCCCCGGGTTTGGAAGTCGCCCAGATCGACAACAGCACCTGGGCCATCTCAGCGCGCGGTTTCAACAGCAGCACGGCAAACAAACTGCTCGTCCTGATGGATGGCCGCAGCGTTTACACCCCTCTGTATTCCGGCGTCTTCTGGGATGTCCAGGATACGCTCATAGAGGACATCGACCGCATCGAAGTCATCCGCGGGCCGGCCGGCGCACTCTGGGGCGCTAACGCCGTCAACGGCGTCATCAATATCATCACCAAGGACGCCGCCGACACTCAGGGCCTGTTCGTCAGGGGCGGCGTCGGAACCGAACAGCGCGACTTCATCGGCGCGCGCTACGGCTGGAAAATTGCCGACAACGCCTTCGCCCGCGTCTATGCCAAACATTTCGAGCGCGACGAAACTGTCCTGAGCACCGGCGCAGACGGCGGCGACGATTTCCTCAAGACCCAGACCGGCTTTCGCATCGATTGGCGGCCGTCAACCCAAAACCACTACACGCTCCAGGGTGACATCTATCAGGGCAACCGCAACAATCTCACCACCGACGACACCGACCTCGCCGGGGGCAACATCCTCGGCCGCTGGCGGCATAAGCTGGAGCACGGTGGAGACGTAACCGTGCAAATGTACTACGACCGAACCCAGCGCGACATTCCCCAGACATTCGGAGAAGACCGCGACACGTTTGACATCGATTTCCAGTACCACATTCCTCTTGGTGCCCGCCACGACTTCACTTTCGGCCTCGGCTATCGCGTCTCTGCCGACGATGTCACCAACAGCGCCGCCATCGTGTTCGTCCCCGATCACCAGACCCAGCAACTGTTCAGCGCCTTCGTGCAGGATGAAATTCAGTTGGTCCCCGACAAGCTGCGCCTGACCATCGGCGCCAAGTTCGAACAAAACGAGTTCACCGGCTTTGAGATCCAGCCCAACGCTCGATTGCTCTGGATGATCGACCCGCGCCAGGCCGCCTGGGCCGCCATTTCCCGCGCCGTCCGCACTCCCACCCGTCTGGAACGGGATCTCCAGATCATCGCGCCCACCGTCTCCCTGTTGGGCAACAAAAACTTTGAGTCTGAGAACGTCATCGCCTACGAGCTCGGATATCGCATCCAGCCCTCCAAGCTCCTGGCCCTCGACCTCGCTACCTTCTACAACAACTACGACAACCTCCGCAGTCTGGAGGTCAATGGCACGCAATACACTATAGAGAACCAGGCCAACGGCCAGACCTACGGCCTCGAGCTGGGCGCCACCTTAAAACCGGCCGACTGGTGGGTGTTTCGCGCCGCCTACACCTACCTCCAGGTCCAGTTGCAAACCGATCCCGGAAGCACCGACACCACAACCATCGCCTCCGAGGGCAACGATCCCGAGCACCAGTTTTACCTTCGATCCTCCATGGATCTCCCGCACCACCTCGACCTCGACTGCACCCTCCGCTATGTCAGCGAGCTTGCCAGTCAGAACGTCCCCGCTTACACCGCGTTTGATGTGCGCCTCGCCTGGCGGCCGACGCAACAATTCGAGCTGGCCATCGTCGGCCAAAACCTTTTCGACAACCAGCATCTGGAGTTCGGCGCCAGCGCCAACCGGCACGAAATCGAGCGCGGCGTGTTCGCCACGTTGACGTTCCGTTGGTAGGGAGATGGATAACCTGATGACCTTGAAATCCAACATCCCCCAACTCCCTTTCCCGGCCACCCCGGTCCGCTGGCTTTTGATTCTCACCGTCGGCTGGGTCATGCTCGGCCCCCAACAATCCCGCGCCCACGCCGCCGCCTCCAGGGAATACCAGATCAAGGCCGCCTGCCTCCTGAATTTCGCCCAGTTCGTCGAATGGCCCGCGGCCGCTTTCGCCAAACCCGATTCACCCATCATCGTCGGCGTCCTCGGCGACGACCCATTTGGCGACGCCCTCGAATCCACTTTCCACGATGAATCCATCCACGGCCGCCCCCTGGTGGTCAGGCGCTCGCGCGAGCTCGACGACCTCAAATCCTGCCACCTCCTCTTCATCAGCAAATCCGAAAAATCCCGGCTGAGCGAGATACTCTCGGGCTCAATCGACACCGCCGCCGTCACCGTCGGCGAAATCGACGAATTCGCCCAGCGCGGCGGCATCATCAATTTCTACATCGACAACGCCAAAATCCGCTTCGAGGTCAACCCCGATGCCGCCCAGCGCAAAGGTCTGAAAATCGGCTCCCAGTTGCTCAAGCGGGCCAGAATCGTCGGCTCCGATCCGCGAAAGGGGCGCGAATAAAATGCCCTGGCTCAGGAACATGCAGATCAAGCGCAAGCTGACCGTCATCATCCTGTTGACCTGCACCGCCGTCCTCCTCGTCGCCGGCATCGCCATGATCGCCGCGCAACTGCTCACCTCCCGCCGCGCCATGGTCCAGGAAATGACCGTCCTCGCCGACCTCCTCGGCCGCAACACCACCGCAGCCCTCTCCTTTCACCGCGACGAAGATTCCGAAGAAGTTACCCGCACCCTCTCCGCACTCCAGGCCAATCCCCACATCCTCGCCGCCTGCCTCTACGACAAAAATCAAAACCGCTTCGGCAACTACATGCGCGACCACGCTGCAAAAGATTTTGCCGCCCAGCCACCCGCCGATGGCCCCCATTTCACCTCCGACTACCTCGAACTCTCTCATCCCGTCGAGATGAACCAGAAACGCATCGGCACCATTTATCTCCGCGCTGACTTTGGAAAAATCTACAGCGAAGTCGCCATGCACGCCGCCATCCTCGGCCTGGTCCTCCTCTTCACCATGGCCGCCACTTTCGCCGTTTCTCCCCACCTGCGCAAGCCCATCGCCGAGCCCATCCTCGCCCTCGCCGATGTCGCCCGCCTCATCGCCGAGAAAAAAGATTACTCCTGCCGCGCTGTCAAAAAAAGCCAGGATGAAGTCGGCCTGCTCACCGACGCCTTCAATCAGATGCTCGGCGAGATCGAGCGGGGCCAGAATTCCCTCCGCAGCGCCCACGAAGAGCTCGAACAGCGCGTCGAAAAACGAACCGAACAGCTCAAGGCGGCCAACGAAGCCCTCGTGAAAAACGAAACCGAGTTGCAGCACGCAAAAAACGCCGCCGAATCCGCCAACCGCGCCAAGAGCGATTTCCTCGCCAACATGAGCCACGAAATCCGCACCCCCATGGCCGCCGTCCTCGGCTACGCCGACCGCATGCTCGAGCCCGATCAGCAGCCCAGCGACCGCCTCGACTGCGTCAACACCATCCGTCGCAACGCCGAACACCTCCTCACCGTCATCAACGACATCCTCGATCTCTCCAAGATCGAGGCCGGCGAAATGGTCGCCGAAAAAATCAATTGTTCCCCCTGCCGCATCATCTGCGACCTCACCTCCGTCATGCGCGTCAAGGCCGGCGAAAAGCACCTGAAGCTGGAAATGAAGATCGACGGGTCCACCCCCCAGCAGATCCAGAGCGATCCCACCAGATTGCGGCAGATTCTCATCAACCTCATCGGCAATGCCATCAAATTTACCGAGGCCGGCTGGGTCCGCCTCGTCATCAGGCTCACCGGCGCTGACACCCCCGATCCTCATCTGTGCTTCGAAGTGACTGACAGCGGCATCGGCATGTCCCCCGCCCAGCTCACCCGACTCTTCAAGCCCTTCGCGCAGGCCGACAGCTCCACAACCCGCCGCTTCGGCGGCACCGGCCTGGGTCTCTGGATCAGCAAACGCTTCGCCGAAATGCTCGGCGGCGAACTCACCGTCGAAAGCGCTGTCGGCCGCGGCAGCCAGTTCACGGCACGCATCCCCACCGGCAGCCTCGCCGGCATCCCCCTCATCGAGCGCTGCACCGAGTCCATGGAGGACTCCGAATCCACACATCACGATCAGGCCCCCCATCGCCTTCGCGGCCGAATCCTCCTTGTCGATGATGGCCCCGAAAACCGCGACCTCCTTTCCTATTACCTCCGCCAGGCCGGCGCTGATGTCACCCTCGCCGAAAACGGCCTCATCGCCGTCGAAAAAGCCCTGGCCGCCCTCAGCGCCAATACCCCCTTCGACCTCATTTTCATGGACATGCAAATGCCCGAGATGGATGGCTACGCCGCCTCCGCCAAGCTCCGCAGCAAGGGCTACACCGGCCCCATCGTCGCCCTCACCGCCCACGCCATGGCCACCGACCGCGAAAAATGCCTGATGAGCGGCTGCACCGACTACCTCAGCAAACCCGCCCGCAAACCCCAGCTCCTCGAAATGGCCTCCCGCTTCCTCCGCCAAACCCCCGCCCTCCCCATCCTCAAGAGCGACGTGAACGACGATGCCGTGCGCATGTTCATGCCCGCCTTCGTCGGCGAACTCCCGGCCGAAGTCACCCGCCTCAAAAACCTCCTCCAGGAACAAAACCTCGACCTCCTCCGCCAACTCGCCCACCGCCTCAAAGGCTCCGGCGGCCTCTACGGCTTCGATTCCATCACCGCCGCCGCTTCCCTCCTCGAAGAAGGACTCAAGCAACAACAAACCCTCGAAACCACCGCCAAACAAGTAGGAGAATTAATCGACCTCCTCCGCCACGTCGAAGGCTACAGCCACATCGCCGAGAATACCCCCACCAAATCCACTTGAGCGCCTCCCCTCCTCCTCTCCCCCCCTCCTCCTCTCCCCCCTCCTCTTACTCCTAATCCTCATCCTGCTCTTGGTCCTCTTCCCAATCCTCATCCTCCTCGTAATCTCCCTCCTCTTCCCGCTGCTCCCCAGCCCCTTCTTTGAACGTTGGACATTGAGCGTTGGAAGTTCGACGTTGGCCGACGGCTAAAATCTCCCGCACCTCCACCACCCCAACGACCAGGGAATCGTCAACGGCAACCTGGCCTTCGAAGCCGGCATCGCCAGCACCGAATTTTGATCCCTCATCGCTCGCCGTCCCGCATTCATTTGAACGTCCACTGTTGCCCGCGGTAACTGTACACCTTGGGAATCCCTCCTTCGCGGCCGCGGACTCTCCCATCCCCCGTCTGCACCCCACCCTCAAACACAAACCACACCTTGAGCGTCCCGTCCGACTCCGACGGTTCTGAAATGATCACTTCAAAAACCCCGTCCGCGCCGACCTTGCCCACGTACGTCTTTGTCCAGTACTCCCCCGGCCTCGCATCCGATTCATCGGCCACCAGCGCGTAAACCGCGCGCCCCGATCCCGCCACCCGCCCGCTCACCACAATCCTCTTCTTCCGCGCATCCGCCGCGTACTTCATGTCCTGCACCTGGACCTTCGGCAGCTCTTTTCGATCATCGCGCGCGCCCCCAAACGCCGGATGCATCGAAAATATCGCCGCCTCCGCCCCGCTCAGATACACCCGATCCTCCCCGTCCCCCTTCACGCGCCGATAGTTAAAGTGCGTCGGGCCCATCAGCGTGTTGCCGGCCCGATCACGCTCCAGCGGCCCGATGTGCGGAAGCCCAAATGCGTGCCCCAGCTCGTGAATCATCCCCTTGAGCATCAGCTTCTCCAGAAAATCCGAGCCCAACAGCGCTGCCGGATCGATCCGGCCCGGCGTGGTGTCGAAATTGCACACCGACCAGCCGCCGATCCGCTCCCCAAAGCCCCCCAGAAATCCCGCAAATTTCGCCGGCGGCTCGCCCACGTACACCATGATCCACCAGATCTGTCGCGGGCCGTCGAGTTTGTTCTGCATCCGCAGCGCATCCATCACTTCAGCGCGCACCGGCACCGGCTTGTATTGAGAAGCCTTCTCCTTGCCTCGCAGCATCATCACCTCGACATGTCCATCGCCGGCACGGCGAAACGGCATCACCAGCTTCTCATGGCCCCATCGCTTGATTTCCCGCTCCAGGAACGATTCGGTGTAATCGACGATCTGATCGATCCGCCCCTGATACGCCTTCGGCGGCATCACATCCGCGGGCACGAACAGAATCACCTGCACCTGGCACCGCCCTTCCTCAGCGCCCAGCGCCTCCCCGGCCGCGACGCAAAGCAACACCCAGCCCAGGATCAGCGCCGCTCTCATGACAAAGCTCCCCGGCGTAAAAACACAATCCTCCCCCAAAAAATCCGCGAACGCCACCCCAGCATCCACCGCAACGTCCAGGCAATCGTCAACGGCAACCTGGCCTTCGAGACAGGCATCACGGGGACGGAGTTTTAGGGAATCAAGTTGTTCTTTTCAGATTCCTTACGGGGATTATCCACCTCGATCAATGTGTTCGCGGATGAGCGTACGATCCAATCGCTTCACGAGGAACTCAAGAAGCGGCGGCAGGAGTTCGGGCCAATGGATCTCGGCCCTGCGTCGGTACACTTTCAACAGGCCGGAATCTGTTGCTATGGTATCCATCGCCCTTAAATCAATAACCTCCGCAGTCGGAGGTGGCTTCAAGCTTCTGTCCGGTAGTTTGATCGAGCAGTATCCCTTCGGCCGCAAGGATAAAATTCCTCTGCGTCTACCGACCCCGATGCTTTGGCCGCCACCGTACTGCCTCGGTTCGTCCGCGATCTTGTACGAATAGTCATATCGCAAAAGTTCGAGATCGCGCTTGATTCCGGCCAACAATGTGGATGCCGCAACGTGAAGCGTATTGCCGGCACGGTGTACCACCGACCCTTTTGGGATTCCGCCGGCCACCGCAAAGTCTTCAAACACGCCAAAGGCGCTTATGAATGCGGGTCCTTCAGCGAACCCCGGACCCGAGAGCAACATCCAATCGCGATTAGGAATCTGGATCCGGTGAGTGCTGCCGCCGTCGCGAATGATCGTGGCAGAGTCGGGCATGCCAAGAAGAGGGTAACTGGTGATTAACCTGAGCGGCAACCAGTGGGAAGTGAGGGGTCATTCCTGCTTTTGGGAGGTGCTGAGGAAACTGGACAAAATCACCAGTGTCCTCCGGAATGGAGCAGTTCGCATCCAAAATCGGGGAACTGCGCAATCCAAGTTGTCCATTCCGTTGCGGACTCCGTGCACTTGTAAAATCCCCGAGTCCAATTGCCCCGCCGGTCATCCATTTCGCCTAATCCCCGCTCCAATTCGCCTAATGAACGTTCCGTTTTGCCTTTTGCCAGTCCCACTCCGTCAAGTGGACGATTCCCTTTGCCCAATGAACGCTCCATTCCGCCTCCTTCCCCATCCCCCTCGCCAGTCCCCTGCTCCCCTCAATGAAATCCCGCACCCTCTGTCCGCTATAGGTTGGGATTTGTCCGGATTGCCACCAAAAATCCGCCATTTTATTTTGTTTTTATCAATTATTGGCACATAGTTACTCCGGGCGGGGAAGGAGCAGGGCATGAAGGCGGCTGCGCATCTCATTGGGGCCATGGTTCTGGTTTTGGCTCTCTCTCACCTTGCCCAAGCCGAGGTGGAGCCCGTATTTACGCCTGTTCCTCCCGGGCCCGACGGGGTCACGCTTCTTTATACAAACCTGATTCCGCCAGCACCCGATCACAAGAACCTCCGCTTTTTTGGGGCTGCCGAGAGCAACGGCTTTCCCGGGCTCACCTCGGTATCCATCCAATTTGACTGGCTCCTGCCGGGAGGTGGGACAGCCCTCAGCCCGCCGATGACGTTTCCGGTTCTGCCGTTAATTGGCAACCCCGTGGACACCGGAACCTATTTGGTCGATTTCTGTCCGACCGACGTGAGCCTGCATTTTGTGACCGATTCCCCGGCCGGGATGTCGATGTCGGGATCGTTTGAACATACGTGCATCCCGGTGCCGGAGCCGGCAACTGCCATGGTTGTGTTCGCGGCCGCGGGAATGGGGCTGATTCGGCGGCCCAGGAGACACTTCATCTAAAACCACAAGGGTGAACCAGAAGGGGGAGAACCAGAAGGGGGACACCCCTGCCCCCTCGAGTCCAATCGCCCCGCCCTTC
>DASYUA010000035.1:0-2550 GCA_036001665.1 Tepidisphaeraceae bacterium
GTCCCCGCCGGCCTCGCCACCCTCGCCCTCGCCGTATCCATCGGCCTCTCCCTCGGCGCAATCCGCATCCGCGGCGTCCGCCTCGGCGTCGCCGGTGTCCTCTTCTCCGCCCTGATTTTCGGCCAGCTCGGACTCACCGTCGATGCCAAAGTCCTTCAATTCCTCCGCGACTTCGCTCTGATCCTTTTCATGTACACCATCGGCCTCCAGGTCGGTCCCGGCTTCGTCTCCTCCCTCCGCGCCCAAGGCCTCCGCCTCAATATTCTCTCCGTCGTCACTCTCGTCCTCGGCGCTGTCATGGCCTGGGCCGTCGGCAAGGCCCTGCCCCGCGCCACCGCCCCCGGCCTCTACGCCGGCGCTTTCACCACCACTCCCGGCCTCGCCGCCGCACAGGAAGCGCTCCGCCACGCTCCCCTCGCGATGGGCTCCGCTAGCGGCGAGGAAGCCGCCGGCCAGTCGGGCCTTGCCTACACCATCACCTACCCCTTTGGCGTCATCGGCCCCGTGCTGGTCATCCTCGCCCTGCGAAAAGTTTTCGCCGTCCGCGTCGAGGATGAGCGAAAAGCCCTCGCCGCCGCCGAGGAAATCCGCCGCCCGCCCATTGAGGTCGTCGATTTTGAAGTGACCCAGCCCGCCCACGCCGGAATCCCTCTTCGCGATCATCCGTTCCTCCGCGACCATGGCATCGTTCTCAGCCGCATGCTCCGCGACAATGTGATGACCGTGCCAACCGCCCAGACGCTCGTGCAGGTCGGCGATATCTATCGCGCAGTCGGCCCGCGCGATCGGCTCCACCAAGTGGTCTCCGCCATGGGCCGAAAAAGTGCCGTGAATCTCGGCGAGGTCGCCGGCGACATTCAGCGCAAGGAACTGGTGGTCACCCACCCCAGGGTCCTCCGCCGCACCTTGCGCGAGCTCGACCTCACCCGCCGCGCCGGCGTCACCATCGCCCGCGTCACCCGCTCTGGCGTCGATCTGGTCCCCACCGCATCCCTGCGCCTCGTCTTCGCCGACCGCGTCATCGCCGTCGGCCCACAGGCCGGACTCAAGCTCGTCGAGGCCGAACTGGGCAACTCGCTGGAATCTCTCAACCGCCCCCAACTCATCCCCATTTTTCTCGGCATCGTCCTCGGCGTCGTCGTCGGCTCCATCCCCCTGGCCATCCCCGGCATGAACGCCACCCTGCGCATTGGCCTCGCCGGCGGCCCCCTCCTCGCCGCCATCGCCCTCTCCCAGCTCGGCAACATCGGCTCCGTCGTCTGGTACATGCCCGCCGCCGCCAACCAGCTCTTCCGCGATTTCGGCCTGGCCGTCTTCCTCGCCTGCGTCGGCTTCCAGGCCGGCGATCACTTCGTCGAGCGCGCCTTCCAGGGCTCCGGCCTCGCCCTCCTCTTCGCCGGCGTCGCCGTCACCCTCCTCCCCGTCTTCGTCGTCGGCTGCTTCTGCCGCCTCTTTCTGAAAATGAACTTCATCACCCTCAGCGGCTGGGTTGCCGGCGCAATGACCAACTCCCCCTCCCTCCTCTTCGCAGACGAGATGTCCAAAAGCGACACCCCGGCCGTCACCTATGCCGCTGTCGCTCCCCTGGCTACTCTTGTCCCCATCCTCTGCGCCCAGGTCCTCGCCGTCATCGCGATTCATTAAAATTGCTAAAAAGTGGATTGCTAAAAAAGGGGATAAGTCCAATTAAAAAGGGGATAAGTCCAATTTTCAAACAACAATTGGACTTATCGCGTTTTCCTACACCAGCCTCCCCACCATCCCCTTCACCCACCCCGATCCGCTTCCTCCCCTCCTCCAGCCCTGATACAAATGCCCCCGCCCCGCGCTCTTGCGATGCTCCCGCCACCGTTCGTGACGAATTCGGCGCACTCCGGGCAGCGGGCGGGGTTTCGGAATTCTATTAATGAGCGGAATTCGCGATGCGTTGGTATCATTTCTACACTTGCAGCACGCGCAGCCAATCCCCGTTAATTGGCGCGTGTGCAGTTGAATATCTAGTTATGCGACTGGAGCCGTTCGGTTGGGCATTATCTATTGGGCATTCTCGCAGCTGATCTCCTACGGCGTCTGGCCGTGGTTGCTCTTCGTCGGGATCGCATTCGTTGCGGCGTATCTTCTTCGCGTGCCCGGGATCATCTTGGGCCATGCCCTCGTCGCGATAGCCGTTGTTGTCCTCGACGTTCGATGGATTCAATCCGAGATGCGCAAGCCCGGGTGGGATGGTCAGCCGGATCAGGACTTCGTGTTCATGATTGGCGTGGTGTTGCGCATCCTGCTCATCAACACGGCTCTCCTAACCGTCAGCATTGTGGCTCTGCGTCTGCGGCGGTCCCGCCAATCGCATAATCAAACACTGCAGCGGACCGGGGCGGCATGATAGTGGAACGGGGGACGCAGCTAGTTTCCCGCCACAAAATATCTCAACAAAAATCATAAAATAATGTTCGATTTACCCGAACAAATACCTTTCTGAAACGTACACAGATCTTAAGGAACCAGCGTAGGGTTCGCTCCGCGAACCTCTGGGCCAAAACGGCCCAGTTTCAC
>DASYUA010000036.1:0-3063 GCA_036001665.1 Tepidisphaeraceae bacterium
ATCGGCCTCCAGCGCGACTGCGGCATCATGTTCTATACCGATTCCGCCACCAAGCGCATCCAAATCGTCCTCGTGCGGGGCACCGACTCGCAGTCCGGCGACAGCCCCCTCGTCGATGTCTATCTCGACCTCGTCCGCGACCACGAATCCGTCCCCCTCACCCTCGGCCTCGCTCTCCAGACCATCGACAACGCCACCGTCCCTCCGGCCGGCGGCCCCCGCCAGGATGACGGCTACATCGGCTTCAACACCGACGATCCCAACAATCCCAAAACCATCCAATACGGCGGCGTCATCCTCTTCGACGGCCACGGCCAGCTCGCCTGCCGCACCTATGGCTTCCGCCTCGCCAATCCCGGCCCAACCGCCGGAAGCGCTGTCTGGAGCGAAATGGGCAAACTGATCATGCTCAATTCCTCCGGCCCCGCGCCCAATGTCGATCTCGTCCCCGGCGGCGGCGCGGCCGGCACTCCTCCTCCCCAATCCGCCTTCGGCCTGGTCGTCTTCAACGCCGAATCCTTCAAGAGCCAGGACTTCACCGATGCCGACACCCAGATCGGCGGCAGCGGCTTTGCCAACGGCCCCAGCTCCAGCCTCTCCGGCTACTCCGGCGCTGAATCAAAGGAAGAGGAATGGATCGACCAGAATTCCGTCCCCCTCATGATCAATCGCTACAACGGCACCCTGATTCGAGGCGAATGAGATGACGCAAGGCAATTTCCATCTTTCTCTGATCTGCGCAAATCTGCGTCATCTGCGGCCACTCTGCTTCCGCGCCCGCCGCGGCTTCACCTTCACCGAAGTGATGTTCGCCGTCATCCTCCTGGGCATCGGCTTCATCATGCTGGCCGGCATGTTCCCCGTCGCCATCCAGCAGACCCAGACCAACGTCGAAGAATCCACCGCCTCCACCCTCGTCCAATCCGCCACCCGCTCCCTGGAGCAAACCCTCACCCAGCAGGACCTCCCGCCCACCGGCCATCTCACCCCCCCTGGCACGATCATCTATCCCCGATTCCTCCGCCTCTCCGAAACGTGCAATGCCGCGGGTGTCATCGGCGACGATTTTTACCTCTGGGAAAAAGTCCGCGGCAGCTTCATCCTCCCTCAGGATCCCCGCTTCGCCTGGACCGCCCTCTACAAGCGCAATCCCGGCGACAATTTCGCCCAGGTCATCATCTTCGCCCTCCAGGCGCGCAATTACGGCACCTACACCTCACTCGATCTGGAACGTCCCCCTTCCGGCACTAATCCCCAGTTCAATCTCGCCACCATCGAGCCCCGATTTCTCCCCGCCATCCTCAGCGACGGCGGCCTGCCCGGCGTCCCGGACATCATCGAGTTCTATGCTCCCGACGCGTTCTCGACCGCCATCAGGGATGGCGCTTTGGCCGAAGGATGTTTCGTTGTGGTGGGCGATGATGGTGTGGCAACTGATGACAATAACACGCCGGTGTTCGACCCAGGCTACGCCAATGGCCGCATCTACCGCATCGGCAGCCGCCGCACCGACCTGGACGGAACCAACGGCAATTCACAAGCCTGGGAACTGATGCCCGGCCACGACATGCAGAGCCCTGAAGAGAATCTGCCGCTGCGCTCCAGTCAACATGGCACAACCGTTTCGCCCCCCAATTACACAGATCACAAACCCAGTGGCGGATCCCAGCCGGCAAGCGTCTTCATCATCGGCAAAGGCTTCAACGACCCCCGGAGCAACGACTACACCACCTCCGGCTTCGCCCAGGACATCGCCGTTTACACCACCTTCATCCGACTCAAATAATGCCCACTCAACCCATCCATCCTCGCCCTTGTCTCCCCTCCGACCGTAGGGTGGGCACTGCGCACCGTCTTTCCGCAAATCGCAAATCGCAAATCGCAAATCGCAAATTCCTCCCCGCCTTCACCATTATCGAGCTCATGATCTCCATCGCCATGGTGGTCATCCTCATGGTCGGCGTTCATCAGGTCTTCAAAATGAGCTCCGACACCGTCGGCATCGGCCAGGCCGTCGGCGATCTCGCCCGCTCCAACCGCTCCGTCCAGAACATCTTCCACGACGACATGAATCGCCTCGTCAAGGATGCCCCCCTCTTCATCATCCGCTCCGGCGTCTCCTCCAACCTGGGCGCATTCAGCAACGAGGCCGAGCGCTCCGCCGACCGCGACGGCGACCCGCTCACCCAGGACCTCAACGGCAACGGCAACGAAGGCGAAGCCACGGTCAACGGCGAACTCACCCCCCTGAGCATCTACAACAACCGCAACCACCGCGTCGATGTCATCGGCTTCCCCGCCCGCGGCCTCTTCCACCGCCACACCGCCAACGATGGCTCCTACTCCAGCTCCGTCACCAGCCAGGATGCGTTCATCTTCTACGAGCACGTGAATCTCCCCACCTCCGGCAGCTACTACGCCCCCGGCGAGCCCATCGCCGGCAACATTTCCAACTCTCTCGCCGGCCAATGGGTCCTCGGCCGAATCGCCCTGCTCATGCGCGACCCGTCGGGTCCGGGCACGGACAACTACATCAATCGTTTCTATCCAAGCGGCGGCCCCGCAAACCTCACCCCGCTGCGCTTCGGTTCCAGTTCCACCGGAAATCCAAGCTACACCCTCCACAATTCCCGCTACGACCTCCTCGGCGCATCCCTCGAAACCCTGCGCCAGGATGTCGCCGAAGTCCGCAACGTTCCCACCAATGCTCCCACCGATGGCCCCAATAGCACTTGGTGGCAGCCGCTGGTCTATGAAGTCAACACCGCGTCCAATCCCCCGTCCAACAATGCCGTCATCAACGGTGCCGTCGCCCGTTTCCAGTGCAATCCCCGCATCACCAAGCCCGTCACCAGCGATGCCATGGCCAAAGCCATGCCCGTCCTCCTCAACAATTGCAGCCAGTTCGCCGTCGAATTCGCCGGCGATTTCGTCAAGCAGGACAACATCCAGTTCGACAGCGCTGGCAAATTAAATCCCGGTTGGGGCGAAGTCATCGGCGACCAGCCCGATGGCGTCATCGACTATGTCGTCGATCACACCAATGTCACCAGTTCCTTCTAC
>DASYUA010000037.1:0-58810 GCA_036001665.1 Tepidisphaeraceae bacterium
GGGCGGCCGAATGTCGGGCAGGAGAGCCCGACCCACCGGTGGGGCGAGCCCCACCCTACGAGGAGGAGGTTTCCCACCCTTTGGATGCCCAACACGCTGGCGGGAGTCCCGGAGCGCTGGGCAATAGGATGGTAGCAGGGGTAGGGGGTATGTCAATAGGAATATTTGGGAAATATTAGGTTATATGGTGGGCGGCGATAAATATCGTGTTATTGCTAAGAAGAACCGTCCGGCTTAGTGCGGGGTAGTGCGCGGTAGCAAGAGGAGGATCAGGATGAGGATGAGGATTGCTAAGGAGGACTGTCCCGCTTAATGGGGAAGAGGAGGATTAGGATGAGGATGAGGATTTAGAAGAGGAGTAAGAGCAGGGTTAAGAGAAAGAGTAGGAGGAGGAGGGAGGGGGATGGGGGGGTGGGGGTTAGAGGTCGGGGAGGTCGAGGTAGATTAGTTCGGTGGGGAGGGTGGGGAGGAGGCGGAGGGAGGTTTGATCGGCGATGCGGGCCTGGTCGCCGGGGGAGAGGGTTTGGGCGTTGAGAGAGATTTGGCCGGAGATGAGGAAGAGGTAGCCTTTGCGGTTGGGGGTGAGGGGTTGGGTGATTTCCTGGCCTGGTTGGAGGGAGCCGATGTAGATGACCGCATCTTGATCGATGTGGAGAGTGTCGGGGACGTTTCCGGAGGAGACGACGGGGAGGAGCTTGCCGTCGCGCTGGGTGGGGGAGAATTGGCGTTGTTCCCAGCGGGGTTTTTGGCCGCGGGTGCGGGGAATGATCCAGAGTTGGAGGAGGTGGACGGGTGTGGTCTGGGAGTGGTTATATTCGGCATGCACGATCCCCTTGCCGGCCGACATGACCTGTACCTCGCCGGGGTGAATGACGCCCTTGTTACCGAGGTTGTCCTGGTGCTCGAGCTGGCCTTCGAGGACGTAGGTGATGATTTCCATGTCGCGGTGGGGATGGGCGCCAAAGCCGCCGCCGCCCTTGATGACATCGTCGTTGAAGACGCGCAGCGCGCCCCAGTTCATGTTGTTGGGGTCGTAATATTCGCTGAAGGAAAAGTGCCAGTAGGTCGAGAGCCAGCCGTGGTCGGCGTGATGGCGGGAGCTGGAGGGGATGACTTGTATCATGCACAAATGATAGGCGCGGAGGGAGAATTGGTGATTTTCAAGGTTGTCATTTTTTTGTGGCGTGTCGATAATTGAATTTCATGGAAGATCAATCGGGCCCGGCCGAGCGGCTGGAGGCGCGGGTCCTGCTGGCGGACGATTCTGCCATCGAGCGCGAAGCACTGGCACAACTGCTGCGACAGGCCGGATATCACGTTGATGAGGCGGACGACGGGGAGGCGGCGATTCTTTATCTGAAGCGGCAGGCTCCCGACCTTTTGCTGCTCGATCTGCAAATGCCGGGGACGGATGGGTTTGGAGTGCTGACCTACCTGCAAAAAAATAAACAGGATTTTCCGGTGATTCTTTTGTCGGGGCTGCCGCCGGACCAGATTCAGAAGTCGATGCAGCGGCTGCCCAACCGCGACCTTCCGCCATTGCTCATAAAACCCGTCGATCCCGGGCAACTGCTCAACATCGTGGCGATGCGGCTCACGGGTGAGCTGCCGGCGTGAAACGGGCGGGCGGGCAATTTTTTAGAATGTTCGTCGCGGGGGCATTTTGAACATCCCAAAAGCGCGGGATGCCGGTATGCTGATGGTTTCGCAGCACGGAGGCCAGCCATGGAACACGAGATGACATCAGACGACATGCAACAATGCATTCAGAACTGCCGCGACTGCCAGCGCATCTGCATGCTGACGCTGACGCACTGTTTTGCGCGCGGGGGAGAAATGGCGGAAGCGACGCACCTGCGGCTGCTGATGGATTGCGCTGAGATGTGCCAGACCAGCGCGAACTTCATGCTGCGGGTTTCGGATCTGCATCCGTACACGTGCGCTGTGTGCGCGCAGGTGTGCGAGCATTGCAAGCAGTCCTGCGAGCGTTTTGGGCAGAGTGATCAACTGCAACTGTGCGCTGATGCCTGTCAGCGCTGCGCGGACTCGTGTCATTACATGGCGCAGGCCGCCGTGGCCGCCTGATGGGGCGGGAGGTGTGTGTGCCCTTCCGATGCAGCCGGGTTGTGCCGCTGATTTTGCTGGTCGCGCTGATGGGCGGATGTTCCATGGCCGAGGAACAGTTGCCGCCGCTGCCGCTGGAGCGGGCGCCTTCGACGGTTCCCTCGCCGAGCGTGGCGGAGGTCTTTGTACCTGCCGGCTATCGCGCTGAAGTTGTGGTCAGCCTGTTGAACTACCCAAGCAGCATTAGCTTCGATCACGTGGGGAATTTGTATGTGGCGGAATCGGGGGCAGCGCCCGGGGATGAATCGCGAGCGCCGCGGATTTTGCGGATTGCGCCGGGGGGGCAGATCGACATCATGACCGACAAGGTGCGGACGCCGGTGAAGGAGCTGCAATGGCACGACGGGCGGCTGTTCATCTGGCACGGGGAAAGAATTTCGACGGTCGATCATGAAGGGCAATTGAGGGATGTGGAGAGTGATGTCGCGCCGTTGAGCGGGCGCGCCCAGGTGCAGATCACGCCGGATACGGTCGATTTTGGGCGGCCGGGGCAGATGTTGCGGATTGTAGCGCCGACGAGGGAGCATGGGGGGCAGGTGGTGCGGATGGATGGGAAAGGGCAGCGCGGGGCGGTGTTTTTTTGCGCGCGGACGAAGGAGAAAGAAGCGGCCGCGATGGGGGCTGGGGCGGGGCCGCGGCGGCCGGTGGATCTGGCGTTTTCGGGGGATGGGCGGGCGCTTTATATCGTGGATTTTGGCGCGAGCTTGATGACGCGAAACGGGTTTCATTCATTCCCGGAGACGGGGGTGATTTGGCGGATCGTGAAGGAAGGGACGCGGGTGAGCAATCCGCCGGCGAATCTTGCGCCGCCGCCGCAGGTGGAGCGGCGGCCGGTGACGGCCATTCCATTCCGGATGGGGATATATTAATCTCCTGTGCGGAATCGTATGGCTAAACGGAATGTCCAACGCGGGTTCACGCTCGTCGAGCTGCTGGTGGTGATCGGGATCATCGCGATTCTGATCGCGATTCTGCTGCCCGCGCTGGCCAAGTCGCGGGAGAGTGCGCGGCGGGCGGCGTGTTTGAGCAATTTGCGGCAGGTGCATACGGCGTTTTTCTTTTATGCGGGGAATTACAAGGACCAGGTGCCGCTGGGATATCGGGCGGGGAACAAGCAGTTCAACAGCATGATGTATTCGTTCACGACGGCGAAGATCGTGTTGTTTGGGTGGCTGTATAACGAGCGGTTGATGACGAATCCGAACGTGTTTTTCTGTCCGTCGGAGAATGATGCGCGATCGCAGTTTGATACGGCGGCGAATCCGTGGCCGCCGGGGAACGATCCGACGAAGCATTCTTATTCGGGGTATGGATGCCGGCCGGAGATTGAATTGCCGGATGATCCGCTGCCGGATTTGACTTTGCCGCGGCTGGGGCGGTTTCGGAACAAGGCGATTTTTGCGGATTTGACGGCGGTGGTGGCGCGGGTGGAGACGCGGCACAAGAGCGGGGTGAACGTGCTTTATGGGGATGGGTCGGCGGTGTGGGTGGATCGGGGGAAATTCGCGGTTGATCTGGCGGGGTGTACGGTGATTAATCCGTCGAACAATGGGCGGCAGGATGCGATTTGGGGGGCGTTTGATCGGTGATTGGTTTTCGTGATCAGTTCATTGGGTCGCGGCATTTGTGCATTTTTTCAGTACTGTGCAGTAACCGAGCGATTTCAACTTCATTCCGCCAGTCTCTGGAGAGTCGTGCCGTGCTTTTGGTTGATGTGGGCGAGGGCGGCATCGAGTTCGTCATCGCTGATTTGATGGCCAACTGGTCTGATCAGCAAACGGTCTCCCTCAGTTGAAATCTCAAAGGCGGTTTCCTTGTCGATCTTAAAGAGCTCCAGGATCGCTGGATGCAGCACGAGGCCCCATGAATCACCAATGCGGGTAAGTTTTGTGATCATTCGACAGCTCCATCAAAGAGACTCATTGTAGCACATCGTAGTATGTTCATCTCAACCACTGCCTCACTCTATCCGCGCTTTTTTTGATATCCGGCATGGGATCGTGGTCGTAGGGTTCGTGCTCGATGCACAATGTGCCTTCCCATTTGCTGTCGAGGAGATATCGGACCAGCTTTTCGATGGGGACGATGCCGTCGCCGAGGGCGCAGGTGTCGTGGGCGCCGGCGGCCTTGATGTCCTTGAGGTGGACGATGAAGAGTTTTTCGCGGAGGCGTTTGGCGCACTCCACGGCGTCGATTCCCTGGGTGCCGCACCAGCCGGTGTCGAGGGCGATGCCGATGCGGGGGAATTTGCCGCCGGCGATTTTGGCGAGGATTTCCTGGGGGGATTTTTCGGGGTGATTTTCGAGGGCGTAGCGCACGCCCAGCCGGTCGCAGATTTTCTGGATGTGGGGGGCCATTTCGGCGGGGTCGGCGCCCCACATTCCGCCGGCGAAAATGGGAGCGCCCAGTTGCTTCATGAATTTGAAGGGGGCCTCGAGATCGACCGCGGAGGAAGGATGGAGGCCGCCGGCGTAGCTGGTGATGGAAAGGTCGTACTGGGAGCAGATGCCTTTGACGATCTCGATGTAGTCGTCGGAGGCGTGGTGCTGCCAGTGGCAGTGGGCGGTCCAGATGTCGATGGCTTCGAAACCGGCGGCGGCGATGTCGAAGGCGATGGAGGCGAAATGATCGGGGGAGGCAGCCTTGAGAGTGGCGGCGTCGTTGGGCATCCAGTCGGCGGGGCCGCGATAGTTCAGGGCGCGGCCGACGTAGTTGGCGGAGATGAAACTGATGTTGGGCATTTTTCTGCTCCAGCGCTGGAATGAACTGACGATGTTGAGGAATGGTATAATTTGTAGCGGGCAGGATGTCACGGGAGACAGCAAAGGAGTGTTATGAAGCGAAAAACGACCGCTGCTGGAGCGAGCGGGGCGACCAATCACAAGCGGAACGGGCGGCCGGGGCGCAGTGGGACGGCGGTGGAAGCGCGGCCGTTTCCAGCGCGGATGCCGCTGGGGCAGTTTTTGTTTGAATATCTGCATCGGCGCGGGGTGAGGCACAGTTTTGGGGTACCGGGGGATTTTGCGCTGCCGACGTTCGCGTGGCTGGAAAAATCGCCGATCAAATCGATCACGATGACGCACGAGCCGGGGGCGGGGTTTGCGGCGGATGCGTATTCGCGGATCAATGGAATTGGGCTGGTGTGCGTGACCTACTGCGTGGGGGGATTGAACGTGCTGAATTCAATCGCGGGGGCGTTTGCGGAAAAGTCGCCGGTGGTGGTGGTGAGCGGCGCGCCGGGGCGGAAGGATCGGGAGAAGGATCCGCTGCTGCATCACAAGGTGAAGACATTTGAGACGCAGCGAAGGGTTTATGACGAAGTGACGGTGGCGTCGACGGTTTTGCTGGATGAAGAGCGGGCGGCGGCGGAGATTTCGCGGTGCGTCGAGGCGTGTTTGCGGCACAAGCGGCCGGTTTACATTGAGGTGCCACATGACATGGTGGATCGGGAGATTCCGACGGTGGGGATTCCGGAGTCGATCAAGGCGCAGTCTGATCCGGAGGTGCTGCGCGAGGCGCTGGGAGAAAGTTTGAACATGGTTCGCGCGGCCAGGAAGCCGGTGATTCTGGCGGGGGTGGAGCTGCATCGGTTTGGGCTGACGGATCTGGCGGTGAAGATGGCGGAGCGGATGAACATTCCGATCGCGGCCGATCTGCTGAGCAAGAGCGCTGTGCCGGAGAATCATCCGCTGTACATCGGGGTGTATGGCGGGGCGATGAGCAGCGAGCCGGCGGTGCGGGCGTATGTGGAGAGCGCGGATTGCGTGCTGATGCTGGGGACGTTCATCACCGACATGAACATGGGGATCGGCACGGCGAACCTGGATCGCAACCGGGTGATCCTGGCGACGACCGAATCGATTCGGGTGCAGTATCACAAATATGAGGATGTGGAATTCCTGGATTTCCTTCAGGGGCTGGCCGGGTCGCGGATTCCGCGGAAACATTTCAAGCATCCCAATCCGCATTATGAGCCCAAACCGCTTGCAAAATCCGAGCTGACGCAGCCGCTGAACATGCGCGAGTTGATTCGAATTGT
Source organism: Tepidisphaeraceae bacterium (assembly GCA_036001665.1). Taxonomy (GTDB): domain Bacteria; phylum Planctomycetota; class Phycisphaerae; order Tepidisphaerales; family Tepidisphaeraceae; genus JBGPEF01. The sequence continues at coordinate 6,164 of DASYUA010000037.1, forward strand.
GTCGCTGAACCTGGATGAGAATTGCTGCGTGGTTTCGGATGTGGGGGATGGGTTGTTTGGGGCGGTGGGCATCCGCACGAGCCAGAGGGCGGAATTCATCGCGCCGGCGTATTACCTGTCGATGGGATTTGCGGTGCCGGCGGCGATTGGGGTTGCGATTGCCAATTCGAAACTGCGGCCGATTGTGCTGGTGGGGGATGGGGCGTTTCAGATGACGGGGACGGAGCTTTCGACGGCGGTGCGGCTGGGGCTGAATCCGATCGTGTTGATTCTCAACAATGACGGGTATGGGACGATGCGGAAAATCCGCGATGGGGCGTTCAATGTGATTTCACGGTGGAATTACGGGAAGATCTGCGAGCTGGTGGGTGGGGGTGAATATTCGGTGGCCGGCACCAAAGGGGAACTGGATGGAGCGATCCGCAGCGCGCTGGGGAGCACGACGGTTCGGGTGATTGATGTGCGAATTCCGCGCGATGACATGAGCCCGCAACTGGCCAACATGACGGCGGAGATGTCGAAGCTGCGGGGGGCGAAGAAGATCGAGGCGGCGGAGAATACGCCGATGAAATAATCGCCATGTCAGGAAGCGCGACGGAGAGCGGGCAGGCGATGAATGCGGCGGATTGCCTTGGCGGATGCGGAGCGGCGGGCGTGATAGAGATCCCATCCGAGCTGGAGGTTTAACCAGAACTGCGCCTCCATTCCAAGCAGTTGCTCAAGCCGCATTGCGGTGTCGGGAGTTACTCCGCGACGGCCGCGAATAATCTCATTGAGCCGCGGGTATGAGACTCCCAGTCGCTTGGCGACCTCGCGCTGGGTCAGACCAAGCGGCCTGATGAACTCCTCCATAAGCATTTCGCCCGGATGCGTTGGAGCCCGATGTGTGGGAATGCGAATCATGGTTACCTCAATGATAGCCCACTATCTCCACTAACCCCGGTCCGTTCTCGCTCCAACTGAAGCAGATACGGTACTGCTGATTGATCCGAATACTATGCAGCCCTTTGCGATCACCTTTCAGAGCTTCCAGTCGATTTCCGGGAGGCACGCGGAGCGAATCGAGTCGCGTCACGAAGTTGATTTGGTCGAGCTTGCGCCTGGCTAAATTCCAAAGATTCGGAGGACATACTCGCCGCGCGGCCTTCGTGTCGCGACCGCTAAAAACATCCTGGGTGCCGACATCGGCAAATGACAGGATCACAAATCAAATTTATAACGGATAACGATATACATTACAAGCAATCCGTCGGGCGACGGTTGCATCTGCGTTGACGTCGGCGGATTCCTGGTTGGCTGGACCATCCTTCCCCACCCGCTACAATGCCCCCAGCTTAACTGGACCGCGCTGGCGTTCGTGTGTAAAGGGCTTGGACATGCCATCAATTTGTTTTTATTTTCAGATCCACCAGCCATTTCGACTCCGCCGATACAGTGTTTTTGATACGGACCGCAACTACTTTGACGACTACAAGAACGCTGAAATATGCAGGAAAGTGGCCCATAAATGCTATTTGCCGGCCAATCGGACGCTGCTGGATGCGATCAGGATGCACGAGGGGCGGTTTCGGATTTCGTATTCGATCACGGGCGTCGCGCTGGAGCAGTTTCAGCAATATGCGCCGGAGGTGATGGACAGTTTTCATCAGCTCAACGCGAGCGGGTGCGTGGAATTTCTTTCGGAAACGTACTATCACTCGCTTTCATTTCTCTACTCGCGCGAGGAATTCAGGCAGCAGGTGGAATTGCACGATCAGTTCATCAAGAACCTGTTTGGGCAGGAGCCGCGGGTTTTTCGCAATACGGAATTGATCTACAACAACGATCTGGCGCACTTCGTGAGCCACATGGGGTATGACGCGGTGGTGACGGAGGGGGCGGATCACATTCTGGGGTATCGCAGCCCCAATTTTCTGCACCGGCCGCCGCATGCGCCGAATTTGAAGATGCTGCTGAAGAATTACCGGCTGAGCGATGACATTGCGTTTCGGTTCAGCAACAAGGGCTGGGAGCAGTGGCCGCTGACGGCGGAGAAATTCGCGCGCTGGGTCAACCAGATCAACGGCAACGGCAACCTGTGCAACCTGTTCATGGATTATGAAACATTCGGCGAGCATCAGTGGGCGGACACGGGGATTTTCGATTTCATGAAGCACCTGCCGGGAGAGGTGATGCGGTCCAGCCGGGACAATAATTTTCTGACGCCTTCGCAGGCGATCGACAAATATGAGCCGGTGGGGGACATCGACGTGCCGCACATGATCTCGTGGGCCGATACCGAGCGCGATCTTTCGGCGTGGCTGGGGAACGCGATGCAGAGCAATGCGCTGCACGAGCTTTACAAGCTGGAGGGGGTGGTGAAGGAGAAGGGGGATGCGGTTTTGCTGGCCGACTGGCGAAAGCTGACCACGTCGGATCATTTTTATTACATGTGCACCAAATACTGGGCGGATGGGGACGTCCATAAATATTTCAGCCCGTATGAGAGCCCATATGACAGTTACATCAATTTTATGAATGTGCTGGATAATGTGCGGAGTCGGGCGAAGAACTAGAAAGGGGTCGCACGGAGGCTAAAGGCCAGCCCGATGGAATTGGGGGACGAGTAGTGTCGGGGCGCGAAGGGCACGGCGGCTGAAGCCGCCCCTACGGAATAATTACGGAATTACCGAACGTCGGGCAGGAGTGCCCGACTACCAGTTTCGCAGGGTCCGATTCACGGGACCGCCCCGCGCCAACCTAGAAAATCAGATTCACCACCCCCCTTCCTGCAACCGATTAAGAAATAAGGACCGCCTTATCGGCCACTGGATCAACCCATGTCATTGATTCTGCTATTCCTCCTGATCTCCCTGCTGTTCCTGGTGTGCATGCTGGTGTTGATTTTCAGCGCTGCGGCGTCGGTCATGGGGCGGGAACGGCCGGTTCAACAGGAGGAGCCGACCTGCGGTGGGTGCGGCTATATCGTCAAGAACCTGGCCGAGCCGGTGTGCGCGGTCTGTCACTCTGAATTCCACATTGTGGGCATTCACATGCCCCCGCCTCCGGCGGGGAACAGCGCGGCCGCGGCGTGGCTGGCGTTTCGCCGGGTGAGCGGGCTTTCGCTGGGCGTGTGGACGATCGTCATCGGGGCAATCGCGCTGGGCTTCACGGTGGTGGCCGGCGAGCATTACTGGCCGTACTACTCTGAAGCGACCACGCACCTGGAAGCGCGTCCCAAGTCAACCGGCTATGACTCGGTGCTCATCTCGACCACGCAGCGCCAACGCGCCCGCGGGCGCACGCAGCAGGGGGAACCGGTCACTCTTTCCAAATCGGTGGTGGTCGATCTGAGGACGGCCAAGGGGACGCGCACGCTCGAAGCGGACCTGCTCGCCCCATCGCTCAGCTATATCGATGCCGGCGGCACGACGATCACGGCGGCCGCGCTGCCGACGAAGGAGACCATCCTCGAGTTGATGAAATCGAGCGGAATCAAGGTCGATCGACAGGAGGCGCTTGAGGCGGCGGCCATCGCCAAATTGATCGCGGATCCCGCGACGGTCGATGAATTGACGGTCACTGATTCCAACTCAGCGCCGGACGTGCCGCTGACGATCATTTCCACCAACATCGATGGCGGAGCATGGGAGGCGTCGATAGCCCTGCCATCGGTCGCCATTCCCAGCGCGGCAGCTATCTGGTTGGCGGGGGTGGCGGTGATTTCGTTCAGTCAGCGCGGCCGCCGCGCCGCTCTCCGGGAGCAAATCCTGGCGGCGGCAATTCCAGCCGAGGCGGCCTGGCAGCCCCCGGCGATTCCGTTCGATGTTCAGGCGGCCGCCGCGGCGGCGGAAGCCACGGCGGCAATCGCGGCCGAGGCAAATAAAACAGGGCCGGCTCCGGCAGGGGGCATTTTGACGCCGCCGGCCAAAGCAGACCCTGGAAAAAGTCCGCCGAAGATGCAGATCGGGACGATGTCCTAGCTCCTGGTCTTGGTGCCCAAAAGCGGGAACTGCTGCTGTTCCACCTCGCGCTGGATGATGATCATCGGCTTCACCAGGATCAACAGGACGCTCTCATCCTTGGCCGTCGATCGGTTGGTGAAGAGCCGCTTGATGAATGGAATCTTGGAAAGGATCGGCACGCCTTCCTCGACTTCCGTCTCGCCGGCGAGCGTCTGGCCGCCCAGGAGCAATGTGCCGCCATCGGGGACGCTGACGATGGTGTTGACCGAGGTCAGGTTGAGAATTGGAAGCTGAAGAGTTGCCTGGAACACCGTGTTGTTGTTGGTTCCGCCGCCACCGCCGTTGTTGCCGTTCTGGTTGGCGATGCCGAACACCGGGAAGCTGTCGAGCCGCACCAATTGCGAGACCTGGGGCTGAAGCGAAAGGGTGACGTATTTGCGGTCGGCCGAAACGGTGGGCTGCACCACCAGTCGAACGCCGGTCTGGACGGTGTCGATGATGGGGTTGAACAGGCCGACGCCGTCGCCGGTCACCGCTTCCAGATCGCTGACATATGCCTGCTGCTGGGCCACGACGACGAACGCCTGCTGGCCGTTGAAGACGGTCACGCGTGGGGCGGTGAGGATGGTGCTGTTGATCGAGGCCTGGGTGGCGCGGATGAGGAAGTTGACCTGGAAATCATCGAGGAAGCTGCCCTGCACCTGAATGCCCGGCTGGGCAGTGGCGCCGATGCTGCCGGGGGTGGGTGTGGTCGCGATGGGGAAGGCGGAGCTGCCCTGCTGCACGACGATGGGGCTGAACTTGGACGGGTTGTTGATGTTGAAGAAGAAGTCGAGGTCGATGCCAATGTCCTCGAGGAAGTTGCGCTGAACGGTAAGGAAGCGGGTTTCGATGCTGACCTGGATGGCCCGCGTCTCGCGCAGCTTGTCGAGAAGACTGACGAGCTGCCGCTGATTTTCCGGCGTCTGGGTGACGATCAACTGGCCGGAGAGGAACTTGAGCGAGCCGAACTTGCCGCCGTTATCGATCCAGCTTTCGCGATCGACGGTTTCCTTGATGAGATTCTGAATTTCCTGGACCAGCTCATCGGTTCGCTGGGCGTTGTTCTGCTGATTGCCGGTGGTCTGACCGCCGCCAAACAGGCCGCCGCCGCCACCGCCGCCGCCGCCGCCGCCGCGGCCGCCGCCACCACCGCCGCCACGACCGCCGCCACCGCCGCCGCCGCCACGACCGCCGCCACCACCGCCGCCGCCACGGCCACCGCCCTGGCCACTGGTGGCCAGGCTGAAATCGGGGGGTTGATCGAAGTCGGGGGCGATCACCAGCAGATCGCGGATGTCATAGACATTGATCGCCGTGTTTTTATTGAGGTCCTCGGCGGTGGAAATCGTAATGACTCCGTCATCGACGGTGTAGCCGAGCTTGACCGCGCCGCCGCCGACATCGGAGAGAATCGTGGTCAGAGCCTTGGAGAACTTGATGTCGTGCAGCCGAGCGCTGACCGGGGCGGTCTTCTCCACGCCGGCGGCCTCGATGGTTCGCCAATTGACGAAAATATTGGCGCCGGTGACATCGCGCATGAAATCGACGACGTCGCCGAGGGCCACCGCATCAAAGCGAATTTCGGGGAGGCGGCGATCCAGGACGGCCTGGACCTGCAAATCCTCGGTGCCGCCGCGGCGCTCGGACATCACTTCGCGGTCGCGGAGATCGCTGATATCCGGCCAGTTGGTCGGATAGACCATGATGTCCATGTAAGGGATTTTCTTCTCTTCGGCCGAGTTGAGCTGGCGTTCAAACTCGCGGTCGTGCTTCTCACGCAGCCGCCGCTGCTCCTGGAATTTGGCGTTGTCGGTCACGAGCTGCTTGACGCCCACCGCGTAATCGTTGGTGGGATCGATGACGAGGATCTGGTTGAGGACGCCTTCGGCCTGGGAATATTGGCCATCGTAAATGAGCTGCCGGGCGGTGCGGACGAGGATCTGGACGGTGCGACGCCGCTCGATGGCCTCGATGCGCTGTCTCTCGGCGGCATCGCGCTGGGCCTCGGCGGCGGCGGTGCGCTCGTTGACAACGCGGCCCTCTTCCTGCGCCTTCGCGAGGCGGAGCTGCGTGTTGGCGACCGTTGAATCGAAGGCCGCCAGGGCCTGCTGGGAGAAAATGCTGGGATTGGATTCCTTGGCGACGCGGGCCCGATCCAGGGCCTCCTGGGCGGCATTGAAATCGCGCCGGGCGATGGCCGCGTTGGCATCGGCGATGGCCTGATCAAAGCTCCATCTGATCGCATCGCGCCGAACATTGTTTCGCGCCAGCTCACTTTCCAGCAGGTTGCCACGGGGAGCGCCGCCGACCCTTAATTCCGTCTGCGCCAGCCCTTCGGCCGCATCGCGATTGCTGGGATCCAGGCGGGCGGCATCCTGATAGAGCGAATAGGCATCCTGTAATCGATTGTCGCGCTCGGCCTCTTTCGCCTTGGCCACCATCTGCTGCGCTTCATAGGCGCGCTGCTCCTGCTTGGCCCGCTCCATTCGCGCGGTGGCCGCGAGCTCATTGTCGGCGGGGGAGACGGTCTGCGTCGTCGGCTGGACGGCAACGGCCGTTCTCTCCTCGACCACCGGCGCTGGCTGCATTCGCGCATCGATTCGGGCGATGTAACGGGAAGGCGGATCCTTGAACAGCGGCGGCCGATAACCGGCATCCTGGGCCTGCTGGAAATGGACCCGCGCCGCGGTGAAATCGCCACGGTTGTATTCGGCAACACCGGCGGTGTAGGCCTCGCGGGCGGTCATGCCGCGCGGGGGCTCGGGCTGGACGACAACGGGCTCGGGTTTGGGTTGGGGTTGAACGACGACAGGTTCGGGCTTGGGTTGCGGCGGGGGTTGAACCACGACGGGTTCGGGCTTGGGCTGAGGTTTGGGTTGCACCACGACCGGTTCGGGCTTGGGCTGAGGCGGGGGTTGGACCACAACTGGTTCGGGCTTGGGCTGGGGTTGAACTACGACCGGCTCGGGTTTTGGTTGGGGTTGTACCTGGGGCCGGGGCTGGATTGGTTGCACTGTCGGCGCCGGCTGCTGTGTCTCGGCGACGGCAGCAACGCCTTCGGCCATTTTTCTGTCGATGTCTCTGAGGAATTCGCCGGGCTTGCGATCGAAGAGTCCACCCTTGTATCCGGCGGCCTGAAGCTGGGAAAACTTGGTGCGGGCGGCTTCGTAGCGGCCGGCTTTGTAGTCGGCGACGGCTTCCTTATACATGCCCTTGGCATCAGTGGCGCCGCCGGTGCGCTCCGCCCTGGTCGGAGCAGCTTCGGGACCGCCGGCCTTCATCGTCGCGTCGGCCACGGCCATCTGCGAATTGGCCTTGGCTTTGGTGGCATCGTCGGCGAATTTATTTTCGGCGGCAGCGCGGTAGTGCTTCAGGGCTTCGGAGGGGTTTTTGTCTTCATTGAGGGCTTTCTCGCCGGCCTCGAACTCGACACGGGCCATTTTTCGCTGATTAAGCGCGGACTCGACTTTGCTGAGGGTGTCTTTGAGTTTTTGTTGATCGGCCTGGCTCAGCCCCTCGACTTTGATTTGCTGAAGGCTGACCTGAGCGTCCTCGTATTTGCCCTGGTTGTATTGGTCAGTCCCTTCGGCCAGGAGCTCGGCATCGGTTGGCTTGAGATTTTCGGCCAACAGGACGAGGGCCTGATCGACATCAGTCAGTTCGAGTGTGTTGGCGGGCAGGCGTGAATTGGCGATGAGGGGCAACGTGGCGGCGACCGCCAGTGCGATCACGCCTTTTCGGAGCCGGCCGGGCCGGGGGGAGGAAAATGCCGAAGCGTCCAAGCGATCGAAGAACACAGCGTTCCTCCTTTAACATTGGCCAAGCCGCGCGCCACCGCGGCCGGGAAGAGATCGCGCAGACAGCCCGCATCGCTCTGTGAGCGAGAAGACCCGCCGAACACCTCTGCGGCGAGAACTGAATCGCGAACGTGCGGACTTTTGCGGCATGCGCGGGAGAACCGTTTGGTGTAAGTCGTTGGTGTCGTATCTATTCGCGGCCAAAGCCTGTCCACGGACCCAAAAGGGACCCAGGAAGACAAACCGTTCGCCTCCGGCGAAGTCGGTTTAGGACGATCCATGTCCAATGAATTAGTTTCGAGCCACGGAGGCCGACTCAGATGACGGCGACGAAATCCATCTGAGTTCCTGACGGCCATGCCAAAAAAGCCAGAGCCCTGACTCTCAGGCGCGGGCATACTAAACGAAGCGCCGTTTGCTTGCAATCAAAACTGATTGACTTAATCCTATCGGACGCATAGCCATCAACTTAGCCCAAAGACTAACTCAGAGGGGGGCGGCTTGGCAATCTTTATTGTGGCGGATTCCGCGCGGGTTGATTTGCGGGGTGCGCATGAAAAATCGCGGCCATTACAACCGCGATTTCCCTGGGGTACTTCCCGAATTCGATAGTCGGGCGATTTGGCCCGAGATTGCTTAGCGTTCCTTGACGCGCTCGATGTTGGCGCCGACGGCGGCCAGCTTCTGCTCGATTTTTTCGTAGCCGCGATCGATGTGATAAACGCGGTCGATTTTGGTGGTGCCTTTGGCGACGAGGCCGGCGAGAACGAGCGCGGCGGAGGCACGCAGGTCGCTGGCCATGACTGGCGCGCCCTGGAGTTCCTTCACGCCTTGCACGACCGCCGTCGATCCTTCTTTGCGCACGCGGCCACCCATACGGTTGAGTTCGCCGACGTGCGTGAAGCGATCGGGGAAGACGCGCTCGGTGATGACGCTCATTCCATCGCCGAGGCACAAGAGCGCCATGAGCTGGGCCTGCAAGTCGGTGGGGAATCCGGGATAGGGCTGCGTGGTCATTTCCACCGGGTTAATCCGTCGCTGGGAGGAGCAGAAAATGGTCCCATTCTGCCGCTCGATCCGCACGCCCACATCCTCCAGCCGGTCCACCACGGCGATGAGGTGGTCCATGCTGCAATTCTTCAGCTCCAGCTCGCCGTTGGTGATGGCGGCCGCGATCATGAAGGTGCCGCACTCAATCCTGTCGGGAATCACCCGATGCTCGCAGCCGGAGAGCTTTTCGACTCCCTCGATGCGAATCTCGGGTGTCCCATGTCCGGTAATTTTGGCTCCCATCTTGTTGAGAAGGTTGGCGCAGTCGCCGACTTCCGGCTCGCAGGCAGCGCCGACGAGGACGGTTTCGCCCTCGGCCAGGGCGGCGGCGCACATGACGTTGATGGTCCCGAGCACGGTGGGTCCCTGCGCGCCGCCGAGGTACATGCGGGCGCCCTTCAATCGCCCCTTCACTTCGAGGATGACGTAGCCATTTTGCGTGTGATATTGGGCCCCCAGCTTCACCATGCCGCGCACGTGCAGGTCGATGGGGCGGTCGCCGATGTTGCAGCCGCCGGGGATGGAAACGACGGCCTTCTTGCGCTTGGCGAGCAGTGGGCCCATGGTGCAGATGCTGGCGCGCATGGTCTTGACGATGTCGTAGCTGGCCTCGAACTTCTTTTCTTCGGTGACGGTGATGTCCAGCGGGCCGTTGAGGGCCGGGCCATCGCCCACGCTTTCCTTTGCCTCATGGCGGTAGACGTGGCAACCCAGGTCGCCCAGGAGCTTGACCATGGAGTCGATGTCGGAGAGGCGGGGGACGCCGCGCAGGGTGGTCTTGCCCTCGGCCATCAGGCACGCGGCCATGATGGGCAGCGAGCTGTTTTTGCTGCCGCTGATCTCGACTTTGCCTTTGAGACGATTCCCACCGCGGAGAATGAAACTTTCCATCTGGCCCTTCCTTGGCCGCGAAGGCCCGAAATGGTCTGCCGGCAACGACATTGCGCCGGCATTTTTCGGTCTATCGGCCAGTCCATTGGCCGACGATCAATTGATCTTCCTAATCAATTGACGCCCGGTTTATCGGTCGAAAATCATCCGGGAGAAAACGCACAAGACGATCTGCAACCTCGAGCGCGCATCATTGTGACTCTGGAAATTTCAATATCAAGATGAGCTTCCCTTTTATTGATTTTTTCAAGATGGGCAGCGTCAGCTCGCGCTGAAATTGCGCGGTCCGGCGGATGGACTACTGGATCGCCGCGGTTTTGGTGGTTGCGGTGTTCAGATTGGCCTTGATTTTCTCCAGAATCGCCTGGCTGAGGCCCTGATCGCCGAAGGTGCCGACGCGAATGCTGACCTTGCTCAGCTTGTCGCTCTGGCCGGTGATGTTGACGGTTGCCTTGTTGTCAGTGCCGACGCGGGCCTCGACATGGGCCTCCATGGCATTGGCCCAGTTGGCCATCAGCGGAAGCTTCAGGTCGTCCATGGCCGCCTTGGTCGCGTTAAAGGTCCGTTCCACTCCGGCATCGACGACGGCTTCGACATCGCCCTTCATATAGGCCACGGTTCCCCCCGCAGCGCCGGCGGCGGCGGCCACCAGACAGCCGCTTTGCGTGACCAGGATCAGCGACATGACGGAAACAAGCCCCAATACTCGCAGCAGCCCTCTCATTGGACACTCCTATGGTTGATCAATGCCTCATGCCGTGCTTCAGCACACCGACCATCATACAATCCCGGCCATGAATCCTCTCTCCTACTCGCAACCCGGCCTGCCTGTGACCACAACTTTTACCATTGAAGGGTATCGCATCCGGCAGTATCTGGGGGTTGTGCGAGGCATTATCGTTCGCGCCCCGACCATCGCCCAGGGCATTATTGGTGGTTTGAAATCGATCATCGGCGGGCAGATTGGGGCTTACACGGAAATGTGCGAGCAGACGCGCCAGCAGGCTTATGATCTGATGATCGATCACGCGCGGCAGATGGGGGCGAATGCGGTGGTGGGCCTGCGCTTTGACGCGTCGGAGGTGGCCTCCAAATTCTCGGCCACCGAAGTGCTCTGCTATGGCACGGCAGTCGTCATCGAACCGGCGCAATAATGCCACCATCGCCCTTCGTGTTACATCTGGAGAGAGTGCTCTTTCGAGCACTGGTGTGCTAGAATTGGTCCTGGAGATGTCTTATGGCCGTGACGATTCAACTGCCGCCCGACCTCGAACAACGCCTTCGAGCGGAGTTTTCCGACCTCGATACCGAGGCCAAGGAGACTCTCGCTCTTGACTTTTTTCGCCGCGGGAAGCTCTCTCACTACGAACTGTCCAAGGTTCTTGGCCTCGACCGTTTCGAGACCGATGCTTTTCTGAAGCGTCACAACGTCCTTGAGGGCTCGCTCACGATGCAAGACTTGGACGAGCAGTCGCAGACGCTCGACCGCGTTCTTGGCCCGGTGCGTCACTGATGCTCGTTATCGCGGACAGTTCCCCTCTCATCGTCCTCGTGAACATCGGCCACATTCAGGTCTTGCCGAAATTGTTCGGAGAGGTTGTCATCCCGCCCGCTGTCGCCTCTGAGCTTACTGTTCCCGGCAGGCCCCAAATCGTCCGCAATTTTGCCGCCGCACGCCCTGAGTGGCTCCGGGTTCAGGCTCCGAAGGTGGTTCAACAAATTCCGGAGTTGCATCAGGGCGAGAGCGAGGCCCTGAGTCTGGCATTGGGGAGACAAAAAGGGGATAGGAGACAAAAAGGGGATAAGTCCAATTATTCAGCAGATCCGGCCTGCGAGGACGACCGCAAAATTGGACTTATCCCCTTTTTTGCGGCCACCTTTAATTCGCCCCTTTACGGTAACCCGGCCGTCGGCATCGTAGCTGTAGGTGAGACGCTTGGCGGTAGGGTCTTTATCGAGATACCCTTACGAGTCAACGAAGCAATTGGCGAACTAGCGTACCACATTCCGGACATCGCGTAGGTGTCGCCCGTAAGTCATAACCACAACTTCTGCAGTTGTTTAACCTCAGATGAAGCCCACGATACGAACGGCAAAGCGATCGGATGACTATGAGAGCTAGGAGAACACATGCGCTTACGATAAGCCATTTTCCAATACAGATTCCTACAAGCCCCTGCCCATGCTTGCCGTCCGCCGAGGGAAGTAACCTAACTTTCCATCCAGTCGCGAGCACGGTTGAATCGATCGAGTCATCATCGTCAAATGTGGTGATCCCACTCGGCCAGTCAGCCTGAAGTTCTTGAAAGGTGGCAGTGTCAGGCGCCGTACCCCATGCAGACGCGAGAACCACGCAATCGTTGGCCAATACCGCGATGACTTCGTGAATCTCTGCTCGCTGTATCACATAATAACGCAATCTCATGCCCCTACACTGCCCCGTATGGGGAAGAAGGAGCAATACCGAGATTACACAGGCGAGCAGTAATACTGTCCATCGTGTGATGTTATTGAGCTTTCTGCCTAACATTGCAGGTCGCTGCTTCGAATTTCAAGATGTTCGCGCGGGTAACTATAAGGCGATAAGTGGCACATTCCTACAATTTGCCTGTCCGTCGAGGATGAAACCGGGACGGGGACCCTGCCAAGCAACTCAGAAGCGGCAAGGAGGGACATTGTAATGCGCAAAAGTCACGTCCCATCTCCCGACGCGCGCCCCGTCGACTTCCTCGCCTCAAACCTCTCATTGATCGGATTGCCGTGCTGCGACTTCCAGCGCTGCACGAACCATTTGGGGTCGTGTTGATATTCCTTGATCAACTGAAAGCTATACGGCCGGCCGCATTCGGGGCAGATGTGCTGATCGGGAAGGCCGGAGAGCGTGTAGCCGCAATGGATGCAGAAGGGCTCGGCCCGTGCCTTGGTGGCCTGGCGCATGGCTTCCACGACAGCGCCGACCGCGCCAGCGCCGATCCAGATCCATAACTTTCCTCCCCACCACCAAATATTGATGAACCAGGCGCGAGAGAAGATCGCCCAAATCGCCAGCACCAACACGAGCGTCGCCGGTATCAGATACAGCCATCTCCAGCCCAATCTCTGCGCGACATCTGTCCAGCTCGGCTTCCACCATGGCAATGAGCCGTCGGGATCGGCCGGGATGTCGGAGGGGGAGAGCAACAGGCGCTTCTGGTCTGGAATTGGCGGCGGTAGTGATTCCTGCGTCATAAGCTTGCACCATCGACGAAGCGCCCTCCAAGGGCGGGCATTGTAGGTCCGGCTGTGCCGGACGTCCGGCGGAGCCGGACCTACGAGCGGCGAGCCGTCAGCACTCGATCGCGGCCGCCGAAATCCTTGAGAATCCGCGGCTCATCGAAGGCGGGAAATTGGCGGATCATCTCCATCGCTTGCGGACCCTGATCAAAGGCGATTTCCAGGAAGAGCCTTCCGCCGCTGATTAATCTTTCGGCCGCGCCGGCGAGGATTTTGCGATGCACCACCAGCCCGTCCAGTCCGCCGTCGAGGGCGCTGAGCGGCTCATACTCCCTCACATTTCGCGGCAGGCTCGTCATCTGCCCGGTGGCGATGTAGGGGGGATTGGCGACGATCAAGGCGAAGGGCTGGGCATCCACCTTGCCCTCCAGGGCGGCGAACAAATCTCCCTCTTCCAGGAAAACGCGATCGGCCACGCCCAATCGTTCCGCGTTGCGCTTGGCCACCGCGACGGCCGCGGGGCTGAGGTCGGTGGCGATGACGGTTGCGTGTTTCAGGCGACGGGCGAGCGCTATGGCGACGCAGCCGCTGCCGGTACACAGATCGAGAATCCGCGGCGCTTCCAATCCCGGCTGATTGCGGACCAACTGGAGGACATTCTCAACCAGAGTCTCCGTATCGGAGCGGGGAATCAGCACATCCTTGTTGACCTCGAATTCCAGGTTGAAGAAATGGGCCACGCCTGTCAGATAGGCGATGGGCTCGTGCTCGGCAGCGCGCTGCACCAGGGCGCGATAGCGGGCGAGATCCGGCTCGGAGAGGATTCGCTCATAATCGGTGTAGAGCTTGATCCGGGGGACCTTGAGGATGTGCGCCAGGAGCAACTCGGCCGAGAGACGCGGCGAATCGACTTCCTTGCGCGTGAAGAATGGCGTGGTCCATTCCAGGAGCCGCCGAACCGTCCAGGTTTCGCCCGCCATGATCGGGGATTGTAGAGGAATTCAGCGCATAAAAAGAGGATCGCATCCCTTCCAGGCACATGCGATCCCTCTCTAGACCACGGAGGACTTTGATCTTTACGCGAAGCGCCGGCGGCGGATCAGCAAGCCGATTGCGCCACAGGCCAGCAGGCCCATGGTCGCGGGTTCGGGAACCACCTGCCCGCGGATCTCGCCGCCTGTGTCAAAGGTCGTGTGAATATTGTAGTACCACAGCCCAGACAACAACTGCGTTTCCTGCGTCGCGGTCAGGACCACGGGCCCGCCCGTCTGCGGGCTGTCAAAACCATTGGTCTGCGGCACCACCACGCCCGCATCAACACCAGGCAGTGCCGGGCCATGGAAGTGCGAGTTGGTCACCGGGCCCAGCAGATTCTGATAGGTGACGATCCAACTGAGCTCGTTGGTGAGATCGTTATAAGTGACATGTCCAATACCCGTGCCCGGCGACTGCGGGTTTCGCAACGCATCCGCCTGCGGGCCATCCAATGGGAAATCATAGATATGCACTTCGGCCCGCGCGATTGAACAAGCCAGAAGAACCACCCCCGTCAGCAGACAAACTTTCTTCATAAGACCTCTCCCTTTCTAACCCGAAGCCTGCGGGTTTACATCGACGTGATACAGAGCCCTCAGAGACGTGCGGGAGCAAAGCCCTCGCATTGCAGACCGGCCGCTAGGAGGTAATGTTGCCCCGATTTGCCCTCCTTGCAAGAAAAAAAAGGGCTACGTCAAAAATCTCCGGGCGAAGCCGTCATAGCCAACTCCAACTCTTCCGGGAAAATAGCTTTGCGCGATTTTCACGATCTCATCCCGGTATTGCAAACTCACCGATCGCTCGTTGACCTGGCACATGGCCTGGGGTAATCGCGTCTTCTCGGTTCGGAATCCCCCGGGCGACCCATCCCCCCCAATATAATGGTCGATCACCACGGAATTGGCGGCCGCGGCCAGTGAGCCGAAAAACTCGTGCGGATTGTCGATGGGCAGGAGAGGGGACACGGCGGCCATCACATAGAGCCCCGCGTCGCGCAATTGGCGCGCTGCCTCGATACGTTTTTTCACCGGACTGGCGGCCGGGGGCAGGCTTGGAAGGTCATCGCGGTCGGATTCGATGCTGATGTTGAAGCGCAAATCGGTCCTGTTGCTGAGACTCGGATAGAGATCGAGATAATCGATGACGTGATGGGAATGGGTCTGCACGATCAGAAAATCGGGTGGCAGATCCACCATGGCCTCGAGGACAGCTCGGGTGATGCGCATTTTTCTCTCTAATGGCTGGAATGGTTCGGTGGAACTGGACATGAATATTTCAAACTGATCGCGATTGCGATGGGCCCAGCGCTTTTCCCGTTCATAGTCGGCCCGATAGGCATCGGCGGCATTGATGCGCGCCTCGACAAAGCTGCCCCAGGGCTGGCCGTGGGTCAGGTAGAAATTGTGCTGGACGTAGCAACCGACGCCGCAGAGCGAATTGCCCAGGGCGCAGCCGCGATAGGGCTGGAGGGAATGAGAGGCAACGGGCTTGAGATAGCCGCTGGTGCGGGTGAGGATTTTGCTGATGTTGGCTTGAGTGATGGTCAATTGCGGATGTCCGGCAAAGCCGGACCTACGTGGTAAAAAATGGCCGGCGGCGACCCTTTTGGGGATCGCCGCCGGTTTTGATTGCGCTGCGGCCGCACGTAAGCCGAATTCTGTTTCCAACGCGATCTTTCGATCGAGCTGGAGGCGATCATTTCTCTCAGGATGTCCGTTGCCGGACACCTCAAGCGACCTACCCGCGGAAGTTGTACGACTTTCGCCGCACGCGCCCTGGGCGAAGGCAACTCCCGCCTATTTGGTCTTGCTGACGGTGGGGTTTACCCTGCCGCTGGAGTTACCCCCAGCGCGGTGCGCTCTTACCGCACCTTTTCACCCTTACCCGGGAGACGAGGATCGAGGATCGAGGATGGAGGATCGAAAGAGCAAGCCACTGCTCGATCTTCGATCCTCGATTTTCGATCTTCGACCGTCGATCCTCGTCTCCGCGGGCGGTATGTTTTCTGTGGCACTTTCCGTCGGATTACTCCGCCCCGCCGTTAGCGGGCACCGTGCCCGGGATTCCCGGCATGCGAAATCCCTCAGTTCGGACTTTCCTCATCCTGATTGCTCAGGACGCGACCACCTCAGCGACCGCAGTCGTTCCTATTATACGCAAAGGTGGCTTGTCTGGATCGCCCCTGCTGCTATCCTCCCGGTGGGCCGGGAATTCGGGCCCGAAATCGATTATGACCACCGCCGCCCAACCCGACACCGACCTCCTCCGCAACATCCCCCTGTTTTCCGGCCTCCTTGAAACCAACCGGGCTGAGCTCTCCTCGCTCCTGCAAAGCCGCGAGTATGCGCCGCACCAACCCATCTTCTGGGTCGGCGAAAAGGGCGAGGAAATGTTCATCGTCCAGCTTGGCAAAGTTGTCCTTTCCTACCCAGACGAATCGGGGCACGAAATCACCGTGGCAGCGCTGGGGCCGGGGGCGTTTTTTGGCGAGCTTTCCCTGCTCGACGGCGGCTCGCGGACGGCCACGGCACGCACGGCCGCCCAAACCACGCTTTTGGTGCTGGACCGCAAGGGATTTTACAAATTTCTCGAATCTCACCCGGCCGCCTCGGTTCACATGATTGCCACGCTGGCCCACCGGCACCGCGAGGCGATGGACAAGTTGCGGGGTGTCAAAAACGTCAATGAGGAGATCAAGGACCGGATTACGCCGTTACAGCGGCTGGTGGATAGAGCGGCCGGGTTGGCCGCCAGCGGATGGTTTTTGCTGGGGAACACGGTTTTTTTCATCCTGTGGATGACGGCGTTCACCGTTCTCGCACTCCGCAACAACGCCCGGATCAGCCTCCTGGATTCGCCTCCCACCTTCGCCCTGCTCGCATTCCTGATCAGTCTCGAATCGATGCTCCTGACCATGTTCGTCCTCAACAGCCAAAACCGTCAGAGCGAGCGTGACCGCATCAAGGCTGACCTCGAATACCAGGTCAACCTCAAAGCCCAGTACGAGGTCATGCAGCTCCATAGCAAGATCGACCGCTTGGAAGGCATCATCAGTAAGGTCGAGCCGTCCCCGACCTCATCCCCCGAATCCCTTGGTGACAATCCATAACGCAATATTCTGCCGACTGTTACGATTACTCTATTGGCCGGGGGAATAAACGCTCTCGCCCATTTGCCGCTTTCGCGTATGATGGGGGTGGGCTGAAAACTGCATCTGTGTAGCCGGCGGCTGTGCGATTGGCAGCTTGGCGGCCGGTGTGAGCGGTGGACGGCATAAGGGCTCGGCGGTGGTTGGAAAACGAATGCAAAAGCGTAACGACAAACCAGTTACGAAACCCCCGGCCAAGCCTCTGGTCAAGCCGCAGGCCGAGGAGCCGACGGACCTTAAGCCGGTCGCGTTGGGGCGCGCCTCTGATGAAGAGTTGATGAGGCGGACGCAGAACAAGGACCGCCAGGCGTTTGAAATCCTCTACGAACGCTATCACGCGTCGGTCCTTTCGTATCTCTATCGCATGCTGGGGAACCTGGAAGATGTGGAATCGATCGCGCAGGAAGTGTTTTTGAGAGCGTTCCGGTTTGCACCGACGTATCGCTTTCCGCAGAAATTCTCGACCTGGCTGTTTACCATCACGCGAAATCTGGCCATCAACTATTCGCGCCGGCGGAAGCGCAGCCCGGTGCGGAATGTGACGGAATTGAATCTGGAGGGTGTGGATATTTCCGGCGATCCGTATCAGGTGGCCCAGCGGGCGACGGATGATGTTGAGAAACAGGAGGAGATCGCGCGAGTTCTTAAAGCACTGGATGATCTGCCCAACGACCAGAAGGAAGTCATCGTTTTGGGAGTGTTCCAGGATCTTTCTTATGCTGAGATGGAGGAAATCACCGGGACCAAGGCGGTGACGCTGCGCTCCCGTATGTTCCACGGCCTCAAGCGCCTCGCGCGGATGATCAGCGCCAAAGAACTTGATCCCGACATGGAACCCCAACCCGAGGTGAAACCCGAAACGTAACCGATAGGTCGAGCACTCTTGCCCGACATCCATTATGCCCGAGATGACCGAAACCCAATTCGACTCCGACCAGTTCCTCAAACTGCTCACCGAAGCCCTGCGCGCCGGCCCGGGGTCGCCGGAGTGGCACGATGCCGTCAACCAGTTGAAAAACACCACGCTGGCCGATGCGGATGAATTTCGCATGCTCATCAATGCCCGCGAGCACCTGGAATCCGGCCGGGATTACCGGGCGATTCGTGCTGGCCCAGGCTTCACGCGGAAAGTGATGCAGGCGATCGACGAAGAATCAACGGCCCAGGCTCCTGCCCCACCGGCCGCGAGCACGATCGCCCTTGTGGCCATCGGCGGCATCATCGCGGTGATTACCATCGTCATGATCATTTGGTACCGCGGCGGCCCGCCCCCGCAACCCACGCCCTCCGAGCTGGCCAGCACCGTTTTCGCGCAAACCATCATCTCCACCGACTTCACGCAAACTCCGGCCATTCCGCCGGAGTGGCGGACGTTTGGCCTGCCGCCCAACATCTCGCCGCGGGCTCGCGGTTTGGCGGCTCCGTTTGTCAGCGCGGCCGGGCTTCCAGCGGATGACAAGGAATACCGCGGCGGCGGCCTCTACTCGGCCAGCGGATTGCCTCCGACTCAGGCCTTCGCGTTTGAAATCACCATTCGCCAATTCCGCAGCAGCGAAAACGTCTGGGTGCAGATCTTCATCAGCGATACGCCCGAGTTCGATAAGAATCCCAAGGCCTCCAGTCCCCACGAACTGGTTTGCCATGTCCTGGGCGGGATCATCAATGTCGCCAAGCCCGACGGCTCGTTCCAGGGGGCTGGCATGAAGGCGAAGGATGTGAATCACATTCAGGTGAAACTCGACAAACAATTCGTCATCGTCGAGAACGATGGAATCCTGCTTTATTCGGGCGCCCATGACCTGTCGCAAAACAAAGCCCACTATCCGGGCGTGCGGTTTCTGAGCAAACCGTCCGAAAAGGCCATCGAAGATGTGACGGTGCAATCGATGCGGATTCTCAAGCCGTGATGTGTGCCATGGCGATCTCGGCCGTGCTCCCGTAGGGTGGGGCTTGCCCCACCATCTTCCACCCTCGACAATCCCCCCATGTCCGTAGCCGATTCGCAAGACCTCCAATCCGCACGCTACCTCGCCGAAGCCTATCAGCAACTCCAGGATGAGCTCTCCAAGGTGATCGTCGGCCAAAAGCAGGTCATCGACGAACTGCTCATCGCCATCTTCGCCCGCGGCCATTGCATCATGCAGGGGGTGCCCGGTTTGGCCAAAACACTGCTGGTTTCCACGGTGGCCCGTGCGATGGAGCTTTCCTTCCGGCGGATTCAGTTCACGCCCGACCTGATGCCCTCCGACATCACCGGCACCGACATCCTCCAGGAAGATGCGGACAATGGCCGGCGGAAATTTGAATTTCAGAAGGGGCCGATCTTCGCCAACATGCTTCTCGCGGATGAGATCAATCGCACACCGCCAAAGACGCAGGCGGCGCTGCTTCAGGCGATGCAGGAACACCAGGTGACGGCGGGGTCGCACACCTTTGACCTGCCGGAGCCGTTCTTCGTGCTCGCGACGCAGAATCCGATTGAGCAGGAGGGGACTTATCCGCTTCCCGAGGCGCAGCTCGATCGTTTCATGTTCATGGTGATGGTCAACTATCCGGAGCGGGATGATGAGCTGGAGATGCTCAAGCGCACCACGGGCGCGGATGCGCCGCCGGTGACAAAGGTGGTGAACGCGCAGCGGATCATTGAGCTTCAGGAATTGGTGCGACGAGTGCCGGTCGGGGAGCACGTGTATAACTTCGCGCTGGATATTGCGCGGGCGACCCGCCCTAACGAGCCCGGAGCATCGGATTTTGTGCGCCACTGGCTAAGCTGGGGGGCGGGGCCGAGGGCCGGGCAATACATGATCCTCGCGGGAAAGGCCCGCGCCCTGATGCAGGGCCGGCTGTATGTGACGACGGAGGACATCGAAGCGGTCGTGCCGCCGGTATTGCGTCACCGGATCATTCCCAACTTCAACGCCGAAGCCGAAGGCATCTCGGTGGAACAAATCATCCAAAAAATCCTCTCGCTGATCCCCCGCAGCAAAGGCGAGCGGCTTCTATGAAAGCGAGAAGAGCCGCAGATTAACGCAGATGAACGCAGATCATTACCACGCATAATGGGTGCCGGATGAACAACTACACGGCTGGATTCAAACACATTTTGCTGACCGACAAGATCATCTCCATTTTTTACGATGTCTACAACGAATTGGGATCTGGTTTTCTTGAATCGGTTTATGAGAACGCCATGTGCATAGCGCTACGACAGGCGGGCCTCCAGGTTGAATGCCAGGTGCCGATCGTCGTATGGTTTCGTGGCGCAGAGGTCGGACTTTTTCGCGCAGACTTGCTGGTCGAACGCTTGGTAGCCCTAAAATTGAAGGCTTGCCGCGCCTTGGAACCCGCGCAGGATGCCTAATTACTCAATGAATTACGCGCTACAGAAATTGAGGTCGGCCTGCTACTGAATTTCGGCCCAAAGCCCGAAGTGCGCCGCCTGGCTTTCGACAACGAACGCAAAAAACTCCGAAATAAGCCACCCGTAGAAATAATGCCCGAAGCGTCCCGCTGATTCTTTCTGATCTGCGTTTATCTGCGTTAATCTGCGGCTCTCCTGCATTTCATCTGACCACGCTCTTCCCGATCAGAATCGCTTCCGCCAGTCGATTCGTCATCACCTGATTCCGATAAACCAGCGGCAGGAGAAATCGCAGATTCTGCTGCGGCCCGCGCAGGTAGTCTCCCAGCGTGGTCCTCCATTTCTGCCGATACGCCTGGATCGCATCCTGTAAGAACTGCTCCTTCATCGCCTTCTTCAGAACTTCCGCCGCGTGGATGGCCGACCAGCAGCCCGGATAAACATCCTCGCCCGTCGCCGAATAGAAACCGCCAACCGGGCCAATCAGCAACGTCCGATTGGCCACGCCCTCATGTGCCAGCGCGCCACCAAACGGCAAATCCATCATCTCCATTTCCTCCTGCTCAATCTCAAGCGGCGCTTTGAAAACTCCATGGGCCGACAAAACGCCGGCCCAGTGTCGCAGCAGGGTGATCGGCGGATTGGCCGCTACCGTATCCAGCGGCTGCTCGACGGCCATTTGCATGTGCTTGGGCCCGGGGATGAGCCAGGCCCAGGTGAGCAGCCCCTTCAAGTCCAGCGACATGGGCATGAGCGGCCGGCCGCCCAGGTCGGCCATTTTCGTTCCTTTGAGCTTCACGAACGTATAGCGATGCACCACGCCGTGCTCCCACTCCTCCGGCAATCCCAGCAGCTTGTGCTGCTGCTCACCCAAATCCCCGGCCAGCACCAGCGCCCTGGCCCGCACCATCTCCTTGCCCACCGTGGCATCCAATCCACTCTCATCCAGTCGATGAATTTGCAGGATCTTTGGATTGCACAACTGCACCCCCTGCACTTTGGCCAGGTCGATCATGGCCGCCCGCACATCTTTGAGCTGGGCGACGCAGGTGACAGCCGACTTGCTGCGATATTCGCTGGCGGTGGCCGGATCGTCGGCCAGAAAGCGGATGCCATAAATCCCCGCCGCCTCGATCTTGCGCTTCAATCCACTCAACATTGGATGCAAATCGAAAAGCGCAGGATTCATCAGCACCAGACGCTCGCCGCTCGGCTCGCCTGGGATGCAGGAGTGCATCACCGCAAACTTGGTTTTGTCTTTCAGCAGGGCTGCCGCGAGATAGGCCGACGGATGCCCGCCCAACACCAACACATCCACCTGAGGATTGCTCTTCGCCATTGGCCAAGATATTAGCGACGAGGAATCAAAACCCAAATCCTCCCAGACTCGTCCCATCCTGCCCCCGCAAGAAAGCGCTCAACTTTTCTGCTAATATCCAGCATGGCCTCTCTGAGCTACCGCACTGCCGGCGAATCCCACGGCCGGGCCCTGATTTCTGTAATCGAGGGGATGCCCGCCGGCGTCACTCTCGATGTTGACCTGATCAACACCGAGCTGCGCCGCCGCCAGGGCGGCTACGGCCGCGGCGGCCGGCAGAAGATCGAAACTGACATCATCGAAATTCTCTCGGGCGTTCGCCGCGGGAAAACCATCGGCTCGCCGATTGCGCTTCAGCTCATCAACAAAGATTCCCGCCTTGATGATGCCCCCCCACTGCACCGCCCCCGGCCGGGCCATGCCGACCTGGCCGGCTCCATCAAATGGCTCACCACCGACTGCCGCGAAGTGCTGGAACGGGCCAGCGCCCGCGAAACCGCGGCCAGAGTGGCGGCCGGAGCACTGTCGCGCTCGCTGCTGCGCGAATTTGGCATCGAAGTCTTCGCCTACGTCCTGGCCATTGGCCAGGTCACGGCCACCGTGGATTGGTCAAAGCCGCTGTCCGAATTGAAATCGATGCGCGATGAAGGCGACATTTTTAAAGACTGGGTGGGCACCCCCGACCGCTCCGCCGCCGAAAAGATGCGCGAAGCCATCCGGCAGGTGAAAATGGAAGGCAACACACTCGGTGGCCTGGTTGAAGCCCGCGTTTTTGGCTGCCCTCCGGGGCTGGGATCGTGCGTCCACTTCGACCAGAAGCTCGACGCCCGACTGGCGATGGCGGTGATGTCCATTCAGGCATTCAAGGCGGTGGAAATCGGCATGGGCAAGGATGTGGCCGGCCTGCCGGGCAAATCGGTCCACGATGAAATCTCCTTCGACCCTTCCCAGAAGCATCTCCCCACCCTGGGCTTCACCCGCCGCACCAACAACGCCGGCGGCCTCGAAGGCGGCATGACCAACGGCCAGCCCATCATCGTCCGCGGCGCCAAGAAGCCCATCTCGACCCTCGGCCCGCAGCAGGCCCTCGAGTCCGTCGATCTCAATACCAAGGAATCCAGCAAAGCCGGCTATGAGCGCTCCGACGCCTGCGCCGTCCCGGCCGCCAGCGTGATCCTGGAAAATGTCGTCGCCTTCGAAATCGCCAGGGCGTTTGTCGAGAAATTTGCCGGGGATTCGCTGCTGGAAGTGCGGGCCAATTACGACAATTTCCTGGCCATCGCCCGCAAACTTCCCCTCACGTGAAGCTTCCATTAAACGCCCGCTATCTGCCCATTAAACCCTTGCATTTATAGCTCTGCCGTTGGCATAATATCTCTTAACTCCGCCCGCCTGATAGCGGCGCGGATGCCATGTCTGTCTGCATCATTTCGTCGGGGCTTGTCAGAAGAGGAGTGCGCTATGAACGCCCTTGAACGCTCCAAAACCGGCCGGACGGCCTTCACGCTCGTCGAGCTGCTGGTGGTCATCGCGATTATCGCCCTGCTCATTTCAATACTGCTGCCCGTCCTCTCCAAGGTCAAACGCAAGGCCCAGCAAGCCGGCTGCGCCAGCAATGAGCGCCAGATCTTCATGGCCATGACTATGTTCGCCAATGAACACAAAGGTCATCTGCCCCGCTCCTACTTCGTCGCCGAGCTCTCCAGCGATCCAAACCTAGCCAAACTCACCGCCTGGCTCCAAAAGGTCGGCGGCGCTTCGGGCCACATCGATCTCGACGACGACAAGGGTGCTCTCTGGACATACATCAAGGGGAAGCAGACCCGCGAGAAAACCGTCAAATGCCCCGGCGATGAAGGTGAAGCGCTCGCTGGTCATCCCATCAACAACGCCTACCCTCGAAACGTCAGCTACTCCTTCAACCAGTTCATCTACCGCGACGTCGGCGGAGTTGCCAAGCTTGGCCTCCAGATGGCCCGCGTCAAAGAGAACTCTCAGCGCATCCTCATCTACGAGGAGCTGGCCCCCAACGACTCCTGGAACATCATCGGCTTCAGCGGCGACGACGTTCCCTCCGGCCGCCACAGCGCCAACATGAGCCAGGGATATCGCAATCAGCCCAACACGACAGAGTACAAAACAAAAGGCCGCGGCAACTTCTGCTTCTTCGATGGCCACGTCGAGAGCCTCTCGCCTCGAGAACTGCTCCCGCCCAGCCAGGGCGGCAACCTGGGCTCTGAGCGCTATCACTTCCCGCTGGTCGCGGGTGATCGCACGACCTGGTAATCGGTCCATCTTCCGTCCGACTCCCGCGCGCTCCATAAGGGCAAACCTCGTGTTCGCCCGCGTGGCTCCGTTACAATACTTCCGCATGCCCACCCCCGATTCCGACCGCCTGCATCAACTCCTCCTCTCCGAGCATCCAGCGCTGGTTATTCAGACCATGGAGGAGAATGAAGCACTCCAGCTCATCATCGATACGGCACTGGCCAATGGCATCGAGATGTGGGCATGGTCGATGTCTCGCGGGCTGCACGACCCGACGATGAAGGATGCCGTGCCGATCCCGGATACGGAACATCCGGCCGCCGCGCTTTATCACCTCATCCATCACAGCCAGCGGAAACTGGCCGTGGTTCTGGACATCGCGGGACATCTCAAGGATGAGCGCACGCTGCGGCACCTGCGCGATGTGATCAATAAATTCGCACAGAGCGGCGGCACGCTCGTCTTTATTGATCCCGGGGAACTTCCGCCAGCGATTCGGGCGATGGCCCGGCCGTTCGAGCTTTCGCTGCCGGATGCGAAAGCGCTGGAAGAGCTCGTGGTGGAAACGATCAAGTCGCGCAACAAAATCGCGCCCATCAAGGTCGAGCTGGAGAAGAAGCACCTGCGAACCATCGTCCGCAATCTGTGCGGCCTGACGCGGCGGCAGGCGCGGCAGGTGATCATGGATGCGGTTTGCACCGACCAGCGGTTTGATGCGGGGGATGTGAATCGGATGCTGGCCGAGAAGCGGCAGTATTTGCAGGGGGAGGGATTGCTGGAATATGTGGAAGCGCCGGTGGATTTGGAGGAGATCGGCGGGATGGCCAACCTCAAGCGCTGGCTGGCGCAGCGGGAGAAGGCGCTGAGCGACGATGCGGCCGCGTTTGGGATTCCCGCGCCGCGGGGCGTGTTGATGCTGGGGGTGCAGGGGGCGGGCAAGAGTTTGTCGGCCAAGGCTGTGGCCACGGCGTGGCATCGGCCGCTGTTACGGATGGATCCGGGGGTATTGTTTGACCGGTACATCGGCGAATCGGAGCGGCGGCTGCGCGATGCGCTGCGGCAGGCGGAGATGATGGCGCCGGTGATTTTGTGGATCGATGAGATCGAGAAAGGCTTCGCATCGGCGGCCAGCCAGAGCACGGATGGGGGGCTTTCCAAGCGAATGTTTGGAACGCTGCTGACGTGGATGCAGGAACACCAGGCGCCGGTTTTTTTGATCGCGACGGCCAATGATATCGAGGCGCTGCCGCCGGAATTGCTGCGGAAGGGAAGGTTTGACGAGATCTTTTTCATCGATCTGCCCAACCTGGAAGCGCGGGGGCAGATTTTTTCGGTGCATTTGAAGAGACGGAGGCGCGATTCGAAGAAGTTTGATCTGCCCGCGCTGGCGGCCGCGGCCGAGGGGTATAGCGGGGCGGAAATTGAGCAGGCGATTGTGTCGGGGTTGCACGATGCGTTTTCGGGGAATGGGGAATTGACGAGCGAGGGGATTTTGGGGGCGTTGAAGCGCTCGCCGCCGCTGTCGGTGACGATGCGGGAGAAGGTTGAGGCGTTGAGAGAATGGGCAAGAGGGAGATGTGTGGCGGCGGATTGACAGCGCTATCCGATTTTTAATTTGCCGCACCCCATTTTTGATGAATAATGCGGTAACGGATGCGCTGCCGCCCATGGTGCGTGGTCGCCATCTGGTCGCGAAGGGCAAGGCGGCTGGTTGGGCGCCGGGCGAGGGCTACAGTCATGAAATTCGCGCGCATCGCGTTCCCCCTGGTTTTGATTATCTGTTCTCCGGCCTTTACTGCCCTCTACACACAGGACTTCGAGGTCGATTCCACGCCAAGCTGGACGGTAAACAACGGCCCATCGGATGCGGCCACCAATTTCTTCTTTGACTACTCCACCGTCGGAATTCCGGCGGCCCCCAGCGGCGCCGGCACGCGCGGCATGAAGCTCCAGGCCAATCAGGCCAACGGCATCTTCAGCGGCGTGAGCGTCTCGCCCACCGGCCAGAGTTTTAGTGGCAATTACACGGTTAGTTTCGATTGGTGGGGCAATTTCAACGGTCCATTCCCCGCGGGCGGAAGCGGCTCCACCCAACTTTCCACCTATGGCGTTGGCACTTCCGGCAGCGTCGTGCAGTGGCCCGGCGGCACCCAAGACAGCGTCTGGTTCGCGGCCACCGTTGACGGCAATTCCGCATCCGACTGGCGCGCCTACTCCACGGCCGCCCCCACCAGCTACGCGGATGCCAGCACCGTCTACGCCGCAGTCGGCGCGGGCAACCGCAACAGCTCTCATGCCTATTACGCCAGCCTCGGCGCCAACACGGCCCCGGCCGCACAGGTGGTGCTTTTCCCGCAGCAAACCGGCGCCACCCTGGTCGGCTCGGCCGGAATGGAATGGCACCAGGTGCTGCTCGACGTGGTGGACGGCCTCGCCTCCTGGAAGGTCGATGGACTGCCCATTGCCACCGTCGATCTTTCCACCGTGGTCCTCGGCGGCGGCGACATCTTCTTCGGGCATTCCGACAGCAACGCTACTTCGTCCACCGATCCGAATGACGGCGCGTTGCTCTTCACGCTGATCGACAACGTGGCGGTCAACGCGGCCGTGCCTGAGCCGGGGGGCGATTGGGGTGCTGGTCCTTGGGGCGCTGATCACCCTCCGCCGCAATCGTCGCTGAACCTCCATAATGCTCGAATCTTCCTCGCCCAACGCAGGGAGAGCATTCGCGACCTCGCCCTTCTGAGTTCCTGGAACGGCGGCTGAAGCCGCCCCTACATGTGGACTTTTTTTGATGAGCTTATTCTGTCAAAATTTGGCGAACGGTAGTCTTTCATTTGCGGGTACATGTTTATCGCATGACAATGTGGCAGGGCGCGGCCGCGATGAATTATTCCCGGCGCGGCAGGTGAACAGGAAACAGTGAAGGGGATTGACTGTTGTCAGGGTGGAGGTGTTCATGCGGCGATGGTGGATGCGGGTTGCGGCCGGAGCTGTGGGAGAAGATCAAGGGATTTTCGCCGGAGCTATTCATTGCGTGGAGGGATTGCGGGTTGGTGGATGAGGAGGGAAGGGAGAGGGAGGCGATGGGGGTTTGGAAGAAATATCTGGGGATGAGGTTGGTGGGGGAATAAGGCGGAGAGGATGAAAACGGGGACTGGGCTAGTTATTAACTAGCCCAGTCCCCGTTTTTATTCCATCTGCTGTGATGGCGGCACGACGAAGGTGTTTTGCACGGCATCCTTGTGGAACCCGAGCACTTCGGGAAACCGCAGGCCGGGCAGGATCTGGACGTCGAAGACTTCCTCGACGGCGCTTTGGAAATCGACGGTGGCGATGACGCGGGCGCTGCGGAGGTCGATCACGGCCAGGCCGGATTTGAGCTCAGCACGGCGCTGGGCAAGGGGCACACCATTCATCGCGGAGGTTTCGCGGATTTTCGATAGGCCGACGAAGGCGTAGGGGCCCAACAGAGCAAGGCCGCGGGCGAAGCCGGATAACTCGGCGAAGATCTCGCTCGCGCCGCTGGCGCGATCGACGCGCAGGAGCCGGCCGGCGCCGGATTCCAGGACCCACAGCCTGTCGTCGTGCCAGCGCGGCGAATGGGGCATGCACAGGTCATCCTTGATGATCCGGCCATCGGGGACGGTCATAAGGCAGCCGCCGCGGGCTTTGTTGGCGCGCCAGCCATTCGCGGCATCGGTTTGGCCGAGCGCGGTGACGTAGGCGGGGCAGCCATCGACGATTGCCAGCCCGTTGAGGTGGCAGCGATCTTCGGCGGCGAGCGCGGTGATAAATGGCGGACGCCAGCCAGGAACGAAGCTGTAGTCGGGATGAAGCGTACACAAGCATGAGAAGCGGGTGCTGACGAGCCATAGCTCCGCGGTGTTTTCGCCGCCCCAGGCGATTTCGTGGACACCGATGTCGCCGGTCACGTGGCTGGAGCGCGGGAGGAAGCAGGCATCGTGTCTTCCGCGCGGTTCAACCTGGGGGGCGAGGTCGGGGGCGTTGCGGAATTGCCACAACTGGTCGCGGGTGCCGAGTGCGATGCGTCTCGGATCCACCGCCATTCCCATGGGACGCTCAAAGGTGCGCACCAGGATCGACAGGCCGCCCTGTTGCTCGCGCAACACCAGGACCTTGTTGGCCTGGTAGGTGGTCACCAGCAGTGAGGCGCCGAGTTGCTTGAGGAGCGGGGCGAAGGAGTCGCTCTGCGTAAAATTAAAGACAACCGGCGCTGGCGCGGCCTCCGCGGGGGGAGAAGAGCCGGCGGGCTGGGGCGGGCGGCGTGAGGTGATGATGTCGGCCAACATTCAGTTTCCTTTCCTTGCCCGGATTGGCGGCCACCCGCGCTCTCCCCAAGGGGCAGCGCGGGAAGCGACCGTCAATGTCACCTGTTCCATTTAGGGCCTCGACCGCCCTCGTCGTTGAGGATGCTACCCCAGGCGGTGTCGCTGGAGATCAGTGCGTTGCTGCTGGCGCCGCTGAGCAGGACGGTGAAGTATTCGTCAGACTCCCGCTTTTTGTCGCCCCGGATGGTGATGGTGAAGGTCTTGCGGGTCTCGCCGGGGGCGAAGCTGAGCGAGCCTGACCTGGCGACGTAGTCGCCATCGGCCACCCTCGCTGACCCGTCGGCCGTGGCGAAGTTGACAGTGACGGTCTGATCGTAGGCCGCGGAGAGAGAAACCGTGAAAGTCATCAATTTCGTGCCGCTGTTGCCTTCGGTTACGCTTGCGCTGGCGATGCTGATTCGCGGTTCATTGTCGGTGATATAGCCAGCCGCGTTTCCGTTGGTGATCTGTGCATTGGTGGCGCCGCTGAGATTAGCGGAAAAATACTCATCCTGTTCGGCCAGGCGATCACCGTTGACTGACACGGTGAAGGTCTGGCTGGTTACGCCAGGGGCGAACGTAAGGGTGCCGGACTTGGCCTGGTAATCGTTGCCGGCCAGGGTTGCGCTGCCATCGCTGGTGGCGTAATTGACGGTGACAGGCTGATCGCTGGCGGCGGAGAGGGTGACGGTGAAGGTCAAAGCCGCGGAGCCGGAGTTGCCTTCGATGATCTGTCCACCGGTGATGCTGACGTACGCCTCATCGTCGATGATGGTGCCGACGGCGTGAGGCGCGGTGATGACTGCGCCGGCGGTTGCTTCGGTGAGGTTCAACGACAGCACTTCGTTGGGCTCGCCCAGGCGATCGCCGTTGACCTGGACGGTGATGGTTTTTTCCGTCTCGCCAGCGGCGAAGGTGAGCGTGCCCGTCTTGGCTTCGAAGTCCACGCCAGATGTGGCCGCGGGCGGCGCGGGGTAATAGTAGTAGCCGTACCAGGGCCAATAATCTGTGTCGCCTTCGGCCGTTGAGAAGTTGACCGACACCGGCACGTCGGAGGCGGCCGAGAGGTGAACGGTGAAGTTCAGCGGCGTGGTTCCGGTGTTGCCCTCGCGTACGCTGGCGTATTCGATGGTGATGCGGGGCTCGTTGTCGAGGATGGCGCCGACGCCCGCGCCGTCGGAGATGAAAGCGTTGGCGGGATCGGTGAGGCGCACGGAGAAGGATTCGCCGTTCTCGGCGATGCGGTCGCCGTTGACCAGGACAGTGATCGTCTTGCTGGTCTCGCCGGGGGCGAAGCTTATTGTGCCCGATGCCGCCTGGTAATCGCCGGCGGCCACTGTGGCGGTCCCGTCGGCCGTGGCGAACTGCACGGTGATTGGCTGCGAAGATGCCGCTGAGAGATTGACGGTGAAGCTGGCGCTGACGGTGCCGGTGTTGCCCTCGGTAACAGTGACGTCGCCGATGCTGATCGTCGGAGCGTCCAGCGCCAGCCATGCGTTATTGTTTATCAGCACAGAGGCGGTATTCGCGGCCGAGTTGGCCGTCGCAGCGTCGGGTTTGCCATCGGCGTTAAAGTCGCCCACCGCAACCGAGACCGCGCCTGACCCCGTTGCGATATTGATGGGCGGATGGAACGCGCCCGCGCCGTCGCCCAGCAGCACGCTTGCGCTGGCGTCGCCGGCGTTGGCCGTGATCAGGTCCGCCTTGCCGTCGCCGTTGAAGTCGGCGATTGCTGTGGAGATTGGGTATTGGCCTGTGGCGTAGCTCTGGCTGGCGGCAAATGCGCCGGCGCCATTTCCCAACATCACATTCACCGCATTGGAATAACTGGTGGCAACCAAATCGGTTTTGCCGTCGCCATTCACGTCGCCGGCAGTGAGGGAGGATGCGTAGCCGCCGCCAATGACGTTCGCGAACCCCAAAGTTCCTGTGCCCGTGCCCGGAAGCACGACGATCGACCAATTGTCCGGGCTCACCGCCGCAACATCGAGTTTGCCGTCGCCGTTGAAGTCGGCC
Organism: Tepidisphaeraceae bacterium; assembly: GCA_036001665.1. Taxonomy (GTDB): domain Bacteria; phylum Planctomycetota; class Phycisphaerae; order Tepidisphaerales; family Tepidisphaeraceae; genus JBGPEF01. The sequence continues at coordinate 36,578 of DASYUA010000037.1, forward strand.
ACAACTGCGGAATTGAAAGAGCCATATCCAATTCCCGTTGTGCCGGCCGATGCAAACGAGCCGGTGCCATTGCCCAGCAGCACGGTGGCCGAGCTGACGAAGTAGCCGGGGTAATAACCATAATAGCCAAATGATCCGGGCTGAAAGAATTTCGACGTCGCCGCGAGATCGAGCTTGCCGTCCGCATTGAAGTCGCCGACCGCCACGGAGGTCGGGGTATTACCGATGTTGATGTTGGCGGGAGCCTGAAATGTGCCAGCGCCGTTGTTGAGCAGGATGCTCAGGCCGGTGTCGTTAGCGGTGACGAGATCGGGTTTGCCGTCGGCGTTGAAGTCGCCAAAGGCGAGCGCGCGGGGGGCTGTGCCGGTTGCGAAGCTCAGCGCGGGCTGGAACGTGCCGTTCCCATTGCCCAGGAGCACGCTGACGGTGCTGCTGGCAGAGTTGGTCAGCGCCAGGTCCGGCCGTGTGTCGCCGTTGAGGTCGGCGATGATGATTGAGCTCGGCGTCAACCCTGTCGCATATGCCACGGCTGGGCTGAAGCTCAGCAGCCGGCGATGCTCCAGGGTTTCGAGGCAGGCGCGAATGACCGCCGCGCGCCGGTTGCGCCCGATTTCAGTCACACTGCGTGTGCGGGTTGACGTGGAAATCATGTAGTCCGGGATCCGATTGGTTCTCATGGCAGAATCTCTTTCTATCCGTTTACAAAACTCTTACTTTCAAGGTGAACGTGCCTCTACCGATTGATGCGCCGGCGCGACAGGCCGAGAATCGCCAACGCGGCGAGGGTCAACCCGCAGGCGGCCGGTTCGGGAATGACCTGCAAGACCTGGCCGCCGCCCGGGGAGGTGCCGAAATTGGAGACGTAGATGTCGCCGCTGGGAGTGACGAGGAGGCCGCCGGGGAAGAAGAGGGGGTCCTGAAGGAGGGTCTCGCGGATGCCAGTGATGGAGTCGATGCGGATCAGCTTTCCCGGCCCAGGGCCGCCGGCAGTGGCCAGGCCATTGGAGGAGATTTGGAGAATGAGCATGTCGCCATCGGGAGCGAAGGCGAGGTCGATGATGTTGGTGAAACCGCTCTGGGCGACGGCAGAGATGCCGGTGATGGGATCGATGCGATAGACATTGGCCGCCCCGGGGGGGAAGGGGAAGCCGGTGAGTTGGCCGACGTAGAGAGCGCCGTCGGGGCCGGTGGCGACGGTAGTGGGGACGGCCTGGAATGTGGGTCCGCCGACGGTGGGGAAGAGGGGGTTGGGGCGCGCGGGGAAAACCGCGCCGGTGGTGATGAGGCCGGCGGGAGTAATGTTGAGCGTGTCGTTTGCGCCGGCGTCGGCGACGGCGAAACCGAGGGGGGTGATGTGCAGGCCATAGGCGTTGGTGTCAACGGTGGTGCCGTCGGGGTTGAAGGTGGCTTCGTGGGTACCGATGTCGGCGATGTTGATAGGAGCGCCGCCGAGGGGGAGCTTCACGAGCTGCGCGAAATGGACGCCATCCGCGCCGAGCAGGGCCCGCTTGGCCGGATCGCCGCCAAAGCCGATGACGCCGTAAAGGTCCGCGCCGCTGAAGGCAATATCCACCAGGCCGCTAGCGCGGCCGCCGGGGGTTGCGCCGGTCTGTGGGGCCAGGGATGGGAGGCCGGAGATGACGCGGAACTGAGTGCCGCCGAGATAGCGGCTGACCGCGCCGGTTGCGCCGAACTGCACGTTGACGCCTTCGCCGCCGAGGATTTCGGCGCCGTTGCCGCCACGGCCGGCCTCAGCGACATAGATTCCTCCATCGGGCCCGAGCGCCAGGCCGCGGGGGTTGTCGAGGCCGCTCATGATCACGTTGATCTGGCCGAGCGCGGCCTGGGAAAGCAAAACGAAGCCGAGCAGAGCAATCGCAGTAGAAAACTTTTTCATCGCAGCTTCTCCTTCTTCCTTGTGTGTCATTGAAATGGTGCGGACGGGTGAGGCGATGCCAGATGGCAAAGCCTCACCGGTCCGCCGTTGGGCTCAGTTATGATTGGCAGCGGGGGTAGAGATGCTTCCGGTAAACGAGCCGGTGGTCGTGCCAGCGACTGAGTCATAGAGCCGGTTTACGGTGAAGCTGCCAGTGGCGCCGGCGAAGCGACCCGTACCGCCGGTGATCGTCGCGACTTCAACGATGGCCAGAACGCCAGGTGTCTCCGTTAGAGAGCTTGCGCCCTCAAAGTCAGCCGTGAGGGTGTCTCCGTTGGCGGCCGTGAACTCATACGAGCCGACCGCGGTCCTGGTCGCCAGCGTTACGACATGGGGAATCTCGACCGTGAATTGACCGAGCTGGCTTGCCGTTCCCGTGGCCTGGATATCCACCGACAGGGTCGGAGGATGCGGGATGGCGGTAACGATGCCTTCCAGGCTGCCCCGGAAGGGCACCTGTTCTCCCGCCGCTACAGCGCGGGTCAGGCCGAGAATGATCAGGAGCAGGAATGCGACGCGAGAGGCGGAATTGAAACACTTCATGAACTCTTTCCTTTTGATCTGCAAGACGATGGTTAGACATCCCGCCGGGCGCGCAGACCGTGCGCCAGGCGGTGCCGGGCGGGTGAGTTCCGGTTCAGAATTGGGGCTCACCGGCCGTTTTCGCTAACTCGGTACAGCTTCGGGTCTGGTTACAACTGACCACTGACTGAACTGCCCTGAGTGGAAGGTCGCTATTGATGTAATTGCGCGGCCGGCCGATTCAGAGACAGCGATGGAAGGGAATTAAGTGAGTTTCATTTTTAGTGCCCTCCTTCGCGGTTAGGCGGCCGGGCATTTCATGTGGTTTTCTGAATAAAACAGCCGCTTATCGTGGCGCGTAGTCGCTGCGGTCCCATCCCGTGGCACGGACTTCTTCTTCCGCGATCGGCGCCACGTCGATCTTGGCCGCAAGCCGGTAGAGCATCGCCCGCCATCCCAACTGCTGCCGCGCCATCATCGGCGTGCAGGGTCGGGCGCGGCTGTAGCGCTTCCGCACCATCTCCACGAACACGTCGATGCCGCGGCGGAAATCATCGGTATCGGAGAAGTCGAATTCTCCGGAATACCGGGAATGCCAGCTCCAGTCGGCGAACTGCTCAGTGAGACGCACCCGCTCCTCGTCGGCCGGGTCGTTGCTGATCCAGGACCATTCCTTTAGCGCTTCGATCCGGTCCTCGCGCCGGCCGGTGGTCAGCGGGCGGTCCATTTTCCGGAACAGCTCCCACAACGTGTCATCCAGTTCCACCATGCAGCCGAAATCGATCACGCCCAGCCGGCCGTCATCCATGAAGATGAAATTGCCCGGATGAAAGTCGGCGTAGAGCATCCGCCCCGTGAACAGCATTCGGTACCACGCCCGAAGCATCTTGCGGGCAAATTCGTTTCGCAGCTCCTGCGGAGGATCGGTCTGGAGGAACTGATCCAGGTGCATCCCCTCGATACGTTCCATGGTGAGAACCCGGGCGGTCGAGTGCTCCGGAAAAACGCGCGGTATGACGATGCCCTCGTCCTCGCCAAACAAAGACCTCACCCTCTGGAGCGTCGCGGCTTCGCGCTCGTATTCCGTCTCGCGCTCCAGCCGGATTCGCAGGTCATCAAACTGCTCCCGCGTGTTCTCCCAGTCAGCGCTGAGGCGCGCCGGGAGCATGAACAGGAGCAGGTTGCGAAAATCCTCGCGGATGGTGCGGGCGATGCCCGGATACTGAATCTTGATCGCAACTTTCTGGCCGCCTTTGAGCCGCGCGCCGTGTACCTGACCGATCGAGGCCGCCGCGAAGGCGCGGGTCTCGAACGAGGCAAAGATGTTCTCCGGATCGTCCCCCAGCTCGTTGAAAACCATCTCGCGAAGCAACGACCAGTGCATCGGGGGCGCTTGAAAGTGCAGTTGATCAAGCGTCTCCACGAACGCTGCCGGGACGATGTCTGGAAAGTTCCCCAGCATCTGCCCGACCTTCATGGTGGCCCCGCGCAGATAGCTCATCGAATCCAGCACGCGGGCGGCGGTCCGCCAGTGCGTTTCGGCCAGCAACTGTTCCCGCTGGTCGGCATTCTTGAACCAGCCGCGCACCCAATAGAAAAAGTAGGCCACGGCGATTTTCGCCTGAAGCGTCCCGAGCAATCCAATGCGCCGCAGCCTCCCCACCGGCACGGGCCGCAGTGCCAGGTCGGCCAGCGCGGGGGACACTGCCTGGGAGGATGGAAGCTCAGTCTCTGGCAATGCTCTGATCAGGTCGGCAACGGACGGCATGGGCATCTCCTATCGTTTGCGTGGGGCCGGATCGGTCTGCGCGTGCTCGCGCAGCCAACCGACGAACATGTTGAGTGAATCGTCCACCAGCGCCAGCGTGTCTTCCTGCTTGGACGACTTGTCATTCGCCCAGAACACCAGCACGCCGGTGTAAAGTGTCCAGTAAAGTTGCAGCGCTGTGGGTGAGAGTTCTCCGTAACCATGCCTTGCCGCCAGCGCCGCGACCGCTTCAAGGTGGCCGACTCGCAGCGACCTCGACTCATCGGGCGGCGTCATCGCCAGTGGGCTCAGCGAGGTCTCCAGCAGCGCGGGCAGGTGCCTGCGAAACGGCTTGAGGCTCCGCAAGCCCGACGCGACCACCGCGAACAGCGCCTCTTCCAGCGAAGCCGCGGCCTGGACCGTGGGATCGCGGTCAGCCAGTGAATCTCCCACCGCGTCGCCCGCGAGGCGGGCGACGATGGCCTCTTTGGTGGGGAAATAGTTGAAGAGCGTGCCGCTGGCGATTTCGGCGGCTTTGGCGATGTCGCGAGTCGTGGTCGCCTCATACCCATTGTCCGCGAAGAGCCGTCGCGCGGCCCGCAGGATCCGCTCTTCGGTGGCCGCTTTGGTTTGGGCCGTGACACGCATGGTTCTTCTCTGACTTCTTCTCTGACGCGAAGGCGCTTTTCCCGATCCGTCCATCGCCGCATGGGTAATGTGACCGTGGTCATAATAGACTGCACGATCTCAAAAGTAAAGTGAGCGTGATCATAATAATTTTTGAAAGGCCCCTGGCCATGGAATTGCCGACTGAGTGGGCAACCCCCCTGGTCATTGACGCTCTGTGAGGATTGGAATGGTAAGATGCGTCCGTGAGAAGGATGTTGCTCACCATCGCGGCGGGGGCGTCGGCGGCCATGTTTGTGGGGAGCGTCGTCCTGTGGGCGCGGAGCTATTGGGCCGACGATCAGTTGCAGCGGGTGGTGGTGAGGAGCTTTTCATCGAGCAACGAGGATGTGGTTTATGCGGAGCACGTGCGGTTGAGCTCCAGCAGGGGGAGATTGACGCTTGGGCTGATGCGCAGCAGGACGCCGCATCCGGGCGGGGACGAGCAAACGGTGGGGTGGAGTGGCGGGCCGCCGATTGCGCGGTGGAATTGGTCGCATCTGCCGGATGACCTGGCCGACGTGAGGCGGGCTTCGAAAAAGTGGGAACGTCGTTACGTATTTGAGTATGGGCGGGTGATATTGCCGATGAAGGCCGATCCCGCGCGGCGAATTCTGGCCGGGGGAAGTGTGCGGTCGAGCTACCTGGTGGTGTGGTGGCCGGAGGTGGTGTTAATTCTCGGGGTGGTGGCGTGGGTGCTGGTGAGGTCGGAGATGAAGATGCGGAAGCGGCCGTGGCGGCTGGTGCACGGGTATTGCGTGGAGTGTGGGTATGATTTGCGGAAAAGCCGGGGCGTGTGTCCGGAGTGTGGGATGGGGAGGTGGGGGGTGGAGTAGGGGGTGGGTCTAACTGCGAAGGGTTATGTTTTCTCTTCTGAGGGTGATGGGCGGGTCAGATTGAGCAGTGTATAATCCCTGAATCGGATGTCACAAGCCTCACTGAAAAACATCCTCCAACAACTTCAAACTCTCACCGAGGACGAGCTGCGCCGCATTGAGCAGGCCGTCAGGGACCGCCTTTCGCCAAAAGGCCGCCTGAGCAAACGAGAGGCGGTATATGCTGCTTTGAGGGCCAGTGGCCTGGTGGCCGAGATTAAGCAGCCAAAATCCCCACGTCGGCCAGCACCGCTCGTCAGTGTCGAAGGAAAACCTGTATCGCAAACGATCATCGAGGAGCGGCGCTGATTGGCGGACTACTTCATCGACAGCAGCGCCTTGGTGAAACGATACATAGCCGAGGCTGGGTCCGCATGGATTCGGTCGATCACAGAGAGCGGCGAGGGAAATACTATCTTCGTTAGCGCGATCGCCGAGGTGGAGGTGGTTGCCGCGCCGACGCGCCGGTTGCGGCCACAAAGTGCGCCGACGGCAGCGGCGACATCAGCTGCTTTTCGTGCTGACATGCGAGGTTCGTATCAGATCGTCGATCCCAGGCAATCGGTAATCGCTCGTGCGGTGCTCTTGGCCGAGCAGCACGCGCTGCGAGGATATGATGCGCTGCAACTCGCATCGGCTGTCGAGTTGTATGCTGCCTTCGTGGCCGGCGGCCTCGCACCGGTGACACTGATTTCATCCGATGTCGAGTTGAACGCCGCGGCCAGGTTGGAAGGACTCAATGTGATCGATCCATCGACGCAAAATGCGTGACTGGGAAGAAAAGCGCGGGTGACCGGGTGACCCCTTTTTCTGCTCCAAACCTATCCCCTTTTCTACACCGTTTTCTCCCCCCTGCACCAAAAGGCGATTCCAGGCCAAGGCCTGCGCTACACAGCGGCCAACGCGAAGTAGTGATTTGGAAGTGACCGGAGTCAGGTCGACGCGGCGGCCGCAGCTTCGGCGGCGTCGCGCCTGGCCATTTTGGCAAAGACCTTCTTGGCTTCGCCGACCAGATAGAAAGAGCCGGTGATGCAGATGAGGTCTTCCTTGGTCACCGCCCGATTGGCGATTTCCAGTGCTTCTTCCAACGTCGGCGCCACCTGGGCCATCTTGCCATACAACTCGATATATCTCGCCGCCAACTCCTCAGGATCGGCCGTCCTCACCGAATCAACCTTCGTGAAAATCACCTTATCCGCCCCCGAAGTGATCCGCTCCAGCATGCCCGGGATGTCCTTGTCCCCGCAACACCCGAAAATGACCACCATCGAGTCGTAAGGCACGTGCTGGCCGATGGCCCGCATCATGGCGTCGATGCTGGCGGCGTTGTGGGCGCCGTCTGCGATCACGCGCGGAGTCGTCGAGAGCATTTCCATTCGGCCGGGGATGACGGTCTTGGACAACCCTTCCATCGCCTTGGAGTCGTTGATGACCACGCCGCGGCCTTTGAGGCGGTCCATGATGGACAGCGCCAACCCGCAATTGATCGCCTGGTGCTCCCCAATCAGCGGCACGGCCAGGTGCTCGAACTTGGAGTTGGGAGTGGTCAAACAAATCCGATTATGCGGCCCAAGCATCCGGCTGGATTCGAAACGATAAGAAAACTCAATCGACTTGCCCGTGACATCAAACGGTGCCCCGACCTTCTCGGCGATGCGCTTGAGCACGGATTCGACCTCCGGGTCCTGCGTCACCGTGACGGCCGGGATGCCATGCTTGAAGATGCCGGCCTTTTCCTCGGCAATTTTTGCAAGCGTATACCCAAGCTGCTGCATGTGATCTTTGGAGATAGAGGTGATGGCCGTCACCTCCGGCTTGATGACGTTGGTGGAGTCGAGGCGGCCGCCCAGGCCGGTTTCGATGACGGCGATTTCGACCTTCTGTTCAGCAAAGTATTTGAAGGCGATGGCGGTGATGACATCGAAGAAGCTGGGGGAGGGGTTCATCCGGTTAACATGGGGGGCGACCATGCGGACCAACCGCGCAAAATCTGCGTGGGGGATCATGTCGCCGTTGACCTGAATGCGTTCGCGGATGTCGCAGAGGTGGGGGGAGGTGTAGAGGCCGACTTTGTGGCCGCAGTATTGGAGCATCGAGGCGGTCATGGTGCAGGTGCTACCCTTGCCCTTGGTGCCGGCCACATGGACGGATTTGTAATCTTCGTGGGGATTGCCAATCTTCTTAAGAAGATGGCGCATGCGGTTCAGATCAAAATTGGCGCTGGTATAGCGGACGATGCGGAGGCGCTCGTGATCGGTGAGGGTGTTGAGGAAACGGATGGCCTTGGCGTACGCGCTGACACCGTTGGAATGGGCCTTTCCGTTGGAGTGAGACTTGCCGTTGGAATGTGCCTTTCCATTGGAAGAGGATTTGGTGGTGCGCTTGGTGATCTTACCGTTGTGGCCGGGTCGGGTCGGGGGCCGGCGCAGCTTGGTTTTGGGCCGGACGACGACGGTGCGCCGGCGGGAGGTGACACGTCTAACTTTTGTTCGGAGCGGCATGGTTGACGAATTTTACCAGTTTGATGTAGTTAATTCAAATTTCGCGGCCAAGTATCAACAGGAGCGGGGGTTATGAATAATAGGATTTTTCGCAAAAATGGCACTTAAAGCGAGCTGGAGCAGGTTTTTGAGAAATGGAGGACAATTTAACCGCAGAGGCGCAAAGACGCAGAGAAGAGGGGGTCAGGACGGGATAGGGGCTCGTGGGTGCGGTTGTAGATCAAAGCGGAAGTGAGGAAAAGGTGATGGTTGGTCGATGCAATAGATAGAGGAGTGGGCACGGAAGTGAGGGACTGCGCAGCCTTGGCGCTCTGGCGGACGGGCCGCGCCGGACCTATAATTTGCCGTGTGCCCAACTCTCGTCTCGGCGAGCATGTAGGCACCGGTTGTTCAGGTGGAAATTGCCTTCTGACGGCGTAGGAGGACTTAGACGACATGCGCCACAGCAGCGCTGAACCTTCCGCAGGCCCGTTTCCGCCGGCCCCCATGGCGGCCGGCGGTTGTGTCCTCGCACTCAACGCCAACGTCCTCGTCCTTAACAAGTTTTACCAGGCCATCCGGGTCATCAATGTGAAGCGGGCGTTTTCGCTGCTTTGCAGGGAGATGGCCGAAGTCATTCATATCGAGACCGATGCCCGCGGCGAGAGCAAGTGGCATAACCTGAACTTCGAGAGCTGGCAGGAATTGTCAGCGCTGAAGAAAGAATTCGAGCCGGATGAATATGACTGGATTCACACGGTGCGCTTTGCGATCGCGGTGCCGCGGATCATCCGCCTGTTGGGATACGACAAACTGCCGCGGCAGGATGTGAAGTTCAACCGGCGGAACATCTACGCCCGCGATTCCAACCGCTGCCAGTATTGCGGCCGCAAGTTCAGCACCACCGAGCTGTCGCTGGACCATGTCATGCCCAAGAGCCAGGGTGGGAAGACGACCTGGGAAAACATCGTCTGCTGCTGCGTGAAGTGCAACGTCAAGAAAGGCGGCCGCACGCCGGAGCAGGCCCACCTGCACCTGATCGCCAGGCCGGTGAAGCCAAAGCGCAGCCCGGTGATCAACATCCGCCTGGCCGACGAGCGTTATTCGAGCTGGAAGCAGTTCCTGGATAATGCGTATTGGACGGTGGAGTTGAAATAGATTTCATTTTAGGGGGGTAGCATGACGGCCAAACAAGCACTCATCGATTTAGTAATAAAGCTCCCCGAGGAGCGCGCGGCGGAGCTTCTGGACCTGGCGCGTGAAGTGCTGGATCAAAAAGAGCAGGACGATTGGCGCGAGATGGGCCTGCGGCAATTATCACGGGCTTATGGGGACGATGAGCCGGATTACAGCGAGGCGGATATTGGGGGCGAAGTTCATTAGTACTCAGGAAGTCGTACATGATCGAAGTGTTCGCCATTTCAAAAAAAGGTAGCACCCGTGGCGAGGAACTCATCTGGGCCACCGACGAGGACGGATGTTATGTCCTCTGTCCCCTTTATGATGAGAATGAAAGACCTGTGAACTGGGACCAAGGCGTAAAAAAAACAGACAACCAAATTAAGATCGCCTCGCGCGAAGAAGCATTTTGCAACGGCCTCTTTACCTACGCGCTGCGCGTAATCTGAAAGGGGCTGCGTGGTCTTTGCTATATCGACTGTTTTCATGTGAGATCTACTTCTTCTCCGCCGATGGTTACGCGGTAGGGCATCTGGTCAGTAGGTTAGAGCCGCGAAGGAATCATCGCCAGTGCGGAGCCAGTTATCGCCGCTCCAGCCGCTGCGGCCAACCCATTTGCACATCGACGCCTGGCGAAAAGTGGGCGCCGCAGAACTGCGCGCGCCCGAACCAGGGCCCGGTTTGGTGGAGCAGATGGTCGTCGTCGATTTGCGCGTCGATGGAAATCTGCGGCCAGGGTTCATGAGCGACGCGAAAGCGCTGGCGGAAACGGCCGTGTTGGGTGAAGGCGATGTAGCGCTCGAGGAGGAAGTGAGAGAGTGTGTCGGCCTGAGAGGATTCGTATCGCGCTTGAGCCGCAAGCACCGCATGATAGCCAAGCAAGCCGTGACGCCCGCGGACTTGGCCACTGATCATCGGGCTGGAAGGGTCGTGGTGATAATCAAGCTCGCCGAACCGATACGGGAGGCCGTAGAGAATCGGGCCGAGCGTTGTGGCCAGGCGATTGTTCAGCCATTCGGCCAGAAAAAAGATGCCGGTCTGGTCACCGACGCGCACATAGGTGCGGACGTTGAGGAAGTCGTGGGTGTGAAGAGGTTGGGTGAGAAAATTCAGGCGGGGATGATTAATTCGCATGTTTCTGAGCGTGAAGGCAACGAGAGAAACGTAGGCAGCCCCGTCGTGGAGATCGAGGGTAAAGGGGATTTGTCGCTGGAGCATCGCGGGATCAACCCGGTAGTGGAGGAAGACAGCCCGGTGCCAGGAACACCGAAAAAGAGGCCTTGGGATGATGGTGATCTGGTCGGCGGAAGGGCCGGGGCATTGAATTGCGGTCATTGGGCGCTCCTTCGTATATGAGCAAAGAGCGCATGACGCTTCCGGTCAATTCTTCGGCAGATGTTTCACGAGTTTTGTTGATTTTGGCGCGGGTGGGAGGATACCTTCGGAAACTGGGCAATGCCCACCCTGCATCATTCATGAAGATTTTTGCCCATCACACTCACGTGTTTCCGGCCCAGATGAAGCCGGAGGGGACGTTTGATCATTTGATGCGCTTGCTGGATGCGTGCGGGATTGAGGGGGCGGTTTGTTTTCCACCTTATCCGCATTTGATGCCAGAGTGCAATGCCTGGCTGGCGAAGGAACTGAAATCGCGGCCGAGATTGGCGGGATTTGGCACGATCGACTTGAAGCGCAATGACATCGAAGACCAGTTGAAGGCGGCGGCCGACTTCGGGTTTCGCGGGCTGAAGCTGCATCCCAATGCGCAGGAGTGGGACATCCTCTCAGCGCAGGCGTTTGAAGTTTATGAGGCAGCGCAGGAGCTGGACCTCATGTGCACGTTTCACAGCGGGGTTCATTACTACCGCCTGCGGGATTACAACGTGCTGCACTTCGATGAAGTGGCGCACCATTTCCCGAAGCTGAGAATCACCCTCGAGCACGTGGGCGGATACCACTTTTTTCCCGAGGCGCTGGCGGTGATGGTGAACAATTATCCGCCGCCGTGGGTGAAGGGAAAACCAAGGGTTTTTGCGGGGCTGGCTTCGGTGTTCACTCAGCACCAGAATCGGTTCTGGTATCTCAAGCCCGAGCAGATCATGGAAATCATCTTGCAGACGTCGGCGCAGATGTGCATTTTTGGTCTGGATTTTCCGTACAACGGCGAAAAGGAGACGAAAATCGGGATCGAGACGATTCGCGGCCTGCCAATTACAGAGGAAGAGATGGAACTGATTCTGGGGGAAAACCTTCGCCGCGAAATTGGGCTTGGGTAGCTTCCGCTTCAGCGGACGTCTTCGCCAAAACGTCCGCCGAAGCGGACCCTGCGAGGAAATAGCACTAGAACTCGCGGCATCTTTGCAATTCTGGTGTACGACTATTACATTAACGCCCCGCGAGTGGGTTCGGCCGATTGCCGTGGCCGACTAGTGGTACGTTTGAACCAGATCTCGAGGAGACGGATGAGACATCGCCTTATGGCCGCTGTGGCGCTGGCCATCGCCGTCAGCGCATCGCTCGCGCGGGCGCAGACCAGCGTGGAGCGCTTCGAGCGGCAGCTTCAGCAGATTCAGCAGGATACGCGGCTGCGGATCAATCCGGATGTTCCGGCCGAGCAGCGGGCGCTGCTGGATTACGGCGGCTATTTCACCTTCAACTTTTTCGCGATCGATGACATCGAGCAGAATACGCACCTGCTGCGGCAGTATGACCTGGTGGGGTATGCCCGGCTGAATATCGACAACGTCCACGAGTTTTTTCTGAGGGCGCGGACCAGCTATCGCGATTTCAACAACAACCAGAGCTTCGACGGCGAAGGCGATGAGATGATCTGGCCGACAGTGGAACAGGCCTATTACCGTTTTGATCTGGCGCGATATTTGTCGGCCTATAAAAACAAGGTGATCAAGAATAACCTGACCGTCCAGGTGGGCCGGCAGTTTGTCAATTGGGCCAACGGGCTGGTGCTGGCGGAATACGTGGATGGGGGGCTGGCCGAAGTGACCGTGGGAAATATCAGCCTCCAGCTCCTGGCCGGTGTGACGACGCACGACACCGTCGATATCGATTCTTCCCGGCCGCAGTTTGATGATCGAACCGAGCGCGGGTTTTACGGCGGGATCCTGAGCGCTCAGTTGGGGAAACATCGGCCGTTCGTTTATGGGCTGGTGCAGCGGGATTGGAATGATGATGTGCCGCTGGTGGTGGGGAGCAACACGACCAATTTTGATTATGACTCATGGTACATCGGGACCGGCGTGAACGGATCGATCGGCGACCAGATGCTCTATGGGGTGGAGTTCGCGTATGAAGGAGGCAAGACCCTCTCCAACACCTTTGAACCCAATACACTGGCGCCAATTCCACAGGAGCGGGACCAGATTCAGGCCGGGGCGCTCGATGCGAGACTGGACTATCTCTTCACCGATGTGCGGCGGAGCCGGCTGAGCTTTGAGACGATCGCGGCCAGCGGGGACCTGGATCGGATTCACACCACCAATACGTTCGGCGGAAACGCTCCGGGGTCGCGCGACCATGCGTTCAATGCGTGGGGACTCCTGAATACCGGCCTGGCCTTCGCGCCCAACGTGTCCAATCTGATCAGCGTGCGGGTGGGCGGGTCAATGTTTCCGTTCCCCAGCTCGACCGTGTTGAAGCGGTTCCAGGCGGGGACGGATGTGCTGGGATTTTTCAAGTTTCGCGCGGATGCGCCGATCGATGAGACGACCAGCGACGATCGGTATCTGGGCTGGGAGCCGGATGTGTATATCAACTGGCAGATGAGCAGTGATGTGACGTTGGCACTGCGATACGGCGTCTTTTTTCCGGGCAGTGCGATTGAGTCGGATGAACACCCCAGAAACTTTTTCTATTTGGGGGTGACCTTTGCGTTTTGATTTTGCAGTCATGTTCGGCCTGTCACTGTCGATGTTGGTCGGCGCCGGCTGTCACACGGCCAAGGTGGCCCAGCCGCTGACCGGGAAATTGGCCGGCAACGATCCGGATTCGCAGTTGGAGTTCTGGCATACGCTGGCGATGCGGCCGGTGACCAGCAATGATGAGGCGTTTCATGGGCTGCTGCTCTATGCGGATGGGCAGGACCCGGCCAATGATTACGGCGGGCGAATACGCGTTTTGAAGTCGCGGAAAATGCTGCCGGCGAAGTTCGATGCGCCGGCCGATCAGGCGGTTGAGCGCGGGCCGCTGGCGGTGGCGATTTGCCGGCTGCTGGAGATCAAGGGCGGCGTGATGCTGCGGCTGACCGGGGCCCAGCGCTATGCGGTGCGCGAGCTTCAGTTCATGGACCTCTACCCGCCCAGTTGGCCGCATCAGACGTTTTCGGGTTCGGAATATCTGGGGATCATCGGCCGGCTCGAGGATTATCAGCGCGGCAATCCGGCCGACGCGCCGGCATCGGTGATGCCCGGCGAGATTCGCCCCAGGGCGGCGACACAGCCAGCGCGGCGATAAAAAATCCAGCCACCGATGGGGCCCCGGTCAACACCGATGGAGAACAGCACGGGCATCGAGTACGCTGCCCATGCCACCCGGATCGCGGGCAAAGGTGGTGGCGCGGGTAAATCTCCATGACGCGTACCGAGCGGCGGCTTCTTGTCGATACCAGCATCCTGGGGCTGGCTCTCACCTTTCTCGTCACCTTCCTGGATTTTGCCGGCCTGCTCTCCGCGCCGGAGCGCTTTTTTTACGATTTCCGGGCCCGGCATTTTCAGCGTTACACCCCGCCGCCGACGACGCAGTTGGTTCACATCGACATCGACGACAAAAGCCTTTCGGAGATGGGGCATTGGCCCTGGCCCCGCTCGCGGCTGGCGGAAATCGTGGATGAGATTCGCATCGGGGGAGCCAAGACGATGGTGCTGGATGTGATGTTGTCGGAACCGAATCCGTTTGAGCTGGATTCGGCCAACCTGCCGGCGGCGACTCAATCGGCGACAAAACCGACAACGAAGGCAGTCGCCCCGCCCACCACGCAGCCCGCAACACGACTCGTGGCCACGAGTCAGCCGCATATCGAGAATCGTCCGACGAGCAGACCAGCCACGGCCCCCATCGACGCGACCGCGCTCGTGCAGTTGCGCATGGTCGATAACGATAAGATGCTGGCCAATTCGCTGGCACAATTTGGCCAGGCGGTGGTGCCGCTGTCACTGAACCTTAACGCGGCGCCAAACAACGACTCCATTTATCTGGCGATGATGGAGGAGTTGTCCAACGATCCCGAGGGGACGCACGAGCAGCTCCTGGAGATCCTTTGCGGCCGGGGATTTGAGCGAGGGGAGGTCGAGTCGGCCCTCAATAGCAAATACACCTATGCGCGGGATGAGGGGATGTTTCTGCGAATCGCGCGCGAGTGCGGCGAATCGATACTCAGCTTCGAGGAGCTGCGCAGACGGATTCTGCCGAAGCTCGATCCGCAGATCAGCGGGTCAGTACAGTTGCGGTTGCTCAAGGAGCAGTATGACCGCTTCGCGGCCGTACAGGCGCTGCGGCGATTCGCGGTAAAGATTCCGCCGGGATATCCGAATCTGATCAATACGCGCGAGGAGCACGCGACGATCAAGGTGCTGGCCGACGCGGGATGGACGACGGGGTTTTTTGATTTTGTGCGGCCGGTGGATGGAACGGTGCGGTTCATCCCCCTGCTGGCGAATCATCACGGATATGCGTTTCCACAGATGGGGCTATCGCTGGCGTGCGCCATGCTGGATGTGAAGCCGAAGGATTTGATCATCACCAAAAACAGCATCACGATTCCGTGCCAGCCGACGCCTATCGTGATCCCGGTGCACTTGCAGGAGACCTATCGCGGATCGTACGACATGTTCATCGACATCCCCTGGTTTGGCCCGCCGGTCGATAGCGGATGGCAGCGAATGTATGACTGGCCGAATCACCTGGATACGAAGCAGCACGTGCCGATCCATTTTATCTGGGAGGCGTGCGAGACTCGGCATCGAATCGCGGCCAACAACCGGACCGCGGATCGTGCGATGCGCGATCTAGCGGCGAAGCTGGGGTCTCGAACAGTGACGTCCGAGGTTACTAACGCTGCGGCAAGGGACCCGAGCGAGCCTCTGTCGAGGTTTGCAGCGATAGATGCCGTCATCGCTGAACTCCAGGCGGCGGGATGGCTCAGTGAGATGGACAAGGGCGATGAGCAGAAACTGACAGACGAGGAAAAAGATGCCATAGCGGCATACCGATCACTGCGACTCATTCAGCGCGAGAATGAACGATGGCTGCGCTACTTGAATCAGCGTCGTGGAGAAATCCGCGAATTTGTAGAAGGCAAGGCGGCACTTATCGGCTGGATCGCCGTGGGCGCCATCGCCGACGTCATTCCGACCAGCCTGCATTCGCAATGCCCCGGCGTGGTCGCGCACGGGGTGATTTTTAATGCGATCATGACCCGGGATCTGTGGCGGCGGCCGCCGTATTGGGTGACACCGCTGATCACCGCGCTGATGGGCGTGCTGGTCACGGCGATTGTGTCGATGTTCCCGCCATGGCGGGCGCTGGCGGCGACGGCCGCGCTGGCGGGCGGATATTTTGCTTTCAATGCATCCTATCTTTTCGACAACCACAACCTGATTGTCGGCGTGGCCGGGCCGGTGACGGTGGCGCTGGTGGTTTGGGCCGGTGGAACGTTGGCGCGGTTCATCCTGGAGGCCGGGTTGCGGGCGCAGGTGACGCGGAATTTTTCGATGCGCGTCGATCCGCAACTGGTGAAGTATGTGCTGGAGCGCGACGCCAAAGTGGATGGTCAGGTGAAGGAATTGACCGTGGTGTTCACCGATCTGGCCGGTTTTACGAGCCTTTCCGAGCAGTTGAAGGAAGAAACGGTGCCGCTGCTCAATGAATACATGGCGCTGATGGTGCCGGTGATTCGCCGGCACAAGGGATATCTCAATAAATTCCTGGGGGATGGGATCATGTATTTTTTCGGCGCGCCTTACGAGAACCCCAATCACGCATTCGATGGGGTGATGTCGGTGCTGGAGATGCAGGAGGTGATGGTTGTGTTCAATACGTCGCTGACGACGCGCGGCCTGCCCAACATGGCGGTGCGGGCCGGAATCAGCGCTGGCAACATGGTCGTCGGCGATGCCGGCGCCGAAGACACGCACGATTACACCGTATTGGGCGATGCGGTGAATTTGGGAGCGCGGCTGGAACCGGCCAACAAAGTCTTCGGAACCCAGATCCTCATGAACGCGCGGGCGCGAGAGCTATGCGGCGAGCGCATTCTATTCCGCCCCATCGGCCGGATTCAGGTCATGGGCAAAAGCGAGGGTGTGATGACCTATGAGCCCCTGGCCCTGGCCGAAAAGGCAACCGACCGGCAAAAAGAGCTGGCCGATTTGACGAGCGAGATCGTCATCTCCTTCATGAACGCGAATTTCCAGGGATGCCTCGCGGCCGTGGCCAAAATGGAAGAGACGTTTGGGGCCAGCAAGCTGGGGAGTTTGTATCGGCGGATTTCCGAGCAGTATCTAAGAGAGGGCGCGCCGGCCGGCTTTGATGGACAGATCGTGCTGAGCGAGAAATAGCCCCAATCGCGAATCGGTCTGCCGGGGCTGCTATTTCGTCCCCTCCGGCTTGTTCGCCCCCAGGTATTTCGTGGCGATGGCCTTGGAAAGATCGACGTCGTTGATGTTGGCCAACGTGCACAGCCACGCCGCCACGTCGGCGAATTCTTCCTCCAGATTCTTCCGGTCGTCGCTATTCAACGCCGTCGCCAGCTCGCCGACTTCCTCGATGAACCATAAAAAAGTTTTGGGAGTCCCCCGCTGCCGATCCGTCTCCTCGTAGCGCTGGGAAATCAGCTTCTGGAATTCGAAAATCGTAAGGCCATGCGGTTCGTTCATTCCCGCAATATAACCCGCACACACCATTTCGCTACGGCTGCGGCGCGCCTTCCAGCAATGTGCTCTTGCGATATTCCTTGATCCACTGCGCCAGCACCGGAATCACCCGCTTCTCCCGCTCGATAACTGCCTGGTTGTTCCCCTTTTCCGCAATCGCCAGCATCAGCTCGTGGGCCGGCAAATCGTACGGATCAATGTAAATCGACTCCATCGCATACTTTTCGGCCAATTTCAAATCATTCGTGTCGATCCCCAGCCGCGCGATGCGCTTGGCAAATCGGTTGTCCTTCAACGACACCTCGTGCAGGCGGACCAAATGCTCCTTGGCCTTCTCCAGATCATTCACATCTGGCGCTAGATAAAGCCCCGCCAGCCGCAGATGCGGAAGTTGATCCACCGGCCGCAGCTTGACGATCTCCTCCCACGCTTTGACGGCCTCCTTGTACTGCCGCGCCTTGGTCATGGTCTCGGCCTTTTCCACCAGCTTCTCGTATTTCTTGCTCGTCTCCTCGTCATACCCCCACCCTTCCACCTGCTTCTCCGTCCACGCAAAAAATTCCCGGCTGAACGAATCCAGATCGACCCCCAGCACCGCCGGGAAAACTTCATCCTGGCTCTTGCCTTTGCCAAACTCGGCCATCATCGCCAGGATCTTGTCGTGGCCCCATTTCTCCTCGATGTATTTGCAGATCCAGTACGACTGCGCATACGCCAATGACCGATCCTGCGGCCGCTTGGGACGCACAAACGCCCACGTCAGATTCTCCATCGAGAACAGCTCGTGCTTCTTCACCGCGTTGTAAAGCATCGGCACCCATTCCCATCGCAGCGGCGAATTTTCCTCATAAACGGCCAATCCCTCCGTCATCCAGTGCCCGATGCGATTGTCCGTCGCCGAAAGCGTCACCGTGTGCGTGTATTCGTGCCGCAAAACCTGCGACCAGTTGTACGCCCCCATCGTGTTCTCCCCCTTCCTCGGCGTGCACAGCGCAATCACCCGCCCCGTGCTCGCGCCCACGGTGCCGATCCACGGCGATCCGGTGATCCGTGCCGAAAACGCATCGTGCGACGGAAACACCTCAATGTACGTCTTCACCGTCGGTTCATGCTTGAAGTGCGAGCACACATCCTTGTGAATGCTCTCGAGGTAATCCGAAAAATATTCCACGATCATCGGGTCGTTCTGCGGGTCATACATCACCACAAAATGGTCCGTCTCCTTGCGGGCCATGCGGGCCAGCTTGTCGAGGAGGATGAGATAGTTGGTCGTGCGATAGTTGAACGGGTCGATGGAATACGCCGCGTCCAGGGTCGATTTGGCGTTCTCCTCGTCGCCGCTCTGCGTCAGCAGCAGCCCCAGCCCGTTGCGGGCCGCCGACCACCAGCCGGCGCGCTCGATAGCTTTGCGATACATCTTCTCCGCGCGCGGATATTGCCTCATGGCCGATAGCTGCTCGGCCATTTCGAAATATGCCGTCGCATTGTCCGCATCCAATTCCTCAACCTGCGCCAGGATTTTATTCGCCTGATCGTCGTTCAGGCGAAGCGCAAACGACGCCGCCAGCAGCCCCATCGCTTCAATGTTCTTCGGCTGATTATCCAACACCCGCCGCAGCGGCAATTCCGCATCTTTCGGCCGGCGCTGGTGCAGCAGATTCCGCGCCTCCAGCAGATCGGCCGCGGTTGAGCGGCGATCCACCTTGCGAATCATGGCGATGGCCTTGTCCGCCCCATCAAAATTAAATTCATCCAGCGCAATCAGCCCCAGCAACTCAAAACATCTCGCATCACCCGGATTTCCCTCCAGCGCCAGCTTCAATTCCTTCTGGGCATCCTTCGAATTCTCCCGCGCCACATAAAACTCGGCCGCCGCCAGGTGCGCCGGCCAATATTCGCGGTCGATGATGTCATAAGCCTGCACGAAGATCTTGAAAATCAAATTGTGCTGCGCCGCATTCCCGGCATAAAGATTGTTGAGCGTCGCGTGGCGATCGAAAGCCCGCCCCAATGTCGTCACCAGGTCGGCATCTTCAAAATGCTTGGCCCCCTGCCCCTGCCACTGGTCCCAGTAATTCTTGTAAATCCACTCGTATTGGACACGCGCCGTTTCCAGGTCCCCGGCCTGCTCGCAAAGCTCCCCAAGAAAATATCGCCCCTGCACCGAATCGGGATTCTTATCGATGTGCTTCTTGAGCAGCGCGATTCCCTCATCCCATTTCCCCAGCTCGCCAAGAATTCGCGCCCTCAGCACCTGCGCCTTCGGATTCTCCACCACCGCCCCATCCGAAAGCACCGCAATCGCCTCATCGCGCCTCCCCAGCGCGCTCATCGCCGAAGCTTTCACCAGTGCAATCTGCGCCCCATCTCCCTTCTGCACTTTCGCAAGCGTGATCAGCGCCGTCTTGTATCGCCCCCGATAAACCTGCTCGCGCGCCTTGTCCAGGTCATTGAAATATTCGGGATACTTCAGCTCGGGCAGCTTTTCGGGGATGTAATCCTCGATCCACTCCTGCGGCACCGACTCATCGATCAGCTCCTGAGCCACGGCCGCGGGAGCGATCGCGAAGATCGCGGCGATCATCCATCCTGATAATTTTGTCACGCGCATATTAAAGCCGCTCCGTAGGGTTCGCTGTGCGAACCTCTTATCCAGCGACGCGCCGCCGCTCCGTAGGCTCCGCTTCAGCGGACGCATTCTATCTAACGATGCGCTCCGCCACGCAAAGTTTCCACCGCCGCGTATTATACGCCAGTTGAAGCATGATCAGCACTCTCATCGGAAATCCTGATGCCTTTCCCATCCTGCGGGAATGGGATTTCTTCAACCACGCCGGCGTCTGCCCCCTGCCGCGCGCCGCCGCCGATGCCCTGCGAAAATATGCCCAGCAGGCCGAATCCGTCGCCTATATCGACACCGGCTGGTATCGCGACATCGAAAAACTCCGAATTTCCGCCGCGAAATTGCTCAAGGCCCACGGCGATGAAATCGCCTTCGTGAAAAACACCAGCGAAGGAATCGCCACCGTGGCCTGCGGCATCAACTGGCGGCCGGGCGACCGAATCATCACCACCGCCGTCGAATACCCCGCCAATATTTATCCCTGGATGGATCTATCCCGGCGATTCGGCGTCGAGCTCATCATGGTCCCCGAGCAAACCATCGCCGGCCGCCGCGCTGTCCCACTCGATCACCTCCTTCGCGAAATTCACCACCCCCGCACCCGCCTCGTCGCCTTGTCTCACGTCGAATTCGCCTCCGGCCAGCGCCACCACATCGCCGCCATCGGAAAAATCTGCCGCGAGCAGGGAAAACTCTTTTGCGTCGATGCCATCCAGTCCCTCGGCGTCCTCCCCGTCGATGTTCAGGCCATGAACATCGACTATCTCTCCGCCGACGGCCACAAATGGCTCCTCGGCCCCGAAGGCGCTGGCATCTTCTATTGCCGCCGCGAGCTGCTCCCAACCACGCGCCCCCTGATCGTCGGCTGGATGAACGTCATCAATCAGGATGATTACGGCTCCTACGATTTCACCCTCAAACCCGACGCCCGCCGCTTCGAATGCGGAACCTACACCGTCGCCACCCTCCTCTCCCTCAAATCCGCCATCGATCTCCTCCTGTCAGTCGGCATCGAGCCAATTTCCCAGCGCATGCGAACCCTCACCAACCATCTCATCTCCGGCCTCGAATCCAAAGGCTACAACATCATCTCCCCGCGCGGCCAGGACGACTGGAGCGGCATCGTCAGCTTCACCTCCCCAACCCACGATCACGGCCAAATCGTCCGCACCCTCCGCCACACCCACAAAACCGAAATCGCCCTCCGCGAATCCCGCCTCCGCTGCTCCCCGCATTTCTACAATACCGAGGAGCAGATGGAGCGGTTGATTGAGCATCTTCCCCGGCATTGAATCTTCGCTGCCCATGCCACCCAATCAATCTCGGGGATAATTACTTTCCCCAATTCATCACAATCTCCCCAAACATCCTCATCGCCACCCCCAGCGCCTCATCCGTAAAATCATATTTGTCACTGTGCAACGACGGATACCCCTCCCGACCCTGCGGCTCCACGCCCACGAAAAAGAAACACCCCGGGATCTTCTCCAGGTAATACGAAAAATCCTCCCCCCCCATCGACGGCCGCGCCACCGCAACAAACTTCTCCTCCCCCAGAGTCTTCCGAGCGACACGCGTCACGTATTCCGCCATCGCCGCATCGTTCGTCGTCGGCGGATATCCATCCTCCCACGTAAACCGCATCTGACACCCATGCGCTGTCGCGATTCCGCCACATCTCCGCTCCATCACCTCGCGCAGCTTTCTCCGCATCCCCGTGTGCAGGCTCCGGGCCGTTCCGGAAAATTCAACCACGTCTGGAATCACGTTGATCGCCGTGCCCCCATTGACGATGCCCACCGTAACCACCGCCGGATCAGTCGGGTCGATGTCCCGGCTCACCACCTGCTGAAGATTCACAATCGTCTCCGCCATCGCCACGATCGGATCATGCCCCAGGTGCGGATATGCCCCATGGCAACCCTTGCCCTTGAACTGCACCGTAAACGAATCGGTGGCCGCCAGCAGCGCTCCAGGTTTGGTCGCAACCAGCCCCACCTTCAACCCCGGCCAGCCGTGCAGCCCGAATATCGCCTCAACCTTCGGCCCAATCCGCCCATCCAGCACCCCCGCCGCCACCAGTCGATCCGCACCCGCGCCCCCCTCCTCGGCCGGTTGCCAGATCAGCTTCACGCACACCGGCAGCTTCGATTCCATCGACTTGAGCATCGCCGCAACCCCCAGCAAATTCGCCGAATGCCCATCGTGCCCACACGCGTGCATCCGCCCCGGATGCTGGCTCGCCCAGGGCAACCCGCTCGCTTCGCAAATCGGCAGCCCATCAATATCAGCCCTCAACCCGATGCAGCCGCGCGACGC
>DASYUA010000038.1:0-54702 GCA_036001665.1 Tepidisphaeraceae bacterium
GCCACTGGACGAGGGCACCAAAGAGAACCATTCCGCCGAAGGTAGCGATCTGGGTTCCGGTCTGGTGGGGGAGGATGCCCAGGAGCTGGGGCTTGGAGATGGCGATGCCGAGCATTCCCATAATCAGGAGCACAGAGACGCCAAGAACGCTATAGAGCATGAAGGCGGCGGCGCGGGACCAGAAGACGGCGGTGGTGACGCCGACGATGACGGCCAGGGCGCCGAGGAATGGGCCGATGCGGCGGAAATCCGTGGGTAAACAGTTCCAGAGATTCATCCAGTATTCGCCGATGCCCATGCCGGCGACGCGATCGGGGAACGTGCCGACGCGGCCGGTGCAGTAGATGTTCCAGACGAGGACGAGGGCCCATGCGGCCAATAACGCCGCCAGGCCGGCGCCGACCCACATGCGATGAAGGGCGTAGCCGGAGATGCCCAGGAGCAGTGCGCCGCCGATGGCGGTGGACCAGGCGCCGACAGGCACGCTGAACCACGCCGGGAGGCGCAGGCCCACAAGCGCGCCGATGGAGACGGCAATCAGGGTGACTATGGAACGGCTGAAGCGCGCGCCAACCAGCCAGAGAACGATTCCGGCCAGGACGCCGATGATGGACATCAGCGCCACGGCCCATCCGGTTTCGCCGAATCGAGCGATGAGAAATTGGTAAAGCATAGTGGACCTCTTTCGAAGTTATCGGTGGACTGGGAGGGTTTCTTATGACAAATCGCCCGACTTACCCAGCCCGCACATTCAATCCTTCATATATCTTTGGGGGCGCGGCAAGGAGACGGCGGCTTGTCGCCGTGCAGGGGATGGGCGAAAATGATGGTTTGCCTGGATGATGGGGAATGCAGCACCTGCTTGTAAGTGTGATCCCGAGCGATAGTTCGACCCTGTATGGGGGCGGTGCACTTGCGCTGGGGGGATTGTCGGCGATTGTGTTTATCGTGGCGTTGTTCGGAAAACGGACCAGGAGTGGGAAGGCCGATTTATCGGACCGGAAATGGATTATCGGAGCGCAGCTGAACAAAGAGGGGCCGGCGAAGCTGGAGGCGCCCGAGGAATCGGTGGTGCAAATCGATGAGGATGATCCGCGGATGGCGGCGGCGGTGACGGAGGCGAAGAAACGGCTGCCGGAATTCGTGGGGGCGTTCACCAAGGCGAAGGATGGGTATCAATTCTCGGTGAAGGCGCCGTTCTCGGATCCGGAGAATGAAGAGGAGAGCGAGTTCATGTGGGTGCATGTTTGTCGCGTGGACTTTGATGCGGTACACGGGACACTGCTCAACGATCCGGAGATTGTGAAGAGCTACAAGTATGATGATGTAGTGCGGGTGCCGATGGAGCGGATCGTGGATTGGGTTTACAGCGATGGGGAAAAATCGACGGGAGATTTTACGGCGAAGGTGCTGGATGAAGCGGCGAAGTCGGCGCGGCCGTCAGCAACGCCCTATTCCCCCGGGCCCGCACAGGACGAATCTTCGTCCAATTCTTCTAATTCGTAGTGATCCTCAAGTTGATTTTTAACTGGCCGATCACAAGGACGTGAACACTGGAGATTTGGTTGCGGTTGGCGCGTGGATCATCATTCCAGTGCTTGGCCTTGTGTATGTGAGGATCGAGAGCGCGATCCTGAGGCGCGCGGGGGTGCCGCCGATCGAAGAGCCCACCAGCCTGAAATTCCCGGAGCAGAAGAGCGATGCGCCGGTTGAGTTGCGAAAAGCGGCATAGAGCACGATTCCTGTATACAATTGACATATGGCGCTGAAGAGGGACGACACGGTCTGCTTCTGTTTTCACGTTCCGCTGCGGAAGATCGAGAACTTCTGCAAGGTGGAAAAACCGAAGGCGGCGTCGCAGATATCGGAGTGCCTGTCTGCGGGGACGGGGTGCGGGTGGTGCGTGCCGATGCTGCGGAAGATCCATGGGCGGCTGTGCGGGGAATATAAGCCGTGGTGGAAGGAGATGGATGCCGAGGGAAACTATCACTCGGCCGAGCGGGATGCGTCGGATAAAGAAGTCGATTCGGAAGAGTATGCGAAGGGGAGGCAGAAATATTTGAAGGTTACGGGACGCAAGCCGCCAACACAGGACAATCAAAATGAATGAGATGGGGGTGACGATGGCTGTCCTGGCCGGGGGACGGGGGGAACGCATGGGGAAGGCGAAGGGGCTGCTGCGGGTGGGGGAGAAACCGATACTGCAATATTTGCTGGAGCGATTTGGTTGGCGCGGACCGACGATGCTGGTGAGCGCGCCGGGGAGAGAGCGGCCGCCGGGGGCGGAACGGTTTGATGTGGAGGTGGTCGATCCGGTGGAGGGGATGGGGCCGGTGAGGGGAGTTTTGACAGCTTTGGAGAATCTCAGGACGGAATTTTTGGTTGTGGCGAGTGTGGATATGCCGCTGGTGGGGAGAGAGCAGTTTTTGTGGTTGATGGAGAGGATAGAGGAGAAGTCGGAGATGTGGGGAGTGATGGTTGAGAGAGGTGATGGGCTGATTGAGCCATTGCCGGCGGTTTTCAGGAAGACATGGGCGGGGCGCCCATGCCACGAAATTGTTGGAGGGCATTGGGGGGAAGGGAAGAGGTCGTTGCATTCATTCGCTGAGAGAGAAGGATTTTTGGTTGTGCCTGCTCCGGCGGCGTGGAGGAATGAGGTGTGGACGAACTTGAATGAGCCGGGGGATTGGGCGGCGTTTGAGCGGAGAATGCGGGGTTGAGGCTCGCTCCTACAGAATTCCATAAAAAACGCCCGATAAGGCCTGCTGGGAGAGTGTTGGTTTGCGCGCGGGGAGCAGGAGCGGCATGCTGAAGCATGCCCTACACGCATCGGTTTGCGCGCGGGGAGTGAGAGGCCTATGGCACGGCAAAAAAAAAGCAGAATTGATGGCGCGAGGCTGGCGCAGGTGCTGATTCAGGTCACCGTGGCGGTGATTCTGCTGGGGGGCGGAGCGATTGCGTTTGTGACCATGCGGCAGCACGTGCTGCGTGACCTGTCGTATCCGCCCGCGCCGCCGGTTTTGGTGCTGAAGAATCGGCCGGCGTGGATGAGCGAGGCGCTGGCGGAGCAAATTCTCAGAGGGGCGCAGCCGAAGGCGGTGCGGTCGGCGCTGGATCACGAATTCATTGCGGAGATTGGAAAAGTGCTGGAGCGCAATGCGTGGGTGCGGCAGGTGAAGCAGGTGCGGCGGGTTTATGGGAAGGCGGCGGGGGATACGGTGGAGTTGGACTGCGAATTTCGAGCGCCGATCGCGCTGGTGGCGTTCAAGAGTGATTACATCCTGGTGGATGGGGAAGGCATCCGGCTGCCGGAGAAGTTTGGGCCATCGACGCTGCCACGGATTCTGCTGGGGCCGGATGGAAAGATGAATCTGCGGATCATCGAGGGAGTTGCGGCGATGCCGCCGTTTGTGGATGGGCAGAAATGGGTGGGAGAGGACCTGGCGGCGGGGTTGGACTTGGCCAAGTTGCTCTATGGCCGGCCGTTTAGTGAGGAGATCGAGCGGATCAATGTGGGCAATTTCAAAGGGAGAAAGAGCGCGCGGGATGCGCAGATTGTGTTGATCACCAAGTATCGATCGGAGGTGAGGTGGGGAGAGCCGATCAAGCTGTCGTTTTATGCGGAGCTGCCGCCGGTGCAAAAACTGGAGCGGCTCGCTTTGATCTGTCAGAAGTATGGGCGGGTGGATGGTGGGCATTCGTGGGTGGATATTCGGCTGGACAAGGTGATGTACCCGGCAGAGGAAGCGCCGGTGGTGAGAGGGCAGTGAGCGGCGGTAAGATGTCGGCCGTGGCAATCGTCAAAGCCGAAAACGTGGGGGGTATTTCGAGGTTTACCACTTTCTCCCACCCGGGTTCTTTGCTGATTTGGCTGGGATTGCAGTTGCTGGTGCTGCTGCTGCCGGTGATGCAGGTTCCGTTGTCGGAGGAATTTCCGCGGCCGGGGGAGAAGCTGGCGGTGGAGGAGATGGTGGTGGCGCAGATCGCACTGAGCGCACTGCTTTTGCCAGTTTTGATGCCATCGCCGGCGGCGGTGATGGTGATGGCGGCGACGACCGGGCCGTTCTTACAGCTTGCAGGCGTGCTCTCTTCTTCACCCCCCTACCGTTTGATCGAAGTGAGTGGATTTGTATCGACGTGGATCATCGCGCTGGGATTTTTGGGGGCTGGGCCGATGCGGCCGCGCTGGAAGATCTGGGCGGCGGCAGCAACTTCAGAAATTTCCATCGGCGGAGCTTTGGCGGCGTACCTCCTAAGGGATTTCGGAAGTGGCGACATGATTGGCACAGGTTTTGGGCCGATTGTGAGTGCAATTGAGGTGCTGTACGGGATGGAAGATCGCTGGCGCGAATGGTTTTTCATTTTTGGATTTCTGATAGCCGTGGCCGTGGCTCGACTTATCGCGATAAGATTTGCACGCCGCTCTTCGCGTCAGGTTATCCACAATTTCGGTGGATAACTTTGATGCACGCGGTATGATTTTTTCCATCTTCACGCGCGCTGCGCGCGACTCAGTCAATCACATCACAAAAAAAAATTATTGTTGAGCTGTTTCACTTGAGTCGGGTGGGAGGGAGTGGTAGAAGATGGATCATCGTGGGAATGGAATCCAAGAAGTGGGACAACTCGAAAAGAAGCACTCGTGAGACCACTCTTCGGCAACTATGAACTGACACTGGACGAAAAAAACAGACTGCTGGTTCCTTCTGACATTCGAAAAGCCTGGAACCCGGAAGACGCTGAATCACTTGTCATCGTGCCGGGAGTCAATCGGAAGCTTTGGCTGTACACGGAAAAATTTTACGAGGTGATGGCCAACCGGATGGAATCGGAGCTGGCGCCGGAGGAAGAGAAAGTGGAATACGATCAGCTCAATTTCGCGTTGGCGCAGCGGATCGAGTTGGACAAGCAGGGACGGTGTTTGATTCCAGAGAAGCTGGTGAAAAAGGGAAAGCTGGAGCGCGAGGTGACGGTGGTTGGAATGAGAGATCATATTGAGATCTGGAATCGGAGCGAGTGGAGCGCTCACGAGGATGATTTGGAGAATAGAAGAGCCGAGATCGCGGCACGGGCAAAGAGGTCAAAGTCAGCGGGTAGTGCGACCGTGGGAGGTTTAGCACCGGGCAAATAGCTTCGTTGGGGCTTCGTGGATCTAGTGGGTCCCGCAACGGAGTTGCGGGTGGTGTTCCTGGGAAGGAGCGCCTGAGACATCCAGGGAAGGATTGGGTCTCACACACATCGGGACGCGGGTGGATCGCTGGCCAGGACGGCCAAGTTGTATGCGTTGGGTCTGAACGCGCCTCCGGAACCAAAAGCAGATGGGGCCGACTCAGGGATGAGCGGCCCCATGAAGAAACGCCACACCGAAGAAAGGATTCTTCGGACCAGACGGGGTGTCGCCTCACGGATGAGTCTACGACACCTCCCTACCAACGCAGGCCAGGGACGGCCAGCGGGACAT
This sequence comes from Tepidisphaeraceae bacterium, assembly GCA_036001665.1. Classification (GTDB taxonomy): domain Bacteria; phylum Planctomycetota; class Phycisphaerae; order Tepidisphaerales; family Tepidisphaeraceae; genus JBGPEF01. The sequence goes on from DASYUA010000038.1 coordinate 5,462, forward strand.
CGCGGTACTGTGGCCGCCAAACCGCAGTGCTGCCTAAAAACTGGTGCGTCGGAGTCATCCCACGGATGGGGCGCGTGTCTGGGATCACGCGGGTTAGACGACTCCCGACTCCACGTACCGGCTTTTTTCGTTTCGTCCACAGAGCGGGCTGGAAAGGGCCTGCTCTTTTAGTTCATCGGCGGCTGAAGCCGCCCCTACAGCATTTTCGCCGCAAATCGGATGCGCGGCTTCTCGTCATCGGCTAATCAGATGGCGAGGTATTCAATTATCTCGGCGCGGAATAAATGCGGTGATCAGCCCCGACCGCTCCGCCGACCAAACACAACCCTAAATGTAGCGAATAAATCCAGCGGTTGCAAGGGGAAACAGGAGTTGGAAATCCTAAATTTGAGATTTGAGATTTCAGAGTGGGGGTTGAGAATCCTTCCCCATGCGCATGCCGGAAAGCGGACATGAGGCGGTGTTGATGGAGGAGGTAATGGGGGTGCTCGCGCCGGGAGAGGGGAAGGTTGTGGTGGATTGCACGGTGGGACGAGGGGGACATTCGCTGGAGTTGGCGCGGCGGGTGGGGAAAAGTGGGATGCTGGTGGGGTTGGATGTCGATCCGCGGAATCTGGAGTTCGCCGGGGCGCGGCTGGCGGAGGCGCCGGCGAAGGTGAGATTGTTTCATGCAAACTTTGCGGAGCTGGGGGAGGTGCTGGGGGAAGTTGGAGTGAGCGGAGTGGATGGGATTCTGGCGGACCTGGGGATCAGCACCAATCAGTTGTTTGATGAGCAATATGGTTTGTCGTTCTCGTCGGCGATGCCGCTGGACATGCGACTGGATTCGCGCCTGAAGCGCACGGCGGCGGATGTGGTGAATTATGAGAAGGAGAAGGAGCTGGCGGATTTGCTCTTCACGTTGGCGCAGGAGCATTACTCGCGGCAAGTTGCGAGAAAGATTGTGGAGGCGCGGCGGATTTCGCCGATTACGACAACAGAGCGGCTGGCCGACATTGTGCGGTCGGCCATTCCCAAGCGGGGCGGAGCCCCACAGAAAATTGATCCGGCCACCCGGACGTTCCTGGCGCTGCGGATGCACGTGAACCAGGAGCTGGAGAGTCTTGCCGCCCTGTTGGATGCGGGGCCCAGGTTTCTCAATTCCGGGGGAACGATGGCCGTGATCAGTTTTCAGTCGATGGAAGATCGACTGGTGAAGCAGGCGTATCGGTCGGCGGAGCAGGCCGGGAAGTATTCTCTCCTGACGAAGAAGCCGATCACACCCGCCGAGGCGGAACTCGCCAGCAACCCACGCAGTCGATCGGCCAAATTGCGAGCCATTCGAAGAGTTGGATAAGTGTCGTCGTTGATTTATTTGGTCGGTCACGCCTGGAGGTTCTTTTCATGACGCGGGAAACAAAAATTGGCCTGCTGGTGGGGTTGGCATTCATCATCGTAATTGGAATTCTGCTGTCGGATCATTTCACGACGGCCACACAGCCGCACCAGGCGGCATTGACGACGACAATTGATGATGTGCTTGGGAGCACGCGGACACTGGGGCCGCGGCGGCAGAACCCTGCGCCGCTGGATGTGCCTGCGGTGGAGCCGCGGGGGCCGATTTTGGTGCAGCCTGATCCATCGCTGGAGCGGAGGCAGCATGTGGATGTTGGGCCAGCCAATCGAGGGCAGCGGATCATCGATGTGACGGAGCAGCCGGTGATTCCGATGGAGCCGCCGATCACGCAGCTTCCGGATGTGCGCAATGGGGCGGGTGGGGCTGAGGAAAATATTTTGGCGCATACGGAGCCGGTGGTGATTGCGCCGGAACCGCTGACGAATACCAATTCCAGCAATACTTCGAGCAATACGGCCGGCGCGAAGGAGAATGTGAAGACATATACGGCGGAAGCGGGGGATACGCTGGGGAAGATCGCGAGCAAGACGATGGGAAAGAATGCCCAAGCCAATCGGGATGCGATCGTGAAGGCCAATCCGAAGCTGGCGGAGAACCCGAATAAGGTCGTTATCGGGGAGTCGTATAACATTCCAGTGCAGACACCGGTGGCGAGCGCGACCAAGCCGGAACAGAAGGAGCCCGCGAAGGAAGTTGCTCCGGCGGCGGCCGCGAATTCGGTGGAGTATGTGGTGAAGGATGGGGACAACCTGCACAAGATTGCCAGGGAGCAGTGTGGCAGCAGCTCATTTGTCAGCCAGATTCAGGAGATGAACAAGGACCTGTTGAAGGGTTCGGACAAGTTGAAGATCAATATGAAGCTGCGGCTGCCGCCCAAGGCCGTAGCCTCCCGGTAAATCATCATGATCAAACTGCTCATTTGTCTGGCCTGCGGAATGTTGATGGCGGTGGCGACGCTTCAGCTTCGGCAGCAGGAGCTGGAGCTGCGGCATCAGGCGGCGGAGTTTCAGCAGAAGATTCAGCATCACCAGGCCAAGTTGTGGCAGCAGCAGTTGGAGATTGCGGTGTACACAGCGCCCAATGCGGTGACCAGGACGATGCAGCAGCATGATCTGAAGCTGGTGCCGGAGGCAGCGCTGCCGCTGGCGGCGGGGGATTGGGTGGGGACGACAGCGGCGACGCCGGTGGCACGAAGGTAGACACCACACGGATGTCGGGCAGGAGTGCCCGGCCCACCGGGTGGCAGAGGTATGGGGGTGATTTTCTCGCCGAGATTCATCGCACCTGCCGATCTTTATTGGACACGCCGCAGGAGAGTTCATGTCACCGTTTTCTGATGGCCGGGCCAGGGTTGTTCTCGTGGGTATCGCCGCGCTGCTGGTGGGGATGATCGGGCGGGTGGCCTATCTCCAGACGTATGGGCGGCAAAAGACGATCCGCCTGGTGGAGCGGCAGCAATACACGGCCACCACAAGCATCGCCCGGCGGGGGACGATCCTGTCGCGCAATGGATATCCGATGGCGGCGACGGTGCAGACGACGTCGCTGTATGTCGATCCGCAGTTTTTGCTACAGCAATATCAGCGCGAGCGGCGGAACCTCAATCAGATGGATTCGGATCTGCGGAAGATGTGCAAGCTGGTGGAGTGCAATGTCGACCAGCTCATCGAGCTGATCGGGGCCGGCCCAGGAAGCCGGTATCTGAAGGTGGCGGAAAATGTCGATCAGCGGACGCGCGAGGCGGTGGAGAGTTTGCACATTCCGGGCGTGGGATTTGAGCCGATGCTGGTGCGGTATTATCCGATGGGATCGACGGCATCCCACGTGTTGGGGACGGTGGGGGCGGATGGGAAGGGGCTGGAAGGGCTGGAGCTGAAGTTTGAGCACAACCTGGCGGGGAAAAATGGGTTCACGAGGCTGGAGAAGGATGCGCGGCGGCGGCCGATTGGCGTGGAGGCGGAGGATTATGTGCCGCCATCGCACGGGCAGCATCTGGTGCTGACGATCGATGCGAACATTCAGATGCTGGCCGAGGAGGAATTGGCCGACGCGTGCGAGAAATTCGGGGCCAAGCGCGGGGAAGTGATCGTGATCGATCCGAAGACGGGGGAGATTTTGGCGCTGGCGAATTGGCCGACGTTCAATCCGCAGAATCTGGTGGATTCCAAGCCGGAGGACCGGCTGAATCGGGCGATCGTGGTGCCGTATGAGCCGGGATCGACGCTCAAGCCGTTCATCATGGGGCCGGCGCTGGCCTGGAACATCACCCGGGCGAACGAGGTTTGGCCGATTCAGTCGGCGACGTACATCCCCTATGGCAGCCGGCATGTGACCGATACGCATTATGGCGGGCCGCTTTGCTCGTGGGATGTGCTGGTCAAGTCGAGCAACATTGGCATGTCGATGCTGGCGGAGCGGATGGGGAATGCGAAAGTGCGCGAGGGGCTGGCGCTGTTTGGATTTGGGAGGCCGACGGGATTGGAATTGCCGGGGGAGGATGAGGGGCGGCTCAATCCCCTGAAGAAATGGAATCATTTCAGCACGGAATCGGTGGCACAGGGTTATGAGATGATGGTGACGCCGCTCCAGTTGGCGCGGGCGTTTTGCGTTTATGCCAATGGCGGGCGGTTGGTGCGGCCGCGGCTGATCCAGGGGATTCTGGATGCGGATGGGAATGTGGTGGCGAAGGAGCGAGCCCAGGCGCTGGAAATGTGCCCGCAGGTGGTGGATGCGGTGACGGCCGCGCAGGTGCGGCGGATTTTGTGCGATGTAGTGATTCGCGGGACAGCGCAGGGGAAGGGGAGCAAGTACTGGAACATTTTTGGAAAGACCGGAACCGCGCACATCAGCATGGGGAAGCGGGGATATGACCAGAATCTGTTCAACAGCAGCTTCATGGGAGGCGCGCCGGCGGAGGATCCGAAAATCGTGGTGGCGATGGTGATCCATGAGGCGGATCGAAAGCTGGGGCACTTTGGCGGGACGGTTTCAGCGCCGGCCGCGGTGCGGGTGATTGAGCGGACGATGGGGTATTTGCAAGTTCCGCAGAGTCCGCCGCTGCCGCCGCCGCCGGCGGATGTGACCGGGGTGTTGCAGGGGTATCATGGGAAGATTGTGCTGACGGCGGCGGCACCCGCCGGACATTAAGCGGCATTCGCTCCGTGGCACTTCTTATACTTCCGCCCGCTGCCGCAGGGGCAGGGATCATTCCGACCGACCTTCGGCGCTTCGCGGACGATGGGTTTGACGACCCGGTTGTCGACCTCGCCGCCCTCGGCTTCGCTGCCGCTGGTGGTGGCCGCGGCGGTGGCTAGTTCCTTGGTATTCTCGGCGACGCCGTATCCGCCGCTCTCTTCGTGGGTGGCGGCCGTGACCTGATAGGCGTTGCGGGCCTGGGCGTTGCCGACGATGCGGGCGCGGAAGATCAGGTCGGTGACCTTGTCGCGGATGCCTTCCATCATTTCGGCGAAGTATTTGTAGCCTTCCTTCTTGTACTGAATCCGGGGGTCCTTTTCGGCGAAGGCCTGGAGGCCGATGCCGTTGCGGAGCATGTCCATGGCATAGAGATGGTCCTTCCAGCTCTGGTCGAAGATCTGGATCATCACGAATTGCTCCAGATCGGTCAGTTCCTTGCGGAAGAATTCGCGGCCGAAGCGCAGCACCTTCTCGCGCAGGCTGAGGGGGGCCTGCTGCGGCTCGGGCCTCATGCCCTTGCGATTGCCCGCGGCCGCCTTGGCGGGTTGATCCTGCAAATCCTCGGCGGTCAGATTAGCGCTGAAGCGCTCGTTGAACGCCCTGGCGATCACCGGCAACTCCTCGCCGGCCGAAAGGATCTGATCGATCTCCTTATCGAGCCGGCCGTCTTCCAGATACTGCTCCTGGAAGCCGATGAGCCGGTCGCGCAGGCGGCGAAGGGGCGTGCTGCGAATTTCATCCAGCGACAGTTCTTGGCGATATTTCGCCATGACCCAATTGCGAACCATGTCGGCGGCATAGGGATTGTCATTGGCGCCCTCTTCGCCGCCGAAAACGGAGATCAGCAGGTGATCGATGGGATATTCGATCTCGCGCTGGGCGTAGGCCTGGTGAGCCTTTTCTTCGATGAGGCCGACGATTTCCTCGGCCGGCTTGCGCATGTGCCGTTCGGCGTCGGCAAGCATTTCTTTGGGATCGACCTTGATGCCGAATTTTTCGGCGGCCCAGTTGGCCAGCTCGGACTCGGCGAAATTGGGCTCGAGATATTTCACCAGAGCGGCGCAGTCGCGCTTGTCGATCTGCTCGATGGCGGCGGTCTTGAGCTTCTCCTCGACCTCGTCGGCCGACATTTTGCGGATCTGGTTTTGCGGCAGATTCACCTGAAAACGGCTCATCGCCCAGGAGGAGAGGCCCTTGGTATCCCACTCGCGCTCCTCGCGATCCTCCCCCATGAACTCGGTGAGCGTGGCCCCCACGGTGGATTCCACTTCATTGCGGGCCTGGCTTTTGATGAAGTTTTCCAGGTCGGCGATGGTGTTCAGGCCGCGATAGTCATCGGCCTCGAGGTTGGTCAGGTCGAAATTCATCTTGCCCCATTCGCAGACCACGGCCGCGACGTAATCCTCTTCGATATATTTGCGCACGGCATCTTCGATGGCGTCGCCGATCATTCCCCAGATGATCTGGCCCACCTCGCGCCCCGCCAGCACTTTCTGGCGCATGCCGTAGAACTGGGTGCGCTGGAAGTCCATCACCTCGTCGTATTCGAGGAGATTTTTGCGGGCCAGGAAGTTTCGCTCCTCGACTTTCTTCTGGGCGCGGAGGATTCCCTTGCTGATCCGCTTGTCTTCGATGGCCATGCCTTCTTCCATGCCCAGCCAGCCGAGGACCTTGATGGTCCATTCGCCGGCGAACATCTGCATCAGCTCATCTTCGAGCGAGACGTAGAATCGCGATGAGCCCGGGTCGCCCTGGCGGCCGCCGCGGCCGCGGAGCTGGTTGTCGATGCGGCGCGCGGTGTGGCGCTCGGTGCCGATCACGTGCAGGCCGCCGGCTTTGGTGGTTTCGGGAGTCAGTTTGATGTCGGTGCCGCGGCCGGCCATGTTGGTGGCGACGGTGACGTTGCCGACGGTCTCGCCGTGCATGTTTTGATGCTGCTGGCCGGCCTTGAGGACGATTTGAGCCTCGCGCTCGTGCTGCTTGGCGTTGAGCACTTCATGCTCGATGCCGTACTTGCGTTTGAGCATGTGGGAGAGCATTTCGCTCTTTTCGACACTGGTGGTGCCGACGAGAACGGGGCGGCCCTTGTCGCTGGTTTCTTTGATTTCCTCGAGAATCGCCTCCCACTTTTCGCGGGCGGAGCGATAGACGCGATCTTCCCCGTCGGAGCGAACCACCGGGCGATTGGTGGGGATGGTCACGACCTCGAGCTTATAGATCTTGCCGAACTCCTCGGCTTCGGTCTGTGCCGTGCCGGTCATGCCGGCCAATTGCTTGTAGAGCTTGAAGAAGTTCTGGAGCGTAACGGTGGCCAGAGTCTGAGTCTCCTGCTTGATGGGCACCTTTTCCTTGGCCTCGATGGCCTGGTGCAAACCATCGGACCACTGCCGGCCCACCATTTTTCGGCCGGTGTATTCATCGACGATGACCACTTCCATCTCGCCGCGCTGGCCGCGCTCGACGACGTAATCCTTGTCGCGTTCATAGACCACATGGGCGCGGAGGGCCTGCTCCATGAGGTGCGGCCATTCCATGTTGTTGCCGACGTAAAAGCTGCCGACGCCGGCCTCTTCCTGGGCGGCGGCGATGCCTTCATGGGTCAGATGGACGCTTTTGCGGTCCAGTTCCACTTCATAATATTGCGTGAGGCCCTGTTTCTTGGCTTCGGCCTCGACCAGCCGCTTCTCGGCATCTTCCTTGCGCTTTTTGGCCGCCTCGACCTCATCCTTGTCGCCCTTGTTTTTATCGATGTCGCCCTCGGCCGCCTTGATGGCGCGTTTGGCGGCATCGACTTCCTTCTCAACCGCGGCAAAGGGCTTGTTGATCTCGATGACTTTTCGCGCCACCCGATCGGCCTCGCGATATTTGGGGGCATCATCATGGGCCGCGCCGCTGATGATCAGGGGCGTGCGCGCCTCGTCGATCAGGATCGAGTCCACCTCATCGACAATCGCAAAATCCAGCGCCCCCTGCACCTGAAGGTCCACCCGCTCCTTCATGTTGTCGCGGAGGAAATCAAAGCCAAATTCGCTGTTGGTGCCGTAGGTGACATCGCACTCGTACATCTTGCGGCGGACTTCTCCGCCGGGCTCCATCTCGGACTGAATGAACCCGACGGTCAGGCCGAGGTTTTCGAAGGCGGGGCGAATCCAGTTGGCATCGCGACGGACGAGATAATCGTTGACGGTCACCACGTGGGTCTGCATGCCTTCGAGCACGCGCATGAAGCAGGCCAGGGGCGCTACGAAAGTCTTGCCTTCGCCGGTGGCCATTTCGGCGATTTTGCCTTCATAGAGAACCACGCCGCCGATGATCTGCACGTCGAAACAACGGGCGCGGAATGGCGGGCGGGATTCGGGATAGATCTTCCGCACCGCCTCATAGAGCTTGGGCGGAATGGGCACGCGGGTCCAGGGCTCGCCGGTCTGGATCATCCGCCGCTGCACCGAGTCATACAGCTCGAGCATCTCATCGTCGAACTGGTCGGGGTCGAAATGCTCTTCGGGGTTGAAGATCTGCCGGATGCCGATGTTGCGGTCCATCGATTCGCGAATGATTGCGAAACATTCCGGCATTACTTCATTTGATTTGACCTCTCCGGCGCGGAGCATCTCGCCGATCTTTTTGGTCCGTTCCCGCAGCTCTTCATCGGTCATCGGCTGGATTTTCGCTTCGAGCGCGTTGACCTGATTAACGATCAGGTGATAGCGCTTCAGCAGCCTCTCGTTGCGGCTGCCAAACATGAGAGTCAGAACGCGTTGTACGGTCAGTGGCATGGTCGTCTCAACTTCCTGCAATGTCCCCCGCGAAAAGAACGAAGACCTGCCGCCACGCAAATGAAGAATCAGGCGCTGGCGGCCAGTTAGAGTTGACTAGAGAAGGGGCGGGGGAAGCGGATAGAGAGCGGGCGAGGCTTCGAAAGGCGCTGTGGGCAGTGCGACGGAGGTGGGGACGATCGCCGCCACCACGTTTGAATCACCGCTCACCCGAAGCGGGGCAAGCCGCGCAGCCGGGAGGACCTGGCGGAAGCTCATGGTGATCTTCGCCGCCAGCCGCCGGGCGACCGACACGGGATGCGGCCGGGATGCGGGCGCGGCATCAGCCCCTCTGGCGGCCCCTGTAATCAGGGCCGTCGTCAGGACGGTGGCCACGAGCATTTGCCGGGTGCGGTGCATAATAAACTGACCAAAAGTATTGCCCTGCTCGCGAATTCCGTCAAGGAGGACAATTGCGACTACTTACGGCATGTTAGACCATGCCCAACAGTCTTACGTTAGCATCGGCCGGGCGGTTTGCACGCTTTTGCGGCGTGGAAACCGCCACTTTTCCAGCAATATCGGCAGACGGCAATCGACTCAATGATGGAATCCCGTTGCTATCACGGTTGTGTTTGGCAATGATTCCCCCAACCAATGGTTCGACCCATTTTCAAGCTCCTGGCCGTCCTGCTGGCGCTGCTTCCGGCGGCGGCGACGGCCAAAGTCAATTTGCAGGTGGACATTGGGTGGAACGGGGCCTTTCGGGCCGGCCGCTGGGCGCCGGTTTATATCACGGCGTCGGATGATGCGGCTCTGCCGGCCCGGAACGTGATCATTGAGATCATGGCGCCACATGACAAGACGTTTGCCCTGAAAATTCTGAACCCCGCAACGATTCGGCCAGATCCCAGCACAGTTTTGGTGTATGTGCCGCTGACTTTTCAGCTGGAGGACACGATTGCGGTGATTCGCGACGCGGGGAGCTTTAGGAAACTGGCCGAGCAGCCGTTTGATTCGTCCAACCGTCCCGATGGGCGGTTGGGGCGGGTTTATTATGGCAGTGGAGGAGGGGAAATTCTGCTGGGGGTCAGCGGTGTATCACAACACGGGCTTAGCGTTCTTAAAGGTCAGTTTAGATGGGCGGATGAGAATACCCCTGCTCCGCAGCCGGGCCAACCGGTATTTCCGCCGCCGGATATTCAGATTGGCTATCTGGAGCCGCGGATGTTGCCGGATGCGAAGGTGGGGTATGAATGCCTTGATGCGCTGGTTCTTGCGGCCGCGGATATTGTGAACATGAGCCCGCAGCGGCAGGGGGCGATTGCGGCTTGGGTTCGCGGTGGCGGGCGGCTGATTTTTTGGGCAAGTGATGGACCAATTCCGGCGGATAGTCCGATCATCGAGTTGCTTCCCGGCGAGATCGGCAGCGCCCAGACGATCAATCTGACGCTTGTCGACACCAAGGCGGCCGGTCTGGCATCCCGAGTTGAGAATGTTCCAGCTCGAAAAATCACGCCGGCTCCGGATGCGCAAAAACTGGACCTGTTCGCCGGCAAAGGGGCGGCATATTTCGGACGGGCGGGCATGGGTCAGGTGGCGCTGCTCTCCTTTGACGCCTCAAAACTCACCTTTGCCGACACCGTTAGCGGCCGGAAATTCTGGCGGCCGATTTTTCATCGCACGCTCAAAGCTCGCGAAGAGCGGCCGCAGAACAACTACTATGGCTTTGGGAATGATCCCTCCGAGACCCGCCGGCTTGCCGCGGCGGAAAAAATCATCGACCGCCTTGGCAATGTTCCGGGTGTCGGCCGATTTGATTTTTCCTACGTCGCCCTGGTGATGATCGCCATGATGCTCATCGTCGGCCCGGTGGACTGGTTCATCCTCCGCAAACTCGGCCGGCAGGAATGGACCTGGGTCACCACCGGGGGCTGGATCGCACTGATCACCTTTGGCGCGCTGTATGTCGGCCACGTGCTCAAATCCGGCGACCTTCATTATCGCACTGTGCGGGTGATCGACCAGGCCGATGACAAGGTGGTTGGCGTGCTGGATATCATTGGGATTTATTCGCCGAAAACCCAGGCGTACAACCTCGATGGCCCGCGCGAGTGCTGGTGGGAGCCGGCCAACGTTGATTTCCAGCCCAATTGGCGGCAAACCCAGCGGACCACATCGACCATCGACATGTTCCAGAATCGCTTCGGCCAAAAGCCGCTGACGCGCACCGACAGCAACGGCAATCGCGTTCCGGCCATGGTCGTGAATGTCTGGAACCTCCGCTTCATGCAGAGCGAGCTGGGCGATCCCGGATCGGACCCGCCGCCGATTTCCTCATCACTGCAACTGGTCAAGGTCGGCAATGAGCTGCGCATCCGCGGGACGATCACCAATCGCAACGGCCTGCCGCTGCAAAGCATCACCATCGCCACCAAGGCCGGCGCTGCCCATCTGCTCAATCCGATCGCGGCGAATCAGATGTCGCCGATTGATGCTGTGGTTGAGCCCAGCACGTTCAAGCCCGTCGATATTTCGCAGTATCAGCCTTATTACTATTACGGCGGCAACCAGCAGAATCCGTATTCGGCAATGAGCGAGGATTTGGGTTTCATTGGCGCTGCCACCGACATGGCCGCCGATCGCTCGCAGCGCCTGATCGAGCTTCTAAGCACCCGCGACGACCTGGCCTGCATTTACGGAGTGATCAACAATGCGCCGCCGGCGGTAAAACTGGAACAGGAAGAAAAGAACGCGCCCAAGGAGCAACATTGGCAGGTGATTCGCGCGCTGGCGCCGCTGGGAAAATGATCATGGCTCGATCGGAATTGACAACCCCCCCACCGCTTCCCGAAACCTCTGCCGCCGCCGGTCTCGCGACCGCGCCAGCGCCCGCGCCCACCATTACCCCCCCACCGCTCGCGGCCGACAAATCCGCCGCCATCGCCACCAATCTGCTGACCAAGCGTTACGGCTCGCTGATGGCCCTCGATGCGCTTTCGCTCCATCTGAACCAGGGCGACGTCTTCGGCTTCATCGGTCCCAACGGCGCCGGCAAATCGACCACCATGAAAATCCTCGCCGGGCTGCTCTCGCCGACGTCCGGATCGGCCACGGTGCTGGGGAAAAACGTCATCAACAATGGCGAATTCATCCGCCGCTCCGTCGGCTATATGCCCGACTCGTTTGGCGTCTACGAAGATTTGAAAGTCTGCGAATACCTGGAATTCTTCGCCAGCGCCTATGGAATCCCACGCAAACAGCGCCGCAAGATCGTCCAGGATGTGCTCGAACTGACCGACCTGAAATACAAGCAGGATGCCTTCGTCGATTCACTCTCGCGCGGCATGCAGCAGCGCCTGGGCCTGGCCCGCGTGCTGGTTCACGATCCGCCGATTCTCCTGCTCGACGAGCCGGCCAGCGGGCTTGATCCGCGCGCCCGCATTGAGATTCGCGAATTGCTCAGGGAGCTTCAGCGTTTGGGCAAGACCATCATGATCTCCAGCCACATCCTCTCGGAGCTGGGCGAGTTCTGTAACAAGCTGGGAATCATCGAGCGCGGCAAGCTGATCATCAGCGGCACCATCGATGAGCTGATGGCCATGGCGCGGGCGCACCCAGTGATCTCGATTCGCCTCGCCCCGCAGGCGCAACACGAGCTGGAGCGGGCCATCGCCGTCCTGAAAACCGATGCGCGCGTCAATGACGTGGACGTGATCGGCTCGGAATTGCAGGTCACGCTCACCGATCCCCGCGTGCACCATTTCTTCCTGATGGAAAAATTCGTCTCGGCCAACATCCCGCTCGACAGCGTCGCGCCGCATCAGATGAAGCTGGAGGATGTGTTTTTGAGGTTGACGAAGGGGATTGTGCAGTGACACCGGGCTCGGTGGGTTCGTTTCGTCAAAATTCCAAGTGGAAGGCGCCCCCCCCTACCATGCCTGTACATTTTTCGGATGAGCTTGTTCGGTAAAAATTTGGGGAATGAAAGAAAACTACTGCATGATCTGATTCCAGCAATCAACGATGCTTGCGCGTTCCACTTCCGGCGAATAGGTGTCCCGCACGAAACGGCCGGCGTCGTGGGCGATTTGCCTTAGGCGCGTTGGGTCACGATCGTATTCGTCGAGCAATCGTTCCAGTGCCTGCGCGTAGCCGAGGGTGCCTCCCTTCTCGATTCGGATGCCGTGGCCGGGCCAGTATTCTGCGCCGCCGCGGCCATCATAACCGATGACAATCGTTGCGCATGCCATGGCCTCGGCGGGAGGCAGGCCGAAGCCTTCGGGATGGCCGAAGCTCATAAAGATGGCGGATTCGCGCAAGATCTGGGCCGCTTGCGCTTCGGGCAGGTTGTTGATCTCGCGGATCGTCCAGCCGGTCAGTTTCTTGCGATAGCGAAGGATGTACAGCACCTGTTTGGCATCTTCAACGTTCTTGCGCGGCATGAAGCAGATTTGCTTTTTCTTTGGCTCGCTGGGAACGAAGTAGAGCGCTGGGTTGATGCTGTAGCGGATTCGATAAATCGGCAGATTCGGAAAAGTCCACTGTAGATATTGCTTGCTGTCTTCTGAAACGACGATGGTTGCGACCACTTCAGGGTGCATATACGGCGTCGATACTCTTCCTTCCAGCGGATAATCCCGGAAGGTGTAATAGGCGTTCTGGTTGAAGATGACTTTTCGGTTTCCCTGGACCCAGTTTGCGATCTTCAAGCCGCCGATCTCGGCGAAGACGGCGATGTCCTGGTCCTTCAGTTGAATTGGATTGTGGAGGACGTGCGTGGAATGTTCGAACCAGTTGATCCTGAAATCGGGCGTGGAGTGGACGATGGCGGCATCGAAGCCGTTGGCGTTGAGGATATCGACGTGGCGGTAGAGCATGCGCACGCCGCCCATGGGATGGGGGATGTCGGGGCAGAAGATGTAGATTGATGCACGATTCATATGAGTTCAAGCAACTCACTTTGGATCACGGAATCGGGAGAAACGGCATAAGGACGCTGTCGTACCGACTCTCGGCGGCCCAAAGCCAGCCAGCCTGAATTGGGTCGAGATCCTGATGCGTGTAAATGTTATCGCGGGCGTAACCAGCGAATGGCGTCTTGCACCATTGCACGCTACCATCGTTGAAGAGCACGTTTTGGCCCTCGCTTTTGTGATTCCGGCTGTTCATCGCCTTCATATCTTCGCGCGGTGCATCTGGATTCATTGTACGGTACCGGTCAATTCCATCGTTGCGATCCGCTGCGACAGCGTTCTCTGCGGGAGCTGTCGGTGAATGCCTGAAGTCCCGAACGCTGCCCCTATAAAAGTAGGTAGGTGGATACGGGTTCGCAAAGGCGTAGCTGAGTGTGCCGCTTCCAGGATGGGTCTTTTTGAAATTGGATCGCTGTGTCGGCGGAACCTCCTGACCAGCGGAGTTATAAACCCGATCCAGCTCGTGGTTGGTCGAGGGACATAGAAATTGCTCAAGCTTCAGCATCCTGTAACGGACCAAGAGAAACATCCCCATGGTCACGTCATTGGCGTACATGTTGTTCCCTGAAAATGGATCTGGTCTGGCCTCATCATTGAAGCAATATGCACCTGATCCATCCGCGTAAAGTGTGCGCGGATAATGCTCTTTGTTGTCGTGGGCATAAATCTTCATAGCTTGACCAATGGCGCGCAGGTTACTCATACACTTAAGGCGATTGGCCCGTTCCCAAACACCACTGAGAACGGGAATAAGGATAGCGATTAAGATTGCGATAATGGCAATGACCACGAGCAACTCGACCAACCTGAAAGCAGCTTGTTTTTTTGCGTCCTTCATGTTGCACCCGTTTGAGGATCGGGGCAGAAGATGTAGATCGACGGTGCGGTCATTAAAGATCAAGGATCAGCTGATCACGGGATCGGAAGAAGCGGTAGAAGCACGCTATCATATCGGCTTTGTGGTTCCAGGTCCGCGCCTGGCATGATACGGATGCACGTATAGATGTGGTCGCGCGCATAACCGACAAAAGGAGTTTTGCACCACTGAACGCTGCCATCATTGAAAAGCACGTTCTGTCCCTCGCTTCTGTGGTTCCGGCTGTTCATCGCTGTGATGTCTTCGCGTGGCGCATCGGGATTGATTGTGCGATAGCGGTCAATTCCATCGTTGCGGTCAGCGGCAATGGCATTTTCCGCCGGGGCTGAAAGGGAGTGTTTGAATTCCCTGCGGCTGTCTCTGTAAAAAGTGGCAGTCGGGTATTGGTTCGCAAACGCATAACTAAGGGTGCCACTGCCTGGATGGGTCCTCTTGAAGTTGGATCGTTGCGTAGGCGGAATCTCCTGACCGCCAGAGCTATAGACGCGATCCAACTCCTGATTGCTGGAGGGACACAGAAATTGTTCAAGCTTGAGCATCCGGTAACGGACCAGCAGGAACATGCCCATGGTCACGTCATTTGCGTACATGTTAATGCCTGAAAACGGGTCAGGCCTGGCTTCGTCATTGAAGAAGTACGCATTTGATCCGTCCGCATAAAGCGTCCGCGGATAATGCTCTTTGTTGTCGTGGGCGTAAATCTTCATAGCTTGGCCAATAGCGCGCAGGTTACTCATACATTTAAGGCGATTGGCCCGTTCGCGCACGGCATTGAGTGCGGGAATCAAGAGGGCAATCAGTATTGCGATAACAGCAATAACTACAAGTAGCTCGACGAGAGTGAAGGCCGGTCGTTGTTTCCCTTCGTTCATGGCGTGCCCCTTTCAGGATTTCTTCAGCGATTCTCGACGTGGAAAAAAATCTCGGAATTGCTACAGAATGTACTTGACCTGGGGGGGGGGGTGTCAAGGTAAAAGAGAATGCTTCGCGGAGGCGGGGAGAAATGCACGTCCTGGGCTGTATTGGTGGCCGAAGTTTCCGAACAACTTAAACCATGTTGCCGGCTGAGGATCGTCCTTATGCGCGGTCAATGATTCATTTCTGGAATGGGGACAGATTGGGAGGTTTTATGCTCGGTTGGCTCAAATCTTTTGCGCGCTCTTCACGCACGCCTTCAGCCGTGAGGCGGGCGGCTCATGCAGTCGTCAAGCAAGCTTTATCTCCAGTCATGCAGCCATTGGAGCAACGCCGGTTGCTCACGTCGGTTTGCAGCGGCGCCAGCACTTTCACCTTCGACGGCGATGGAAATAACAATGGCATCAGCGCGTCAACGTCCGGCGGGACGCTGATCGTTTCCGACGGAACTACATCGTGCTCGTTCAGCCAGGCCTCTGTGACATCTCTGGCGATCACTGGAGGAGGCGGCAATGACACGATCACGATCAATACCAGCGTGAGCGTTTCAATCATCACTATCGACGGCAACGAAGGCAACGATACCATCAACGGCGGAAATGGCGCGGAAACGATCGCTGGCGGCAACGGCGACGACAGCATCAGGGGTGGAGGGGGCGATGATAATTTGGACGGCACCATCGGCAACGACTGGCTCGTCTACAATGACAAATCAACCGCCGTCAACTGTGACTTGGACAACACCACATGTACGATAGGAGGGGAGACCGACACTATACACAACTTCTACAATCTCGTCGGCGGCTCCGGCGCTGACACTCTTGGAGGAAATGCCTCCGCCAACAGAATCCGCGGCGGCGGGGGCAATGACACCATCCGCGGCGACACGGGCGACGACACAATTTGGGGGGACGGTGGAGATGACTCGGTTCTGGGCGACGCTGGCAACGACTTGCTGATAAGCGACACACCAACTGGCAGCGACGGCGCGGATGTCTTCGACGGCGGCGCTGACACGGACACCGCTGATTTCAGCGCCCGTTCATCCAACCTAACCATCACCGCTAACGATATCACGGCCAACGACGGGGCCAGCGGTGAAGGGGACTACGTCCAGGACACCATTGAAAACATTCTGGGCGGCAGCGGCACTGACGATATCACCGGCAACGCGTCGCCAAACCTGATCAAGGGCAATGGCGGCGGAGACACGATCCATGGCATGGCCGGGGCGGACACAATCTATGGCGACGGCGACTCGGTGACCAATGGCGATGATCTGCTCTACGGCGGCGGCGATAACGACACGATCGACGGCCAGGGTGGCAATGATTCCATCTACGGCGAGGGAGAGCATGACAACCTCACCGGCGGCGATGGCAACGATCTCATGTATGGCGGCAACGGCGACGACGTGATGTATGGCGGCCTTGGGGCCGACTCACTGTGGGGCGAGGCGGACAGCGACACCTTGTATGACAAGGACGCCACTTCGAGCGATTCGTCCGCTGATTACCTTGATGGCGGCACGGGAACTGACGTACTTGGACGCGCTGGCGGCGGTGACACGACATTGAATTTCGAACCTTGAACGCGCAGTCGAGAACCGATGGTTGCCATCAACCTTGCGACGGAGGCTGGGGTGGCATGGTTAAGCGTACTCGCCTATCCGTGCGCGCTGGACGAAGACACGGGCAAGAGTACTTGCCCATGCCACCCCCCATCAGATCATTTGTGCCTATTCCGCAAACAGCGCGCTCCTGAACAACCCAATCGCCGCCGGCCCCGCCAGCACGATCAGCACGGCCGGGAAGATGAAGAAAACCAGTGGAAAAGTCAGCTTGACCGAAGCTTTGGCCGCCTGTTCCTCCGCGGCCTGCTGGCGCTGAATTCGCAGCGACTCGGCGTGTACGCGCAGGGCCGATGCGACGCTGGTGCCAAAGCGATCCGCCTGCACCAGCAGCACCGCCAGGCTCTCCAGATGTGAGGAGCCGGTTCGTTCGCCAAGATTCTTCAGGGAATCGGCCCGTGACAATCCGAGCCGCGTTTCAAGGTGGGTGATTTCCAATTCGCGGGACAATCGTGGATGGGCCAGGCTCAGCTCCTGCCCGACGCGCTGCATGGCCGCATCCAGCGTCAATCCGGCCTCCACGCAAATCACCAGAAGGTCCAGGGCATCGGGCAATCCGCGTTCCAGCGCCCGCTGGTGCGACTTGGTCTGTTGCCGCAGCCAGAAACTTGGCGCCAAAAATCCCAGCAAACCGCCGAACGCGATGCCGATCATCACATTATCGATCGCCGTACCCAGCCAATATCCCGCCACCAGTCCCGAGAGTGACAGGATCATCTTCATGCCCTGCATCACCCGCAGCGCCCCCGCCGCATACACGCCGGCCTTGGCCAGGCGCTTCTTCATTTCATACTGCTCTTCGCGGGTCTTGGGCATCAGCGGGCTGGCCGCCGCGTCGCCGACGCTCTGGAAAATCGAGCCCAGCTTCTTCTTGCCCATCGGCTCGGGCTTCTTCTCGACATTTCCCTTCAACCGGTCGCGCAGGCGCGAGCCGGGATTGCGCATCATCATCAGCCCCGCCCACCACACCAGGAGCGCAACAAAGCCGAACAGGCTGATGACCAGGATATAAGGCTCAATCGCCGACCAGATATTCATATGCGCACCGACACAATTCGACGGATGACAACCAGTCCGAAAATCTGAAACAACACCGACGCTCCCAGCAGCATCTTGCCCAGTTCTTCACGGATCAAAATTCCCGCGTAACCGGGATTGAGTATGTACGAGACGATGAAGAGAACGGCCGGAAAGGCCACGAGAATATTTCCGGTCATCCGCCCCTCGGCGGTGATGGCCTTCACATGATTCTGAAGCCGCAGCCGCCCGCGCACCATGGCGCTGATTCGGTCCAGCACTTCCGTCAGGTCGCCGCCGGTCTGCCGCTGGATCAAGACCGCCGTCACGAAGAAGGCAAAGTCCCCGGAATCGACCCGGCTGGCCATCTCGCGCATCGCGGTCTCCAGCGGCACGCCCAGGCTGTGCTGGTCATAGCAGCGCCGGAAGACCTCCTTGACCGGGGGCTTGAGCTCATCGCCCATCATCTGAAGGCCGGTGCTCAGGCTGTGCCCCGCCCGCAGGATTCTGGCCAGGAAATCCAGCGCCTCCGGCAACTGGTTGTTCAACTGCTTCTGCCGCCGCGCCCTCTTGCCGTTGAGAAATACGATGGGTGCGTACACGCCGCACAAGAAGGCGAACATCCCTCCTGTAAACGAATCCACAATCAGAAAGACCAGCACGAAGCAGGCCAGGCCAACCCCGCCGCAGAGGCTCAAAAATGCCGTCAGCTTGGCGTCGGGATATGCCTGCACCAGTTTCCGATACAGCCGCTGCATATAGGCGCTTCGCGCCAGGAACGCCGGCATCTCCTTCATTTCCAGGGAGATGGTGACGGGCTTGTTGAGTGATCCCGCGATGTCCGGCCGCCAGTTGTTGCTCAGCCGCTGCTGAATCTTGCTCTTGTCGGTGCTGAAATATGAAAAGATGAGCTGCGCAATGGCCCACGCCGCCATCGAGGCCGACAAGGCGATCAGGAGGATGACTTGAGGCTGACCCATAAATCCGCCGGCTTTTTGCTAAAGGACTCTCCGCGTGAAAAGCTCCGGCGGAAGCTTGATGCCGCGATGCTCGATTCGCTCGCACGAGCGCGGCCGAAGCCCCGTGCATATAAATTGCCCAACCGCATTCCCATCGGGGCCCACGCCGCTCTGCTCATAGAGGAATATGTCGTGCATCTGGACCTGATCGCCTTCCATGCCGGTGATCTCGCTCACAGCCACCACTTTGCGCTTTCCGCCGGGCATGCGCTTGGCCTGAATCACGATCTGGATCGCCGATGTGATCTGGCTGCGCAGCGCCCGCAGGGGAATATCGAATCCGGCCATGCAGATCATGACCTCCAGCCTCGCCAGCGCATCACGGCAGCTATTGGCGTGGATGGTGGTCATCGAACCTTCGTGCCCGGTGTTCATCGCCTGGAGCATGTCCAGCGCCTCGCCGGCGCGCACTTCGCCGATGATCACGCGATCCGGCCGCATGCGCAGGGAGTTTTTCACGAGGTCGCGCTGGGTCACCTCGCCGCGCCCTTCGATGTTCGGCGGCCGTGTCTCCAGCCGGACCACGTGCGGCTGCTGAAGCTGCAACTCTGCCGCATCTTCGATGGTGATGATCCGCTCATCGGTCGGGATGTATCGCGAAAGGCAATTGAGCAGCGTGGTCTTACCAGAGCCGGTGCCGCCGCTGATCAGGACGTTGCACCGCGCCCGCACCGCCGCCGCCAGAAAATCGATCATGGCCGCGTGAAAGGCCCCATGCCGGAGCAAATCCTCGAGCTGCATCGGGTTGGCCCCGAATCGCCGCACCGACATGGCCGATCCATCGACCGCCAACGGCGGAATGATCGCGTTGATTCGGCTTCCATCCGGCAGGCGGGCATCAACCATCGGGCAAATCTCATCGATGCGCCGGCCCACCTGGGCCACGATGCGGTCGATGATCTGCCGCAGGTGATTGTCATCGCGGAAATGGACATCGACCGGCTCCAGGCGCCCGCGACGCTCGACATAGACCCGGTCGAACCGGTTGATGAGAATGTCCGTGATCGTCGGGTCCTTGAACATCGCCTCCAGCGGCCCAAGCCCGAATGTTTCATCCATCACCTCATCCATGAGCTTTTCCTGCTCGGATGAGGTGAGCAATCCCTTCTCAAGCTGGCAGAGATCGCGAATGACCGCGCGAACCTCCTGCCGCACCGCATCCTGCGGCACCGTCCGCAAATTCTGCACATCCAGCCGCTCCACCAACTGCTGGTGAATGCGGACCTTCATCTTTTCGAGGTAAACCTGCCGCTCCGAAAGCTGCATCGGAACCGCCCCGGATGAAGCGGCCGGCGGCAGCGAGGATTCCCCATAGCGCATCGAATCAGGCGGGGAGGCGATCACCGAGGTCGGGATCTGCGACTCCGCCGCCTTGGGTGCGTTCGAATGCTTGGAGAACAAGCCCATCTAAACCGCTCCTTCGCTTTCATCCCTGCCAGGTCGCATTCACTTATGCGGCTTTAGCCTTGCCATGCACCACTTCGGCCAGGCCGCTGAGGCTCAGGCTCATCTCCGCCCGCGGCGCCCGCATCACCACCGGCGAGCCGAAATTGATCGCCGCGATGGCGTTCTTGAAATCGTTTGGAATCATCCAGGAAATCTTCAGTCCCAGCGACCGCTCCACTTCCTCGGGCGCGATGTCCCAGCCCTTTTTCACATAACGATTCACGACGATCTTGATCTTGGCCGAATCGATGCCCATCCGCCGCATCGTGCCCAGGAATCGCTCGCAATTCCTGGCGCTGGGCACATTGAGCTGCATCACGATGATGTTCATGTCGGCGGCCTGCACGAGCCCCGAATAGAGCGGATCGACGCTCATCAGCGAGTCGATCACCACGTAGTCATACATCCGCTGAAGCACGCCCATCAGCCGGTTGATGCCGGCCTGGTTCACGCGCTGAGTGTCCTCGGGAAGGTCCGGGCGGGCCAGAATTGCCAGGCCGCTGGCTTCATGAATCGCCAGCGCGTTGTCCAGGAGCTGATTGTCCAGCCGCTCGGCCGAGTTCATGATGTCGGAAATCGTGTATTTGGGGCGAATATCGAAAGAGCTGGCCACGGTGCCGCGAACCAGGTCCATGTCGAGCAAAACGGTCTTCGAATCCTTCGCCAGCGAGGCCGCGATATTGCACGACACCGTCGTCGAGCCGCAGCCGCCGATGGTGGGAATGATCTGCACCATCCGCGCCCGCCTGCCCATGCCATGGAGGCTGGCCACGCGCTCGATGCCGGCCGCGAATTTCTCGGGCACGATCGGCAGCGGCACGAACTCGCGGACGCCCATGTGCATCGCTTCCATCAGGATCTGGGCATCCACCGTCTGCGACATCACGAAAAAGCTTGTATTGGGAAACTGCCGCACCAACTGGCCCACCCGCTTGAGCGTTTCCTGCGGGTTGGGATCGAGGTTGATCACCACCAGCTGCGCCGCTTCGCGGCGAACCAGCACCGTCGAAAGCTGCTCGGCCGTGGGCAATTGCGCAACCACGTTGACTCCATGATTGCTCAGGAAGTTGGCCATCTCCTGTCGATTGGAGACGTCCGAGTCAACGACAACGCAATGCAGTTGCACGAACATATCGCTCACCTGTTGCCAAGAGCGGGCAGGCCATCTGGAAAGCGGCCGGCTCGTTCTTTAGTCTTCCTTCGTCGTCCCGATCACCTCGTTGCCGTTGGCATCGATTGACACTTCAAACTCACCGCGCGTCACCTTCGTGCCGCGGATGAATTCCACGACATGCTTGCGCGTCGGCGCCGGGTCATAGTTGGGAGTCTCAACCACCACCGTCGTCTGCTCCACCGGCTTTGTCGTCGGCTGCTCAACCACGGTCGTCTGCACAACCTGCGGCCGCGACCCGAGCAACTCGGCCACGCTCACGCCTTCGCCCTGACGCACACCCTCATCAAACGAGCCGCGCAACACCAGTCTTGTCCGGCCCGACGAGCTGGCCAGCTCAATCGCCTCGGCCTCGCGCGGCTTGACCAGCAGCGTCACGCTCTTGGCCACCGCCGCCTCGGCGGACATGGCGGATTCATCCTTCCGACCCGCGTTGTTCACCGTCAGCCGCTGGCCAACCGCGAGTACCTTCACGTTCTGTACGATGGTTCTGGCAATGGAATTTCTCGTTTGCTGCTCCGGCAGCGTCGACACCACATCGACTCTGCACCCGGGCACGAGCAATCCCGCCACGCCGCTGAATTCATTGACTTCGATCGTCACCGCCCGCATCCCGGCCGGCACAATTGCCTGTGCGCCCGAGCCCGAGCCCGTGGCCGCAAGGTATCCGTCAAGGATCGGCTGCCCCTGGACGACTGGCGTCGCAGCGACCCGGCCGGCCAGCTCGAACTCTTGTTTGAATGATCCCCGGGGGATGCTTTCCGGTGGAAATGCCGCGGTGATCAGGTCATTGGCGTCGATGGTGTGCCCCGGCGCAATGTCCTTCTTGGCAACCACGATGCGCACAAGCTGGCCGTCAGGACTTGTGTCCTTGCGGCTCACCAGCATGTCCCGCCCGACTTTGGCGGCAATCAGTCCGAGTATCACTGCGATAATAAGGGGAACCCAAGTCTTCCAATTCATAAGGACCTCTGAGGCGTACGATCTCATCTCTCAGGTCGGCCGGATGGATTATTCAGTTTAGGCCGGTCAGCAAATAATGAGCGGATAACCGGCTGATTCCGCCCTCCTTCGCCAATCGTCGAGTGTTGCCCGCGCATGAGAACAACGTGAGAATCACTCCTTCCGCATAACTGCCTGTCCCTTCACGATTTTGCTGGTGCTGATCAACTGGAGTGGACGCAGGCCCACTGTCCCCCACGTGCATTGCACCACGACGGTCACCGTCGTCCCTGGCGCAAGTCCGCTAACGTTGGCTGGCGTGGTTGTGATGGTATATCCGGACGCCTGAAGCCCCGCGGCAGTCATCTGGTTGGCAACGGCATTGGTGACATCGGTATTGGTTGCACTTGGCGGAATGCTCGCGCGAACTCCCTCGCGGGCTGCGCCCTGGACGTTGTTCTTGACATAGAAGAAGTAGCCGAATTCCACCGTGCCAAAGGCGAGATAAAGCAGGATCGGCAGAACCAGTGCCGCTTCGAGCACGGCATTTCCCTTGCGAAAGAACGGCTTTTTACCCGGTCTCACAGACCCCCCCTTCCAAAGCTCAGGATGATGATGGTGGCGATGAAGATCGGCACTGCATAAGCGAGAGGCCGGTCCACGCTGCGGCATGACGCACCTGTCTCCTGCACATGTTCGGTGCCAAGCTGATTCACATGCGCGATGTTGGTGGCCAGCAGCATGCTGTTGTTCATCAATAAACGAAGGCGGCCGCGGATGGCACAGCTCACCAGCACGATGACCATGCCCAGAACGGCCTCCACCAGGAAAACCTGGAAGACCAGCCTCGGGCCAAGCCACGCGCCAGCGCCGGCCAGCAGCTTAAGGTCGCCGCCGCCGACCGCGCCAATGGCAAACAGCGCCAACAGCAGACCGGCGCCGGTCAGCAATCCAAGGAAGGATTGCAGCGGCAAAACGGTGTGCCCGGCGGTGAAGCTCTGCATCAGCCCGGTAAGGGCCAGCAGGCCTGTCAGCGCATTGGGAATCCGCCGCGACCGAATATCGATAGCGGCGGCCAATGCCAACATCACCACCAAAGGCGCGAAGACCACGAGCGCATGCCACGTCATGGGCAGTCCCTGGCAGAGGCCAGGCCGCGAACGCTCGCGGCCGGAGGTCTCACTGCTCACATGCTGCTGTCCAGCGAGGTCCAGCGGCCCAGGACCTTGGTCCCGACGGTGCCGATGACCGCGATCGCCGTGACGATGATCAGGCCGGCAACCAGTGCGTATTCCAGCACCTCGCCGCCGGTCTCATCGCGCAGCAGCCTTCGTAAAAAGGCGCAGGCCTTGCTCATACAGAATCCTTTGCCCGCACGCGGCGGGCAGGCATGCAAGGGGAAGCCCGCGGTGAAGCGGGCGTTTGCCTTACATGCTGCTGTTGAGCGAGTTCCAGCGAGCAAGCACCTTGGTGCCGACTGAGCCGATGACGGCGATGGCCGCCACGACGATCAGACCGGCAACCAGGGCGTACTCGAGAACCTCGCCGCCCTGCTCATCCTTGACGAGCCTGACCAGAAGCATTTTCAGAGCCTTCATGACTTCTCCTCGATTAGGAGCACCCTCGGTTCGGCCGCCGCTGTTGCGACGACCACGCCGACCGCGCAAGCGCGGCCGGCTGCACCCTTGCTCATCGACAGGTGACGGAAGCGACTTAATGACCTAGACCGAATTGGCCGGACAGTTTGACAGGAATTTGATTATGGGGCTTTGGTGTTTTGCAGCTTGCGCAGCAGCCACATTTCGCCCTGATGGTTGGCCTCATCATGCAGGCCGTGGAGAATGTTATATCGGACGGTGCGGTTGCGGGCCTGATCGATGACCACGGCGAGCTGCTGTGGATTGAGCGGCTCGATGGCGGAGAGAAGACGCTCGAGCTGGTTGCGGAGTGCTTCGATTACCTGGGCGAGGGAAGGAAACCTGGTGTCGGGGGTGGGCTTGCTTTTCCAACTGAAGAGGTCGAACCAGCCGTCGGGATATTGGGGCGGCTTACCGGCGGCGGCCGAGACCGATAAGCTTTCGACGACCGTGAACGCGTGGCCGGCGTGCCAGATGATGCTGTTGTTCAGTCCCGGGGGCGCGAAGCGGGCCTGCGAGTCGGAGAGGCCGTCGAGGATTTTGAAGGTTTTGCCGCGGACTTCGCGGGCAAGGAGCTTGAGAGTTTCGTTGGCCATGGATTCTCCGTTGGGACACGGGCAAGATGCTCGTGCTACTTAATTGGCGGGATGTCGCCGGCGGTGGTGGCGATTTTGCCGGCCTTGACGCGGTCGTATTCTTCCTTGACCCAGGGAATGGTTGGGGCGTTGCGTTCCATCCAGAGGGGGATGGGGGTTCGCAGGCCCTGTTTGTCCAGCTCGGTGAACTCGACGACGACATCCTCGCGGGTGTAGGAGGAGAGGTCGTGGAGCTTGCCCATGTGGATGCACTCGGTGGGGCAGGGCTCGGTGCAGAGGGCGCAGAAGAGGCACTTGCTGTAGTCAATTGCATACCGGATCAATTCGCCGCCGACGGCTTTGCCGGTTTTCTTGTCGATCTTGCGCGGGGCGGACTTGTCTATATAGATACAGTCCACCGGGCAGGCCTTGGCGCACATGTCGCAGGCGATGCACTTGTCCATCTCGAATTCATGGATGCCGCGATAGCGCGGGGCGAAGGAGAGGTGCTGCTCGGGGTACTGCACGGTGACGGTCTTCTGGAAGCAGTACTTGAGGGTGATCTTCATGCCGATGGAGATCGACTTGATGTTGTCGTAGATGTCTTTGAAGTAGTTGCGGACGGTGGTCATTTAACTTGGCCTCGTTGATTGCATTATGGGGGGCTTGTTCGCTGAAGTCCATCGGACCAGGAGGGGCCGACGTCTTTGGGGGTCAGCGGGCGGTTGGTGATGGGGGCGTCGGAAAGCTGATCGCAGCCGATGTCGTATTTGCCTTCGCGGGGTTGGCCGTCGATGTCGAGTTTGATGGTGGGGAAGTCGCCCTGGGCAGAATGGAGCGCGGGGGAGTTGGGCTCTGGGCGATAGATTCCATCCCTGGCGACCTGCAATTTGGGGTCGGTGCAGTGGATGCCGGGTGGATCGATGTCGAGCTCGAAGAGGGAGGCGAGGTTGCCCATCCATTTCCAGCCCTGGCCCTGGGCGCCTTTGATGAGCTGGACGCCTTCTTTTTCATTGGGAAGGTGGAAAATGTTGTTGGCGATGGTGATGTTTTCAGGCCTGAGAGTGCGGCGGGAGGTGTTGATGCCGGCGTCGAGGTCGAGATAGGCGCCTTTGCAATTGACGATGGTGTTGAAGGCGATGGTGCAGCGCTTGGCCTGGAAATAGCCCTTTAATTCGGAGTCAACGATGCCGGAGGTGATGCGGAAGACGCCATCGGTGACGTCGGCGATGTAGTTGTTGGTGATGAGGTGGTCCTCGCCGATGACGCGGACGCCGCCGGAGCCTTTTTTACCTTTGCCGAAGAAAAAATTACCGTCCACGGTGCAGCGGTTGCCGTGGCGGAGGGTGAGGAAGCCGGCGCAGTTGTTAAACGTATTATTGCGATAGATGTTGTCGCAGGATTTGCTGGAGATGATCTCGATCTCGCCGTCGCAGCGGTCGAAGAGGTTGTGCTCGACGGTGGTGGCGGAGCTGGACATGGATTGGAAGCTGTAACCGACGCGGATGGTTTCTCCGCCGTTTCGGCCGAGGGGTGGGCGGTGGCCGAAATGGTTGTTGTCGATCTGGTGGTGGTTGGGCTGCTTCTCGTCAACTTCGACCTGGAGGGTGGGATCGCCGCTGGTTTTGTCGGCGAGGTAGCAGTGGTCCATGCGGTTGTTCTGGCCGAAGAGGTGGACGAAGAATTTGTATTGGCCGGCGGTGATGGCGCAGTCGGTAAGGCGATTGTGCTGGCCGGCGAGGGTGATGGCATCGCCGTTTCCCTGGCCATCCTTGAAATAGAGGCCGGAGACGAGCAGGTATTGGCCGTCGATTTTGAGGGAGGATTTTCCGGTGAGGATGACTTTTCCGGGGGTGGTGGCGCGGAGGGTGATGGTTTTTTCTGGCTGGCCATCGGCTTTGAAGAGGATGGTTTGGTCGGTCCAGGTTCCGTCGGAGAGGAGGAGGGTGTCGCCGGGTTTTGTGTTTGGTAATGCGGCGGCGATGTCAGCGGCGGAGGAGACTTTGTGGTCGGCGGCGAGGAGCGAAGCCGGGAAGAGCAGAAAGAGGATGAGGAGGAGTTTGGATGTCATAGATTTGAGGAGCATTATCGAACGAGGGGTTGCGCCTGTCCAATGAGGGGCGGGAGAGACTCCAAGAGTGTGAAAAATGTGAATTTTCGGGCGCATTGAGAATTGTTAGTGATGATTTGGATGGAAGTTGCAGTTTTCATAGCAATTCACATGGTCTTTTACAGGGTCACGGTCATCGAATAACACACCTCCTCTATATATACCCCCTTTGTTGCGCAAACGGACATGTTTTGAGCCGGGTGGCGCAACGGGATCTGGAAATTGCCAAGGGAAGTGTGAAAAGATTTTTTTGGAAAAGTCATATGTGCAACGGTGAGGCGCAACAAGATTGGGGGGAGGGTTCTTATGTCCCCTTCGGGGCTTTGTGGGTAGCGATGGCGACTCCGTGCTCGCGCCCTGGGCTATCGTCTTTCGCCGCTATGCGGCTGGGGAGGAAGATGATTCGCGCTTTACCACTGAGACCCTCCCGCTGTTCTCCAGCACCGCGAACCTCACATCCGCAGGGCACATGCATCCTTCGGCCCGAAGCGCGGCCTCCAGCTCGTGCATGGTCATCTGCACCCGCCGCATCGTCCTCTTGTCCACGTGCCCATTGTGAATCAGCAGCACCGGCCGGCCCTCAATCAGCGCCTCCACGGTTTTGCTGTGATAAGTCAATCCACGCCACCACCCAGTGAATCCCCACCAGCGTGCAGGTCAAAATCATTCCCCCGGTGATGCTGTTGTCCCCGCCGTTCATCGCGTTTTGAACGGCATTGCTCAGCACCAGCAACAGCACCAGATCAAACGGCGCCAACTGTCCCACCTGCCGCTTTCCGGTGAGCCGCAAAATCACCAGCAAAAACGCATAGGCGATCACCGCCCGAACCACAAACTCTCACCAATGCGGCAGACTGATGCTCCACATGTCTCGCTCCGGTTAGGCCACGCCCATCTGAACTTACCGCGACTCGTATCCCAAAACCCACTGACCCAACTTTTACCTCTTTATTACCTCTCGATTATGACTCCCCCACCCCTCAGGCCTTAACTTACCGCGAGTCAATGGAGAGCCCATGCGGTAAACAAAAACACCGCATCCTCGAAATGACCCTAACTATCGGCGGAATCGTGTCTTACCGCACGGCACCGCCAGCAATGCACGCTGAAATGCCCCCTGGGATGTGCCGGCATTCCCAGAGGCGAATCGGTGGCGCATCTGGCCGCCTGCGCAGACGCGATGCCCACAACGGGCCCGCAGGGCCCGCGAACAGCGGAAGCAGGAAACAACGGTGCCTCTGGCTCACAAGCGGCACCAAAACTTTGGAGACGAACCATGCAACTTGACCACTTTCAAACTCTTGAAGATCGCAGACTTATGGCGGTGACCGCCCTCTTCATACCCGGCCAGGGAATCCTGACCGTCTTCGGCGATGCGGCCAACAACAGCATCGTCGTCAGCCGCGACGCGGCCGGCAAACTGCTGGTCAACGGCGGGGCCGTGGCTATCAAGGGCGGCACACCCACCGTGGCCAACACCGGCCTGATCCAGGTGTTCGGCCTCGGCGGCGATGACAACCTCGCGCTCAACGAGGCCAACGGCGCCCTCCCCCGCGCCCTGCTCTTCGGCGGCGCTGGCAACGACATCCTCACCGGCGGCTCCGGCGCTGACCAGCTCTTCGGTCAGTCCGGCAACGATGTCATCCTCGGCAAAGGCGGCCTGGACCTGCTCTTCGGCGGCGATGGCAGCGACATCCTCACCGGCGGTGATGGCGACGACCAGTCCTTCGGCCAAAGCGGCAACGATCGGATGATTTGGAACCCCGGCGATGACACCGATCTCAACGAGGGCGGCGACGGCGTCGATACCGTCGAAGTCAACGGCGGCAACGGCGCTGAAGTCTTCAGCGCAGTGGCCAACGGAACGCGCGTGCGTTTCGATCGCCTCGATCCGGCCCCCTTCAGCATCGACATCGGCACCAGCGAAAGCCTCGTGCTCAATGCCAATGGCGGCGATGACACGTTCAGCGCCTCCGGCAACCTTGCCACGCTGATCCAACTCACCATCGATGGCGGAGCTGGCAACGACACGGTCCTCGGCGGCAACGGCGCTGATTTCCTGCTCGGCGGCGATGGCAACGACTTCATCGACGGCAACCAGGGCAACGACACTGCCTTCATGGGCGCTGGCGACGATGTATTCCAGTGGGACCCGGGCGATGGCAGCGATGTCGTCGAGGGCCAGGCCGGCCACGACGAGATGCTCTTCAACGGCGCCAACATCAGCGAGAAAATCGACATCTCCGCCAACGGCGGCCGACTGCGCTTCACCCGCGACGTGGCCAACATCGTCATGGACACCAACGACGTGGAGAAAGTGACCTTTACCGCTCGCGGCGGCGTTGACATGATCACGGTCAACGACCTCTCCGGCACCGATGTCACCGAAGTGAGTCTCAACCTCGAAAGCATACCCGGCAGCGGAACCGGCGATGCCCAGGCCGACAGCGTCATCGTCGCCGGCAGCAATGGAAACGACTCAATCGAGATTGTTGGCGCTGGCACGAGCTACTCGGTTGTTGGTCTTCCGGCCCTGGTATCGGTTGTCGGATCCGAGGGCGTTCTCGATCAACTAACGGTCAACGCCGGCGACGGCAACGATACTGTTTCCGCCACTACGCTTCCGGCCGGCATCGTCAAGCTCACCCTCAACGGCGACGCTGGCAACGACCAGATCTTTGGCAGCCAGGGCGGCGACTTCCTCTTCGGCGGCGATGGCAGCGATCTCGTCATCGGCGGCCGCGGCGACGATGTGGCTCTCATGGGCGACGACAATGACACGTTCGTCTGGAATCCCGGCGACGGCTCCGACGTCGTTGAGGGCCAGGGCGGTTTTGACACCATGGTCTTCAACGGCGCCAACATCAGCGAGAACATCGACCTCTCCGCCAACGGCTCGAGGCTTCGACTCTTCCGCGATGTGGCCAATATCACCATGGACACCAACGGCGTCGAACAGGTCAACATCAACGCCCTGGGCGGCGCTGACACCATAGCCGTGCACGACCTGACAGGCACGGGTGTCACCACCGTCAACGTTAACCTCGCCGCGACCGGCGGCGGCGGCGACGGTTCGGTTGACAACGTCATCATCGATGGCACCGCCGGCATCGACAACATCCTCGTCGCCAACAATGTCGCCGGCGGGGTGAAGGTCGGCGGGCTCGGGACAGCAGTCAACATCAGCTTCCCCGAAGCCCAGGATCAACTGACGATCAACGCCCTGGGCGGCGATGACACGGTCGACGCCTCCGGCCTCGCGGCCGGCGTCATCGGCCTCAACATCAACGGCGGCCTGGGCACCGACGTCCTCATCGGCAGCCAGGGCGATGACCTGATCAACGGCGGCCAGGGCAACGACACCGCCCTCATGGGCGCGGGCGATGACACCTTCGTCTGGAATCCCGGCGACGCCAACGACGTGATCGAAGGCCAGGCCGGCCACGACACGATGCGCTTCAATGGCGCCAACATCGGCGAGAAAATCGACATCTCCGCCAACGGCTCGCGCCTGCGGTTCACCCGCGACGTGGCCGCCATCGTGATGGATGCCGACGGCGTCGAGCAGGTGGACTTCAACGCCCTGGGCGGCGCTGACACCATCAACGTCCACGACCTGAGCGGCACCGATGTCACCGAAGTGAACCTGAACCTGGCGGTTATCGGCGGCGGCGGCGACGGCGCAGCCGACACCATCAACATCGACGGCACCAACGGCGATGATGTCGCCCAGGTGTTCGGTGATGCCAGCGGCGTCGCTGTTCTTGGCCTGGCAGCGCAGGTCAACATCGTCGGCAGCGAGGCTGCCAACGACCACATTCTGATCAGCGCCCTTGCCGGCGATGACGTCGTCGAGGCCGACGGCCTCAGCGCGGGCGCGATTCAGTTCGCGGCCAACGGCGGCGAGGGCGCTGACATTCTGATCGGCAGCGCTGGCAATGACACCCTCACCGGCGGAGCTGGCGATGATGTGCTGATCGGCGGGCCCGGCCTTGATGTGCTTGATGGCGCGCCCGGCGACGACATCCTGATTCAGGATTGACGTCGCGATCCTCGCCCACGGCCCGGCTGGGCTGGGGAGGTGGCGGACAAGTTGTTCCGCCGGCCTCCCCGGCCCTCTTGGCCACTTTGGTTTCCGAGACCCGCCAACTCCTCCTGGGCCCGCGACTCAAACAGCTTGGCACCTTGAGTCCGCGCGATGCGGAGGGCATCCTGGAAACACTCCCGTGCTGTCGCATCGCATTCACCCCGCGATTCAATCAGGCACCTTGCCCGCAGCCGATGCAGTTCCGCTTCGTAGAGCCCCTCGGGCAATGCCCGCGCCGCGGCCATCGCCTCGTCGAGGGCCGTGAGGGCTTCGTCCGGTCTTCCCACCCGCAGCAGCGCATCGGCCAGCAGGCCGAGATAATAGGTTTGATAGGTCCGGCTTCCGGTGCGCAGCCACGCATCCAGGCCGCGGCGAATCTCGGCCACGCCGGCTTCGGCCATCATCGTCCCGCCCTTTCCTCTTCCCGCGCAGCGCGCCACCCAGGCCCAGCCGCGGAGCACGGTTCCGCCGGCCAGCCAGAATGAGAATCCCTCCCGCGACGCCAGCTCAACCGAGCTTTGCGACCATTGTTCGGTCGCGCTGGCATCGTCGCGGCACTGGTGGAGCATGGCGGAGAAATGCATGGCCAACGCCAGGCTGCTGGGCTGGAGCGATCTGCGGGCCAACTCCAGCGACCGTTCACTGGCATGCACGGCTTCCTCGGAGCGGCCCATGAGCATCAGGGCAACCGCGCCGAAGGCCAGCGTGGCAACGCCCGGGTCCTGGCCGAATCGCTCGGTGTTTCCGGCATGGCGCGCTGGATCGTAGATGGCGGCGGCCTGCTGCATGTGATCAACCGTCACCGCGGGTTTGCCCAGGCAAAGGTGGGTTACACACATCGCCTGGTGGGCTTGAAGCAGCAGGGCTGAGTCGTTTGCCTGGCGGGCCATGGCCAGCAACTGATCGCTCATCTCCACCGACTTGGCCAGATCCGAACGCACCTTGTGAAACAGCCAGATGCCCCAGAGCACTCCAAAGGTGGTTCGCAACTGTCCCGCATCGGCCGAGCCGCGCGATTTGCAGAGCCAATAGGCCCGCGCCTGGATTTCCTCCACCTCGGGCGATGCGAATCCGCTGGTGAGTTGCAGGTTCACGCCCAGCGACATCAGCACACTCAGCTCATGTTCCAGTCGCTCCTGATCGTTCAGCCGCAGAAGCGCTGCCAGTGCCCGCCGCAGGTAATGGACCGCTTCACGATGTGCATATTGCCGGCCGGCCGCATCGGCCGCCTGCCGAAGGTATTTCACCGCCCGGCCCCAATCCCTGCCCGACTCAAAATGCATTGCCAGCGCCGCGGCCTCTTCGACAGCGCGCTCGCCCCAGATTTTTTCGATCCGCAAACCCATCAGCTTGTGGAGTTGGATGCGCCGGCCGATGGGAATCTGCTCGTACACGACGTGATGATACATGGCGTGCACGAACCGATAGTGCGTCGCCGCCGTTGCATCCGGCCACTCGGCGATGCCGCGCGGCTCGAGAAAGTGATAGCGCTGCGCCAGGCTCTGGCAGAGCTGTTCGGCGTGGACCACATCGTCGCCGCCCGCATCGCCGGCCAAAAGCGCGGCCACCGCCGCCGCGGAAAACTCGACTCCGGCCACGGCTGCGGCCTCCAGCGCCGCCCGCTCCGACTCCGGCAGTCGCTGAAACTGCACCTCGATCATCGCCTGCACGGTCCGCGGGATCTGCGTCTCCAAAACGGCCAGCCACGCCCCGCCATCGACGCCGCCGCGCGCATCCGCCAATTGCCAGACACCCTCAGCCTGCTGCAAAACTCCCAGTTCGATCAGATCGTCCACAAGATGGACCAGAAACAGGGGATGTCCGTCGGTCCGCTGGTGCAGACGCAGCCCGAGTGCTGGCGGGAAATCATTTTCGGCAAATCGGGCCGACAAATATTTCGCAACGGCCGGCTGGTCGAGGAATTCCAGCGTCAACTCATCGCACAGTCTTGCGGCCAGCAGTCCACGGACGATGCTCCGCAGCGGATGCTCCTCGACCGCCACTTCCGCGGGGCGATAGGTGACCAAAATCATCAGCCGTGCTCTTCCCCGCCGCCGCGCCAGGGCTGAGATGAGGTCGAGCGTGGAATAGTCGGCCCAGTGCAGGTCCTCCAGCACCAGAATCAACATCGACTCGGCCGCGAGGGTTTCCAGGCCATCGGTGAGGGCCCGCAGCAGGTGCTCGCTCATGGTCCGCGGCTCGATGGCGACCGGTTGCGATGATTGATGAGCGGCACTGGCAACGGCCGGCTGGGTTACATACGCCTCTGCGTGTCGCGCCAGAAGTGCGGAGAGCTCGGCCGACGGTTTTTCCTGCGCCAACTGCCCGAGAGCTTCCCAAACCGGCATGTAGGGCTCGCTGGCGGCGAATTGCTCGAAGCAGTGGCCGGTCAATACCGAAATCTCCTCTTCCGCCTCCGGCGATTTGCCTGCCTCCTGCAAAAAGGCCTCAATGAGCGCGGTTTTTCCACTTCCTGGACCGCCGGTGACAAAAATGCACTGGCGCTCGCCGTCGTGAGCTTTTTTGAAGTGATCGCGGAGGCGTTTCATCTCGGCGTCGCGCCCCACCAGCAGAAGCGGAATGGCCTGGGGCGGATTTACAACGCGGGATAAACGCGGCGGCTTTGCGGAGATGGGGGGACCGGCGGCCGCCACTGGCGCGATGAAGCGGTAGCCCCTTCGATGGATGGTCTGAATATATTTCGGTGATTTGGTGGAATCTCGCAGCGCTTTGCGAATTTCCCGCACGCAAACTTTGACGGATGCATCGCTGACAAAAACATCGGGCCAAACAGCCGACAGCAGCTCTTTCTTGCTCACCAGGCGGTCCGGCTGGCTGGTGAGATAACGCAGCACGTCGAAAGCCTTGGGCGTGAGCGCCACCGGCCTGCCATCGCGCAGCAGCCGGCTGTTGGGCGCATCCAGGCGGTACGGCCCGAAATCCACTTCATCGGTCGAAGGATCATTCATGGCTTTTCATGAAATTGGCCCACTAAGCATCATCCACTTTTAATCCGTGCGGGTCCATGACACCGACAAAAACGCTCTCGCCGGCCAGCTTTTCCCTCACGTTCCCTCGCGCGTCGGCGGGAACATCGAAACGCTTCACCAATCCCCCTCCATCGTCTCCTCTGTCTTCTGCAAATACGCAAAAAAGCACATCCGCTCCACGCCTTCGATGATTCCCCGTAAGGAAAACAACTTGAAGAACCAGGACCGATTTTGTTCCGTCGGCTCATCGCCAGGCGCCGAGGCTGTTCCAACAACCTCGGCCGCCTCCACACCCATCACGTAATCGCACAGGTGCAAAATATCCATCTGGTCGGCCGTCAGCGTCGAGAGCACAAAAACTTTGTGTTTGGCAATGATCCCGCGCAGATACCGGTCGGCCATTTTCACTTCGATGGCATCCAGCGCTGCGATATAGGCAACCGTCTTTTCATCCTGCTTCCATCCATGGGCCTGACGCTGTTCATCGCGGTAATCCTCCATTGCCACGTCAAAGTGGGCCTGCATCCGCTCATAAAACGTCTCAACCTGCTTACCCTCGAGCCAGCGCACGATCATCATTTCCCCCGGCCGCCGATGGATGTGGTAATCGTTGGTGGAAAGCGCGCTCTTGGCCGGAAGGCCCAGCAAATCGGCCGCCCCCTCGGCGGATTCCGGCGGCAAAATCGGGCTTTCTGCCGACTTGGACTTTTCCAGCTTCGCTATTCGTTTCTGGATGTCGCGGGCAACATCATCCTTCAGCCGCGGACGAATTTCCGCATCAAACTTCCTGGGCCCCTCGAAAACCGCGGCCACTTCCGCGTGAACGCGGAACTCATCCGCCTTCTCCCGCGCCCGCTGCGCTGGATCGAGCACCCGCTCCTGTGGACTTTCACCTGGTTCGTCAAACATGGCACATAGAATACCCCGAATTCAGCATCTATTGCTCGAACCGCGCCTCAGCCGGCATCGGAAATCTCAAGCCCGGCGATGGCGGTGATGAACAACCCGTCGGCCGCGATTCAATTTCACCTTCCTGGGCGTGGGACTATTCTCCAGAACATCGTCGCTCGTGGTCAATTCAACCGCCGCGGCGGCCATGGGCTGGACCGGAATGGGAACCGCATCGCCGCTGAGCGACTGGCCAAAATTGGCGGTAAGGTCGATGAAATCGCTGATACTGACTTGATCATCGTAATTGACATCACCTTCGCGCCATCCGCCGGGGCTGTTTATGTGCGTGGAGAGATCGATAAAATCGGAGATGGAGACGGTTTTGTCGAGATTGAGATCACCCAGAACGGTGTAGCGAACCAGGATGGAATTCAGATCGACGGCCTGCCCCTCGAACGTGGCATAGTTGCTGCCGCCGGCGCCGTTCATCATGTAGCCCACCGCTCGGGAGCCGGGGAGGAGGGCGGCCAGGGACGACGTGAGTCCGGGGCCGGTCCAAAGTGCGAGATTTGTATTTCGCGCCGACTTGATCCAGTTGCGAACATTTGCAGCGACGGCATTGCGGGTGAGCGCTGTGGCCTGAACGATCATGGCATTGTCGGCGAGATCGAGTGTAGCGGTGGGAGCAAGGCTGAGGGAGTTGGTGCGGAGGACTTTCCCGCCGCCGGCTGACAAAGTGGCGCGGGCATTGTTGGCGCACTGAAGTGCCGTGAGGGTTGTGGTGGCGGTGAACAGCACCTGGGCGAAGCCGGCGTTGTCCGAGTTGACAAAGACGGTGTCGCCGCCGTTGGAAGGAAGGATCGTGACCGGCGTGTTGGGGTGGGTCTCGATGATGTTGATCACATCGGCGCCGTCGTTGGGACTCAGAATGATGTTCGTGGTTGCGCCGGTGCCGTTGACGTTGATCGTGCTGTTGACGTTGGAGGCGATGAGGAGCACATCTTCGACGGTTCCGTATCCCAGTCCGCCAAAGCCCGGGCGGGTGACGCCAGGAAAATTGAGGGTGTAGGTGGTGAGGAGGGCGTAGGCGCTATCGTCAACGATAACTCGATCGGTGTCGCCGTTGCCGTTGATGGCGATGTTTCCCGTGATGTTGTTGAGGTTCCCCGCGCCCAGGTTGATGGTGTCGTTGCCTGCGCCGGCGTGGATGGTGATGTTGGCGGTGGCAGAAGGGATGGAGATGACGTTGTTGCCCGAGCCGGCGGAGAGGGTGAACGATTCGATTTCTGAATAGGTGAGCAATCCGAAGCCATCGGTGTCGAAAGTGGTGGCGGTGATGGCATGGGAATCATTGTCGGGGTTGGCCGCGTCGTTAATGCCGATAGAGTCCGCGCCGCCGACAGCGCCGCCGTCGATCTCGACGGTGGCATTCTTTAGATCGGCGATGCCTTTGGCGGCATTGCCCAGAACAAACGAATCGACGCCACCGCGCCCATCCAGCTCGACCTTCACATCCGCCGGAAGCGAGGGAATGGAAAAGAAGCTGGGATCATCCGATCCCTGCCAGAGGATCTGGGCAAGGCTGTCGAATGTGATCGCAGCGGCGTGGGAGGTTGTGAACGTGTCCTCGGTAAGTGTGTTGGTGGTGAGGGGCGCAGGGCCGTAATTGCGATCGTCCAGTGACAACGAATCCTTTCCGGCCTCACCCATGAGTTTCAAATTCGCGGTGATCGCGCCCAGATTCTGGCCAATCGGCGTCACCATGAAGAAATCATCGCCGCCGCCGGCATTGATGGTGATGGGCGTGGTCGGGTACGTGTCGTGGATGTTGAACGCGGCGTTGCCATCGCCCGCCTCAATCTCGGCCAATTCCATTTCCAAATAGGTCATTTCAAAGTTCGGCACATGAATGCCCGAGCGCGTCGAGGTGATGGTGGCCAATCCCACATGCCAGGTCTCGAACGGGTCGTGAGCGGTGTCCCAGAGGTATACGTGGTCGCTGTCCGGGCCGCCGTTGACGGTGATCTGGTCCTTCAACTCATCGAGGACGCTTTGCTTGGCGCCCAGATGAATGTCGTCATTGCCGCCGCCGGCGTTGATCGTGATTGGGGTGCCCATGTCAGTCGAATCGATCTGGATGTAATCGCTGCCGTTGTTAGCATTGAGGATCAGACTTTCGACGTGATTGAGGGGGTATTGGTTGTATTCGAGGAGTCCAAAGCCGGACTTGGTGAAGGTGGTATTGGTGATGAAATAACTGTCGCTGCCGGTGTCATCCTGATCGTTGAGGATCAGTGTGTCGTTGCCACCGTCGCCGGAGACCGAGACGGAGTCGACAGTATCGGCATCCAGATCGCGCGTGCCGATGGGGCCGCCGATGGTGATCGTGTCGTCGCCCTCAGCGCCGGAGAGCAGGATCTGCTCCGTATTGAAGTAATCCACGCGTCCGGAACCCAGCCGCGCGGCGTTGTCGTAGAGGGAGATCAGATCCGCGTCGGGCGAGCCCCAGATGGAGAGCTGGTCTTCCGATCCAGCGCCGCCGTTGAAGTTCAGCCCATTGGCGTGGAGCGGATTGCCGTAGCGAAAATCGACGGTGAGGATGTCGTCGCCGTCAAGGGTGTTGATCCAGAAATTGTCCAGTTCGGAAATGGGAATCTCCCAGTTGGGATCGGGATTGTTGTTGGCGTTCACCCAGATCTGCGCATTGAAGAAACCATTTTCGCGGCGGATGTAAACCGCGTCGTTTCCATTGCTCAGCAGCGTCGAGACGGCGTTCGTGGGGCTGAGCACATCGGCCCGAATCTGGAAGGATTGAATCGCTTCGCCAAAGCTGGGGTCGTTGGTGGTGAAGGAGACAAAACCCTCCTTGTGCCCAATGGTGAAGATGTCGGCCTCGATGGTGAAGGCATCGGAAGCTCCGGGCGCGATGTTTGCCGCCAGCGAAGAGCCAAAGTAGAGGTGGAACCCTGCTGGCAAAATCAGGCCGGCAGTGGTGAGGTTGGTCTGGCCGGAATTGTAAACCCTGAAGCTCATCGTGGGGGCCGTGGTCTGGCTCTGCATAATCGTGCCGAAGTTCAGCGCACTGCTGCGGCCGTCCACGATGTATTGATCGGGCGTGGTGTCGGTGCGGTAAATGCGGGCCTGGGACGCGCCAACGTTTTGCACGTCGAAATACGCCCGCTTTTTCTCGCCACCATTAATCATCCAGCGGACATTCCAGCTTCCGGCCGGGGCGTCATCGGGAATAGTAACGCTACGAAAGTACATGCCTCGGCCCAGGCCGGTTTGGATCGGAGATGTGTATTCGATTTTGCCATTGGGGCGGACCCAGACCTGCTGGACTTCATCATCCGGTTCAATGCCCGCGAGAGCGGCCCAGGTATACACCGTCTGCTCCACTCCGGTTATGAAGATGCTAGCGTCCGATGGCCCCTCGCCCAGCTCATCCTGCGGGTTGTACGTGGTAATTCCCGCGCCCAGGACAGTGGGATTGTCGCCCGTGTAGCCGATTGTGAAATTGAAATTGTCGGCCGCCGCCACCATGGGCTCGACCAGAGCGCCGTTGTAGTAAACACCCCAGTGCAGATGTTCTCCGGTGGAATTGCCGCTGGAGCCCATCAGGCCAACCTGATCGCCGGCGGCCACGACATCGCCCACGTGAACGATGACGGAGTTGCGTGCCAGATGAACGTAGGTCGTGCTCCACCCGCCGCCGTGGTCTATGGTGACGTAATTGGCGGGCTGATTGAGCGCCTCGGTGTTGTGATCATCTTCACCATCGTTCATATCCACTACTGTCCCTCCGGCCGCGGCATAGATTTCCCAGCCCTGATAGGCCTGGCGCCAGGTGGCAATGTTAATATCCCAGCCGTTGTGGCCGTCGTAGCAGAAGTTCCCGCCGCGGTAGTCGTCACACTCGCCATCGAATGGCCCCCCGTCATCTGTTTCCGGGGTGAGATCGACGTCATTGTAATTGCCGATCGACCAGTCCTCCCACAGATCGCCTTCGAGCATTTTGTCGAAACCGGGGCCGAAGGTGACGCCGCTGTACGCGCTGTTCTCCGAATTATCGAGCTCGTCGCTTTCGGCGACGGCGGAGGCGACATCCAGCGTGGCCGAGAGAGTTTGCCCGCCGTCTTGAATGAGATGGGGGCCCTCCCGGTAAACATAATTGGCAGCGCCAGCGATTCCCGCGCCCCAGTTGATGTTGTTCACGTAGCTTGAGCCACCCGTGGCCGTGCGAACATCGTAAGAGGCGGCGGCCGGCAGGTCGGTGGTCTGAAACCTGATTTCAATGTACGCCTGCTGACCAACCGCAACGGTGGCGAGCGGGTTGCCATCGACGTCGGTGAGATAGGCGTCGATCAGGTGAATGTTGGCCAGTAGGATCCGGTCCTCAAGCCGTTCAACGAATGAGCGGCCGTAATGACGATTGGTTTTGGAAGGTCTCGTTTTCCGCCGCTGCATGATTCCTCCCGCCACTTTGAAAGCCCCCACGGTTGGGAATGGCATTCTCCCAAGCATGCGAGTGGCGAGCGTAGCTTCGCGGACGAGGAAATGTCGATTGCCCTAAAGCGGGCATTGCCAACAAAAGCCCCCACCGGCCAGGGTGAGGGCAAAACTGGCGATCTGGATGTCGCGCTCCACCCGCCCCCCAGTGCAAAACTCTGGAGCGGCCGATCATTCTCCGGTATCGTGTTTGTCCCCGCCAAACCGCGGGTGTGCCTTTTTTTTCATGAAGGAGCAGATCATGCCCAATCGAAAATCAGAAGCCGTCTGGACAGGTTCCTTGCGTGAGGGTCGCGGTGAGGTATCGCTGGGGAGCGGCGCGTTCAAGGGCGCTTACTCGTTCGGCTCGCGATTCGAGAGCGGAACGGGAACCAACCCCGAAGAGCTGATCGGCGCTGCCCACGCGGGCTGTTTCTCGATGGCCCTCGCCGCCGGCCTGGGTAAGGCTGGCTTTACCCCCAAGCGAATCCATACCACGGCCAACGTCACGCTTGAAAAAGTCGGCGAGGGATTCAAGATCACCCGAATCCTCCTACAAACCGACGCCGACGTGCCCAACATCGATCAGAACACGTTCACGGAGCACGCGGAGAAGGCCAAGAGCGGCTGTCCGGTCTCCCAGGCCCTGGCCGGCACCGAGATCAAGCTCGAGGCCACGCTCGCCCGCTGAGGCTGGGCCGCCTGGCTGCGACGGCAACATAACCCTCACCTGCCCAAGGCCAGGGCGAGTTCTTTCATCACTCTGAAATGGCTCCAATTCCGCAAAAACGGTCAAGCAAACGACCGCGGGCCAGCGTACCTTAACCGCCTGTGCGAGAGACCACCCAACAAGCCTACAAGGAACGCATCCTGCGCGTTCTCGTTTACATTCAGCAGCACCTGGACGAGACCATCGACCTCGACTCTCTCGCCCGCATCGCCCACTTCTCGCCTTTCCATTTCCACCGCCTCTTCCGCGGCATGGTCGGCGAATCGGTCATGGAGCACGTGCGCAGGCTTCGCATGGAGCGGGCCGCTCATCGCCTCAAATTCGGCGACCAACCCATCACCCGCATCGCCTTCGAGGCCGGCTACGAAACCCACGAGGCTTTTTCCCGCGCCTTCCGCGCCATGTTCGACCAGTCTCCATCCTTCTTCCGCGAGGCCCACCAGGCCATGCCGTTTCGGAATGTTCCCTCCAATATCCATTTCGCCGCTGAGGGAAAGGTGGAAGATTTCCGCGCTGCACCCGATCCGGAGATAAGAGTCCTCATCGAGTCCCTCGCCTCGATGCGTGTCGCATTCACCAGGCATGTCGGCCCCTATTGCCAGGTGGGCACTGCATGGGAAAAGCTGATGTCC
Source organism: Tepidisphaeraceae bacterium (assembly GCA_036001665.1). Taxonomy (GTDB): domain Bacteria; phylum Planctomycetota; class Phycisphaerae; order Tepidisphaerales; family Tepidisphaeraceae; genus JBGPEF01. Next base: position 45,941 of record DASYUA010000038.1, read on the forward strand.
TGGGCAGGCCGCGCAGGTTTGCTAAGTGGGCGGCCCAAGATTCTGGGAATCGTCCACGATGACCCGGACATAACTCCTCCGCAAAAGATCCGCTATGACGCGTGCCTGGTGATTAACCGGACGGTTGAGGCGCAAGGAGATATCGGCCTCCAGGAAATCCCCGGCGGCGACTATGCATTAACCACCCATCGCGGCCCCTACGACACGCTGTCAACAACCTACGCGCGCCTGCTTGGCCAGTGGCTTCCCAGCAGCGGCCGCGAACCGTGCTCCACGCCGGGATTCGAGGTTTACCAAAATTCTCCTGCACATACGGCCCCCGGAGATCTGATGACCGACATCTACATTCCCTTGAGGGATCAGGAGCAACAGCCATGAGGAAAAAAATGCTTATCGCAGCCGCCACGGCCCTGCTCATCCTCGCCGTCGCCGGATTCCTTTTCTGGCAATCCATGTTTGCCCCGCTCTACACGCCGGGAATGGTTCGGGCAGGCAAAAACCTGCGCGCCCCTCTCGATCCTCCAAAACAGCCCAGCGATGGTTCCTATTGGCAAGTCGAGAGCGACATCCGACTCTTCTTCACAACCCAGGGCGAAGGCCGCCCCATTCTCGTAGTGCACGGAGGTCCCGGCTATCCAGTTCACGGACCACTGGCCGGCCTGGATTCGCTCACCAGCACGTACAAGCTTTTCTTCTACGCCCAGCGTGGCTGCGGCAAATCGACAAGACCCTTCGATCACTTCTCCTCCAAAAACTTTTACTCGAACATGAAAGATCTGGAGCGCACCCTCGGAATCGGCGCTCAGGTCGCCGACATCGAGCGCATTCGCCGCATCCTTGGCCAGGAAAAGCTCATCCTCATGGGCCATTCTTTCGGCGGTTTTCTCGCCACCATGTACGCCGCCGAATTTCGCGAGCATGTCGAAGCTCTGGTCCTGGTCGCCCCCGCCGGCGTGCTCGTGCTGCCCGATGAGGGAGGGAGATTCTTCGAGGAGATTCGCAAGCGGCTCCCCTCCGACAGGCACGCGGAGTACGACCAATTCATCAAAGACTATCTCGACTTCGGCTCCATCTTCTCAAAGTCCGAGGCCGAGCTTGCGGCCATGAACCGCCGCGTCGGGGAATACTTCCTCCTCGCCTCCGGCCGCGCCGGCGAGGTCGCCGGGCCCAAAGTCCCGGACGACAACGGCGGCTGGATGGTCCAGGCCCTCTATTTCAGCATGGGCAAGCAACACGACTACCGCCCCGCTCTTAAGGCAATTCCGGCCCGTGCCCTGATCATCCTCGGCGAAGACGACGTCGCTCCAACGCGCGGCGGCAGCATGTACGCCGACTGCCTCCCAAACGCCAAATTGCACATCATGAAAAACGGCCGCACCCGAGGCGGCCACTTCTCCTTCAGCGAGCAGCCGGCGGAGTTCGCGCGGATAGTCGCAGACTTCTTAAAATAGCAGTGAAAAAGCGGAAACCGGGAAAACTGGGGATCTAGGATTCGAACCTAGACAAACAGATCCAGAGTCTGTTGTGCTACCGTTACACCAATCCCCATACACTCGCGACACTATAAAACCCTCAAATCGGTATATCAAGCCATGCCTCTTTAGCGGCGGCCCGCTTCTGCAACAATACCCCCCTCCGCACGTCAAATTCGGACATGGGAGGTTGGCCGATGACTCGTTTCGCGATCGCAGCACTATGTATGTTCATCGTGGTGACGCCGGCTCGCGCGGCCAAGCCGGGCACTTTCGCCGGCCTCTGGCTCACCGACCTTGGCCTGATGGAACTGGAACAGACCGGCGACAAAGTAACAGGCCGATATGCGCTCGGCGACGTCTCCACAATTGATGGAACACTCACCGGAGGCAGGCTTGAGTTTACCTACAAGGCCTTCCGCGCTGGCAAAGGCTCGTTTGATCTTGCCCCGGGCGGCGCAACCTTCAGCGGCTCCGCCGCGACGGACGGCTCTTCCGACCGCTTCGATTGGCGCGGCCGCAAGGCGCCGGAATATGTTCGCCACGCCAAACTGTTCCCCGGCAAACTCATCGATGGATCCACCAAAGGTCTGTTGACCTACACAGTCCGCGCGCCCATCGCTTACAAAGACGGCGACGGCAAAAAATGGCCCACCATCGTCATCCTCCACGGCTCCAACATGAACGCCAGGGCGTACGTGAACACGATCGCCTCCACCTGGCCCGACATCGCCCGCGACTATCTAATCATCGGCATCAACGGTGAGAGGCCGTCAGAGCTTGGAGGCGCGGGAAAGGATCCCACCTTCAATTACACCTATGTCGATTACGTCGGCCGCAGCACGTTCAAAGGCTTCCCCGGCACCGATCGCGAAAGTCCCGCCCTCGTCAGCGAAGCGCTCACCGAGCTCCGCGACGTTTATCCGGTCAAACACTATTTTGTCGGCGGCCATTCTCAGGGCGGCTTTTTGACCTACAGCTTGCTCATGAACTTCCCCGAAATGATCGCCGGCGCTTTTCCCATCTCCGCCGGCGTGATTTTCCAGTGCGAGCCCACCGCCTACACCGACGAAAAACTCCGCGCTGCCCAGCGCACCGTGCCGCTGGCCATCATCCACAGCAAGCAGGACCCGATCGTCAGTTTCAGCATGGGCGAATACGGCGCCACGATCTTCGGCGAAGCCGGCTGGCCGGCGTTTCGCTTCTTCGCCGACAACTCCGGCGCTGCACACATGTTCGGGCGTCTGCCCATTCGCGACGCCGTGCGCTGGCTCGAAGCGCAAACTTCAGAAGACCCGGCAAAGCTCCTCGACTTCGCCGAGCAGCGTCTCAAAGCCAAAGGCTACCGCGACGCCATTGCCGCCCTGAATCGCGCCAGCGCCCTCAACCCCAATGGCGCTGCCAAGGCGGGCCTCGAGCGTCTCTCGCGCGACATCGACGCCAAAGCCACCGCCGGCGCAAAGGAATTCCTGCCCAGGATCAAGAACGGCCAGGGTAAAACCTCGATCGAACCCTTCCTCGCCTATCGCGATGACTTTGAATTCGCCTCCGCCGCTCGCGAGGTCATGCAGGCGTTCAACGCCCTCCGTGCCGAGCACGACGGCCCCGCCAGGAAAGCATTTGGTGAAGCCCGCAGTGCGTTCCAACAGGGCCGGCCCGACGAGGGCTACGCCAAATATCAGGAAATCGTGGACAAATATTACGCCGCTTCCTCCTACCGTAATGTCAAACGCTGGCTGGCGGAACGTCAGTGAGGCGGCGTGGGAGCGGAGTAGGGGCGGCTTTAGCCGCCGGAGATCCACGCTTCGGCGGCTGAAGCCGCCCCTACGGCTATTCCTGCGCCAACTTCCCCACCGGCCCGGCCAGCGACTTCTGCCACTCCAGCAGCGCATTGCTCGTCCGCGTCGGCAAAAACAGCTTCACCAACACCATCCAGATCGGCCACGCAATCCACGCCCCAATGACGACCATGGCCGCGCCTTCCAGCGTCACGGCCAACAAATCCCACGTAAACGGCCCCGTTTGAGCTCCCCCCTGATAGCGCAAATCCCACTGCCTGAACCTCGCCCCGATCAGTACGGCCGCAATCACCAGCCCCCCCAGCACCAACCCAATCAGATATCCCCGCCTCCACCGCAATAGCAACATCCTTCCCACCAGCCCAAACGCCAACCCAAAACACCCAAACGCCGCCAACGACTCCAAATCTAATTCCCTCGGCCGCAAAGTGTACTGCGGCACCGTCCTCGATCCGCCGCTGGGCCCCACTCTGGTGATGGTGCGATTCCCGTGATAATCCCACCGATAACTCCACTCCACCCCCATCGCCACCCACGCGAACAGCAGCCACCCAAAAAAATTCAGCTTGAACAACACCGCAAAACACAACCACAGCGCCCGCAGCCTCCCCAAAATCCTCTGCACGGCCGGCCGAAGCGTATTGATCGGCTGCCGATGCCCACATTCCGGGCAATGGAAATGGAGGATTTTGCAGTCCGCGCATCGCCCCTGCGGCAATCCATTGAGCGAATACCCGCACCGCTCGCAGAAGATCGGCAGCTCCTCCCCCAGCCGCTCGCTGCGCAATTTTTGCGGAGGCGAAACCGTTGGTACGGTCGGCGCCGACACCACCTCCTGCACGTCGCTTTCGGTCGGGATTCCCATTGCTCCTTCGGTTGGCCGTATTCTACCGTCGAAGCACCGCGCTGCTTGTTTCAATTTTCCCCCCACATTCCGGACATACCCCGCTGCTGGCCCGCAGGTCATATCCGCACTTTGCGCACATCCCCGCCGCCATCCGCCTCCGCCGCCGCCTGCCGCGCACATATCGCACCGCCAAAATCCCCGGCAGGATCGCCGTCACCGCCGCCAGCAACCAATACGGCACGGTCACAATCACAAACCCCCAAACCCACGCCCTCATCGGCGGCGTACTCAGATACCGCCGATCACAGCGGAAATATTCGACTCCACCAAGGTGCCAATGCACATCCAACGGGTCCCGCGGCGTCAGATGCGCCAGTGCCGACGGATCACCCGGCCGCAAATGCCAGGTTTTGACCGCGCTCCCCTCTCCGATGCCCAGGTTCCTTCGCACCACCTGAAATCTGCCGGCGCAGCTCGCCAGATTCCACTGATATTCCCACCTCCCCGCCTTATTCGGCATCGGACTGGCAAACTCCTCCGGCGCAGCCACCGGCCGAAAGTAAATCACTTCCGCAATGAAATGACTCCGAACCCAGAAATACAGCAGAAGCACGAACACGACCAACGAAACCGCCCCAATAAGGCCCACCAACCAACGACCCAGCATCGCCAGCCTGCTAAACCGAGCTGATATCGCCCTTTCTGCTCCCATCGCGCCTTCTTCTCCTCATTTCCCGCTCATCTTCGGACGATCCCCCATAACACTCCTGTCCGATGTCTGTACAATCAAGGTAAGCGGCTCTTCATGTTGAATTTCTCCAACAACTCCGCCGGCCAACCCTATTGTGACGGGATTTCCCGCCGCGGGTTCCTCAAGGCCGGAACTTTGGCCATCGGCGGCTTCGCCCTCTCCGATCTGCTCAAGCTCAAGGCCCAGGGCGCCATCGCCCCCAATCGCGCTGGCAAATCCGTCATCATGATCTGCCTCGGCGGCGGCCCCAGCCACCTCGACACCTACGACATGAAGCCCGATGCCCCCTCCGAATTCCGCGGCGAGTTCCGCCCCATCCCCAGCAACGTCCCCGGCATGCCCATGTGCGAGCTCTTCACCGAGCAGGCCAAAATCGCCGACAAATTCTCCGTGGTCCGCAGCGCCACCTGGGTCGAGCCCGATCATCAGCGCATCGAAATCTTCACCGGCTTCCCCAAGAAGGAGCGCCGGCCATCCTTCGGTTCCTGCGTCAGCCGCTTCTCAAAAGGCGATGCCTCAATGCCCAAATTCGTCAGCCTCCAGGGCCGCGATGGCGAAATCGCCGAGGCCGAAGATCCCCTCTGGGCCGGCGCGCAACACCGCGCCTTCGTCCCCGAGCGCGAGGGCCTCAAGAGCCTGGAGATCACCAGGAACGTCGATCTCGCCCGCCTGCGCGACCGCAAGCAGCTCCTCGATTCCCTCGACCGTCTCCGCCGCGATGTCGATTCGGCCGGCCAGATGGGCGCGATGGATTCCTACTCGGCCCAGGCCCTCGACATGCTCACCAGCGGCAAGGCCCGCCGCGCCTTCGACATCAGCGACGAGCCGAAGGCCGTGCTGGACAGATATGGCGGAGGCGGCTCCAAGTTCAAGTATTTGTCGACCAAAGATGCCTTCTGGGACTGGCAGGCCTTCGTCCGCGCCCGCCGCCTGGTCGAGGCCGGCGTCCCCTTCGTCTCCATGCAGGTCGGCCTCTGGGACCACCATTGCGATGCCAACTCCGGCTCGATCTTCGAGGGCTATCGCTCGATGCTGCCCCTCTACGACCGCTGCATCGCCGCCCTCATCAACGACCTCCACGAGCGCGGCCTGGCCAACGACGTCTGCGTCGTCGCCTGGGGCGAATTCGGCCGAACCCCCAAGCTCAACAACTTCGGCGGCCGCGACCACTGGCCCGGCGCAGGCTCCGTCCTCTTCGCCGGCGGCGGCCTGAAAATGGGCCAATACGTCGGCGCCACCAACAAACTCGGCGAATACCCCACCACTCGCCCCTACGGCCCCCAAAACGTCCTCGCCACCCTCTATCACGTCTTCGGCATCGACCCCGCCGCCACCATCCCCGACCACAGCGGCCGCCCGCAATACCTTCTCGAAGATCGCGATGTCATTGAGCCGCTTATTTGACGTAGGTCCGGCTGTGCCGGACATTCTCCGTCCGGCACAGCCGGACCTACAAAACTACACCATCATGCCGCAGCACCACCGACATCAGCGAGTGCCACGCTTGAGACGGCCGCGAATGTGTTGAAAAGCCGAAGTTCTCCGCTGATCACGTAGAACTCACTTCCGTTCGTCTTCGCATCCGGATCAAAGGCAATATTCTCAGGATGCTCAATGAGCACCCGATCGCCGTTCTCGAGATTCACAACAAATCGCCGAAACGGAACGGCCCGGATCAATCGCTGAATTTCAGCCCGAATCGCCTCAACTCGCGGCACGCAATCCTCCTTTGTCTACATCTTGATTATAGCCCATCTCAAATATAAATCACGCATAAGAATCACGCCGCCCTCCCCGCGCCGTCCGCCCCTCCTCCCTCTCCTTCGCCACCCTCCCTTCATATCCACTCGCCCGATATGCCCCCATCGGCTCCGCCTCCATCCCCTTCCTCTTCCTCCATTCCCCCAGCATCCCCCTCACATCCGTCGCAAACGCCTCCTTCAAACATCCCTCCGCATCGATGATGTCCATCCGCGCCTGCGCATCCGCCAGCTTCTTCCGATCCACCAGACACGCCTTCGCATAAAGCTCCTGCGCGCTCGTTACCGTCTGAATCATCGCCTCGATCTTCGGCTTCAAATTGTGCGACTGATCGATCATGTACGCGATCTTCGACACATCCTTTCCGTGTATCTCGGCCGCGTTCCTCACCTCATGGAAAATCCGAAACACTGCGTACGGATCGATGCTCCCCAGCGTCAGATCATCATCCGCATACTTCCGGTCATTGAAGTGAAACCCCCCCAGCATCTCCTCATCCAGCAGAAACGCCACCAAATGCTCGATGTTCTGCCCCTGCAAATGATGCCCCGTGTCCACCAGCACCTTCGAGTTCGGCCCCGCATCCTGCGCGAAAATATACGCCATCCCCCAGTCCGCGATGTCCGTGTGATAAAACGCCGGCTCAAACGGCTTGTATTCCACCAGCATCGTCATCCCCCTGGGCATCGCATCGTGCCACTGCCGCAGCGCCCCGTGCAGCCGGTGCTTGCGCGTGACGATGTCATCCTGCCCCGGATAATTCGATCCATCCGCCAGCCACAAACTCAGCACGTTCGACCCCACCGCCCTGGCAATGTGAATCGAATCGATCACGTGCCGCCCCGCGTGCTGCCGCGCCCGCTCATCCGGGCTGCACACCGACCCGAATTTGTAAATCTGGTCCTCAAACAAATTCGGATTCACCGACCCAATCCGCACCCCATGCTTCTCGGCCACCTTGGCCGTCGCCGTCGCATCCACCCCCATCGAAAAATCCCACAACACATGCACCGCCACCGTCGGGCAACACCCCGTGAACTTATTCACCACCCCCGCATCCGCCAGCTTCTCCTCGATCGTCCCCGCGGCCGCCGCCTGACGAAACTTTCCAAACCGCGTCCCCGTGTCCGCATACCCCCAGCTCGGCGTCTCAATCTTGAACTGATCGAGCAATTCAAAAAGCCGCTCGCGGTCCATAAACCTACCCAGTTTGAAATTGCCACCCCTTCGCAGGTCCAATCAGCGATGTCTCACATCCAGTTTAAGAACAAAGCGCCGTCCCACAACACGCACAAACCCCGCGCACCCGGCCTCTTTTTCAATACTACCGCGCACAACCGCACTGTCGGCGACATTGCCGCCCCACGAATTATTGGCCAATTCCCCCGCCAATTGCTGGAAAATCGGCCACAACTTCATATGCTCCATTTGCTTAAGGCATGGATTGCCTCCGGCCGATGACAAAATCGGCTTGCAAGGAGCAAAGGAATGTCCTGCTGGGTGGTACCGATCGTGGCCGCTGAGATCTGGGGAATCTCCCTCAACGAAGTGTTGCAGCGCATCCACGACGGCGCTGTCATCTCCAAGATGGAATACGGCTTTCTCCTCGTCGACACCGCCCCCCTGGGCCCCATGTTCCAATCCTCCGCCACCCCCGGCCGAAAGCCCCCAACCTGGGTGCCCGTGCAAACCTGGATCGCGGCCGAGGATGACGATGAAGAGTCCATCGACGACGCCGGCGCCGATCTCAGTCCCGACGGCGATTCGATAGAAGAAGAACCGGATGACGGAGTGGCCCTGGGGTGGCAGCAGAAGCGTCTGGCGGCGGGGAGAATGCGCAAGCCCCCATCACTCCCGTAGGTCCGGCTCGGCCGAACATTCCTGAAATGTGGCTGATTCTCACCCTGTCGCGACTGACAACATTAAAAAAACTAATTATCCGGAGCTTTCAAATTGCCGCAATCGCGGCCTCGCCTCCACCGTCTATTCCCCGCCCACCGGATCGCCATTTTCCTCCCCCCATACTTCCTCCCTCGGCGGCATCCCCGCCGCCCCGCTCAGCGCCGCCGTCTCCCCCACATCCGCCGCCCCCGCAATCGCCTCCCCCGCATAACTCGGCCTCAACCACCCCC
>DASYUA010000039.1:0-2729 GCA_036001665.1 Tepidisphaeraceae bacterium
GGAGGAGTAAGAGTAAGAGGGAGGGGGGGGACTGATTTGAGGGGAGGGGTTCGGATATATTGTCGGGGAATGGCTGAATGCTCGACATTGCCGCCGCGGCCGTCGTTGTTGTTTCGGACGCCGCTTTGGATTCGGGTGATCGTTGCATTGGCGTTGGGGTCGTTGCTGGGGGTGGTTTTTGGGGACAGGCCGATTTTGTGGGGGGTTTCGACGGACCATTTGGGGCAGATTGGGTTGTTGCCGGTGAAATTGCTGCGGGCGCTGGCGATTCCGCTGATTTTCTTTGCGATCCTGGATGGGTTTGTGAAGACGAACATTCCGCTGCGGCGGGGGGCGAAGCTGCTGTTGATTTGCCTGATCAATGTTTCGGTGGCGATGGCGATTGGGCTGATCATCATGAATGTGCTGAAGCCGGGGAGGCACTGGAGGGGGAATCTGGATGCGCTGGTGGAGAAGGTGCATGGCAATCAGGCCGAGGCGCAGCAGAAAATCGCGGAGTCGCACAAGGGGACGCTGGGGGTGATCGCGAATGTTTCGAGCTATGTGCCGAAAAGCATCGTCGAGCCGTTTTTTGAGAACAACGTGATCACGGTGGTGCTGCTGGCGCTGTTTACGGGGGCGGCATATCGGCGGGTGCATGAGCGGCCGGCGGCGCGGGCGGTGGGGGAATTTGTGGAGACGTTTTACGCGATTTTCGTGCAGATGCTGGAGTGGGTTGTGGAGATCATTCCGTTTGCGGTGTTGCTGGTGGTGTCGCAGGTGGTGGGGAAATCGGGATTAGGAGTGTTCAAATATCTGTGGCTGTTCCTGTGCATCATGCTGCTGGGGATGGCGGTACACTCGCTGATTTATTATCCGCTGGTGGCGTGGTTGATTGGGCGCAAGCCGCCGCGGGAATATATCGGGAAGGGGGCGGACGCGATTTTGACGAGCCTCTCGTGCAACAGCAGTCTGGCGACGGTGCCGGTGACGCTGAGAGGCTTGGAGAGGATGGGAGTGTCAGCGCAGTCGGCGCGGCTGTCGGCGTGCGTGGGGACGCAGTTGAACAATGACGGGATCACGCTCTATGAGGCGATGGCAGCGCTGTTTTTGGCGCAGGCGATCGGGATGGACCTGCCGATTTCCAAGCAGATGATCATCGTGGTGTCGTCGATCATGGCGGGTGCGGGGATCGCGGGGATTCCGGAGGCGGGGTTGATCGTGCTGCCGCTGGTGCTGGGGGCGGCCGGGTTTCCGGATCAGGTGATCGCGGCGGCGCTGCCGCTGATTATTCCGGTGGACTGGATTTTGGCGCGGGTGAGGTCGGCGGTGAACGTGATGAGCGACATGTTGGTGGCGATATTGCTGGATGTGGGGGAGAGGCCGGAGGAGAGGGTGGAGGCGGAGGTCGATCAGGAGGGAAGGGAGGCGGCGCTAGTCAGGGAGTAGTGGCCTGACAGAGTGGCGAGGCCACAGAGCACCGGCGGCTGAAGCCGCCCCTACGAAAGACGGCGGACAAGAATGTCCGCCCCACCAGACGGCGGAGAGGAATGTCCGCCCCATCATTTAGCCTTGGCTAGGGATTGGATTGGGCGCGGCCGGTGCCGTCCTGACCGGATGAAGGGGCGGCGAAGGTGCTGGTGTCGAAGACGTAGACGTTGCCGGCGGCGTGGCCGACGAGGATTTTGTCGCCGGAGACGATGGGGGGAGTGAAGTTTTGGACTTTGCGGGGGGCGGTTGGGGTGATGATGGCAGCGGAGCGGCGGGCGGGAGCGGCGGCGGAGGGGATGGGAGCGCCGATGGCGAAGCGGAGGGGGGCGGCGTCGCCGGAGGGGAGCCAGGTGAGCTCGCCACCGCAGAACAGGTAGCCATCGCCGAGGAGGATGAGGCGATTGCCCTCGGTGGTGATGGTTTCGTTGTAGGTGACGGGGACTTCGCGAAGTTTTTTACTGCCGTGGGGGGACCAGATCATCATGCGGGCTTTGTTGTTGTAGGCGCTGAGGAAGCAGAGGGATTTGCCATCGCTGGCGAGGAAGGAGTTGACGCGGGCGGAGGTCCAGCGGCCGACGTCGGGGTCGAGATTGATGAGGCGCTTGGTGGGGCGGAGGTTGTCGTCGAGGGCATAGACGGAGGTGTTGTCATAGCCCATCGGGCCCTGGGGGAGGAGGGCGATTTTCCAGAGGCCCATGCCGACGACTTTGGTAGTGTGCTCGGAGACATTGTTGCCATCGAGGATCCTGATGCCGCCGAGGGTGAGGGGGCGATAGAGCTTGCCGTTGAGGGAGACGACCTGTTTTTCGGCGAAGAGGTGCTGGCTGAATTTCTGGGGGAGGGGTTTTCCGGCGATGGAGGCAGCGGTGCCGGAGGGATCGGCGTTTTCGGGATCGAGGGCATCGATGGAGCTGCCAAAATCGAGGACGGTCTGGGCGTTGGGGGGGAGGGATTCGGCCTTGAGCCTGGAGCCATCGCGAATGAGGCGATTGACGGGTTGGGCGAGCTTGAGCTGCTCGACGACTTCGAGGGAGTCGGTGTTGATGCCGTAGAAGTTGCCATCCTTGGCGGCGAAGTAGGCGGTGTTGTTGATTTGGACGGGAGTGATGAGGGACTGAGAGGTTTTGATTTGTTTGGCGGCGAGGATGGGTTTGGTGGTGGGATTGGGGCGTTGGGGGGCGGGGTCGAAGACGAGTTGGGGTTGGCCGGAGGTTCGGGCGAGGACGACGGGGGGTCGAGCGGGGGAATTGGCGGTAGAT
>DASYUA010000040.1:0-12157 GCA_036001665.1 Tepidisphaeraceae bacterium
TTCTCGGCGGTGATGTGATGATAAGCGCCGAAAATGGTGCTCGGCGGGCAAACATCATCCCAGAGACAATTGGAAATCACCGTCCGGCACTTGATCCAGGGCGCCAGGTTCAAACAATCGCAATAACTCAGCGTCCGCAGCACTGTGTCATACAGATTCGGAAACGATTTCAGAAAACTGGGGATTTCCGGATACGGCCCCGACGTCGCAATCGTGATTGCTCGCTTGTAATCACACAAAAACGGAATATCCGGGAGACACAACCTCGGCCGGCTGGACAGCGCTGCCACGGCCAGCGAAATACCTCCCCCCTGGCTGGCCCCGGTCACCGCAAGTCGCTGCGCATCCACCTCTTCACGCCTGGCCAGCAGCTCCAGCGCCCGAAGCGCATCGGCATAAACATACCGATAGTAGTAACTCTGTGGATCACGAATCCCCTGGGTCATCCACCCCATGTAATGCCCCTCCGCGCTGATCGCCGTATCCTGCGACTGATTGTTCTGGCCCCGCGTATCCATGCTGAGCACGCACAACCCCTGGGCGGCGATGTGCATCAAATCCACCGGGCGGGGCGCTCGCCCGCTGTAGCCGTGATAAACACACACTCCCGGGCACTTCTCGGCCGCCGCCGGCCGCACAAACCAACCCGCGATCCTGCCCCCTCCAAATCCGTCAAACCGCACCGCATAGCACTGAAGTGCGCTGGAAGGCAGGTTATAGGGTATGAGTTCGGCGTTCAGTGGCTGGCGCAGCGCCTGTGCGACTGTCGATTCCCAATAGGAACCGAAGTCTTCCTCCCGATATAGAGAGGGCTTGTATTGCCGAAGCTGCTCCAGCGGCATGTCTATGGAAGGCATCTGGTCCTCTTGGAATTTGCAGTGGTTTCACTGCTTTTTTGTGTACTGGCCGCAGCGCGGGTATGCTTGATGGCCAAGGATCAACGGTGAAGATACTCATCATTGAGGACGAGGCCAAGACGGCCGCATATCTTCAGAAGGGCCTTTCTGAAGAAGGCTTCGTGGCCGACACCGCCCCCACAGGCGATGAAGGCATGCGCCTCGCCCATCTCAGCCCCTATGATCTGATCATCCTCGATGTCATGCTCCCCGGCCGCGATGGCTGGTCGATCATGGAAAATCTGCGCAAAGAAGGCTCTTTAACCCCCGTTCTTTTTCTAACTGCCCGTGACACGGTCCAGGACCGCGTCCGCGGTTTGGAGCTGGGGGCCGATGATTACCTCGTCAAACCCTTTGCTTTCTCCGAGCTCTTGGCGCGGGTGCGCTCGGTCCTCCGTCGCGGCCCCAATCGCCAGCTCGGGCCGTTGAAATTGGCCGACCTGGAAATCGACCTGGCGGGCCATCGTATCTCCCGCGCTGGCAAGCGGCTCGACCTGACCCCCAAGGAATTTGCCCTCCTTTCTCTTCTGGCGCGTCGCACTGGGGAAGTCCTCTCGCGCACGCTGATCGCCGAGCAGATCTGGGACATGAACTTCGACAGCGACAGCAACGTGGTGGATGTCCACGTCCGCCGGCTGCGCATGAAAGTGGATGATCCGTTTGAGACCAAGCTGATTCACACCGTCCGAGGCGTTGGATATGTCCTTGAGGAACGCCATTGAAGGCGCTCTGGCCCCGCTTCGGCGCGCTGTGCGCCGGCCGTGGAGCCTGGCGCTGCGGATGGGGCTGTATTACGGCGTCTCCGCATTCCTCCTGCTCCTTCTGACCACCATCCTGCTCTACTGGGCGCTCAAGAGCCAGCTCGAATGGTCTGACGATGCCCGTCTCATGAGCAAGCTGAGAGAAGTCCAGCCCATCCTCGTCGAGGACCCGCTCAACGTCGCCGCCCTCCAGAAGTCGGTGCAACTCGAATATGAGGCGCGAAGCATGGAACCGGTCTGGATCCGCGTGAAGGATGTCGTCGGGCACGTCATCATCGAAACGCCCGAGATGGAGAAGGCGCTTCCCGTTGGCTCATTCCAGGCTAACTGGATATCCAAGGGCAGGACAAAACAACCCTACGAGCTTGAATCTGCACAGGGCCAGTCATTTCGCGCCATGTCCGTCGAGATCAGCAACAGGAGCGGCACGCGGAATTTCATCGTTCATATCGCCTGCGATCATCTCTCAGAATCCGCCGTCCTGGGGCACTTCCGCGATCGCATGCGCAATGTGCTGGGAGCCGCCATCTTCATCTGCGGCATGGTCGGCTATCTGCTCGCCCGCCGCGGACTGCGACCACTGGCGGAAATGGGCGCCACCGTGGGCCAGATCAAGGCCAGCACGCTCAACGTTCGACTCGATTTGGCCGGAATGCCGGCCGAATTGACCCTGCTGGCCATGTCCTTCAACGACATGCTCAGTCGCCTCGAAGATGCGTTCTCGCGCATCTCCCGCTACTCGGCCGACATCGCCCACGAGCTGCGCACGCCCCTGCACAACCTGCGCAATGCCGCCGAGGTGGCGCTGGCCCGGGCGCGCAAGCCGGAGGAATATCGCGATGCCCTTGCCTCATGCCTTGAAGAATGCGTGCGCCTCTCTTCGCTGATCGAAAGCCTCATGTTCATCGCCCGCGCTGAGAGTCCCGAAACGATGATCCAGCGCGAGTCCGTGAATGTCTCACAGGAACTGGCCCGCATCGCCGAGTTCTATTCGGCTTCCGCATCGGAAGGCGGTATTTCCATCGCCGTGGAGACCCAGAGCGGAATCACCGCCGAGCTCGACCGCCAGCTCTTTCAGCGCGCCGTCGGCAACCTCATCGAGAATGCGATCAAGTATTCCCCTTCCGGCTCCACCATCACCCTCCTGGGCCGGGTAGCCGACCAAAAGGTCGAGGTCGATGTGATCGATTCAGGTCCCGGCATCCCGCCCGAGCACCTCCCGCGCGTTTTCGACCGCTTCTATCGAGTGGATAAGGCGCGAGCCAAACTGACCGGCGGGCTGGGCCTGGGCCTGGCCATCGTGAAGACCATTGCCCAGCTTCATCAGGGCACCGCCGAGATTCAAAGCGAACTTGGCGTGGGAACGCGGGCGCGGCTGACCTTCCCAATTACCCGCCCCGCCCAACCTCCGCGTGAATCAAAGGCCCAGGCCGAAAAAGCAGCGCCCACCGAGCCATGGGCAAAGCCAGCGCGGGCGTGATATCCTCTGCGCATGCAGATTCGCCCCGCGGTGGCCACCGATCTCGATCAGCTCGTCGATATCGACGCCACGATTACCTCCGCCAACTACCTTCACGTGGAACGGACCGGCGAAGGTTTCGCGCAGGTCTGGAAATTGGATGAACGGCCCCTGCGAACCAAGATAATCGAACCCAACGCCATGGACGATGAGACGCGCTTTGTGATGAAGCAGATCGTCGGCGAAATTGAAGACGGCCTGGCGCTGGTGGCGGAGCACGAGGGCGTGGTCGTCGCATCGCTCCTCGCCCAGCCCCAGCCTGCCAACTCGACGTTCCGACTCATCGACCTGCGCGTGGACTTTGATCATCGAGGACAGGGCGTCGGGTCAGCGATGCTTTTTCAGTCGATCCAGCAGGCGCGCGACCTTGGCCTGCGGGCCGTCGCCGCACAGTCGAAAACCAACAACGTTCCGGCCGGGCAATTCCTCCTGAAGCGCGGTTTCGACCTGGCCGGCCTCGACACGCAACTCCATTCCAATCACGACCTGGTAAAAGAAGCGGTGACCCTCTTCTGGTATGCAGCGCTGACTTGATACGGACAATACGCGATGAATCGAGACTCCCGGGAAATCGATGAGCGCGAGGCGGCGCACGATGCGCCCACCCCCGATTCGCCCGCCCCTGCCGAACCCGATCGCGACGTGGCGCAGCGTATCGAGGAGCTGACGCCGACCGATGGGGCGCAAGTCCTGGAGAAACTCCCCCGCCAGTTCTCCGCCGACGTCACCGAATATCTCGATCCCAACACCGCCGCCGCTGTCCTTTCGGAGATGGACCCGGCCCAGGCCGCGGCCGTCATCTCGCGCATGGAGCCCCCCGAAGCCTCCATGGTCCTGGCGGCCATGGAGCCCGATGACCGCGTGGACATTCTCGAGCACATTTCCGGCCCGCTGCACGATCAGCTCCTGGGCGAAATGACCCTGGCCGAGGCCGCCCAGACCCGCCAGCTCGAGCAATATCCCCCGGACACAGCCGGCGGAATCATGACGCCGGAGGTCACGGCTCTTGATGAAGATCTGACGGTCGGGCAGGCCATCGAAGAGCTCCGGCGCTTTAACGAGACGCTCGAGCAAATGTTCTATGTTTACGTCGTCGACAAGCGCGGCCATCTGGTCGGCGTCCTCTCCATGCGCGATTTGATCATGAGCCGTCCAGAAAAACGGCTCTCGCAGATCATGCGCCCCACCGTTACCAGCGTCCCCGCCACCATGGACCAGGAGGAAGTCGCCCGCGTTTTCCGCGATCGCAACTATCTGGCCATGCCCGTCGTCGATGATAAAAACAAACTGCTGGGCATCATCACCGTCGATGACGTGGTCGATGTCATCCAGGAAGAGGCCACGGAAGATGTGCAGAAAATGTTCGGCGCAGGCGCTGAAGAGCGCCTCAGCAGCCCCTGGCATTTCAGCTTCCGCAAGCGCGTTGGCT
Organism: Tepidisphaeraceae bacterium; assembly: GCA_036001665.1. Taxonomy (GTDB): domain Bacteria; phylum Planctomycetota; class Phycisphaerae; order Tepidisphaerales; family Tepidisphaeraceae; genus JBGPEF01. The sequence goes on from DASYUA010000040.1 coordinate 4,606, forward strand.
GGCTCATCGTCAACCTCGCCACGGCCTTCATGGCGGGGTGGGTCGTCAGCCTCTTCGATCCGACGATCTCAAAGCTCACCGTTCTGGCCGTCTATATGCCGATCGTCGCCGGGATGGGCGGGAATACCTCCGCGCAGGCCATGTCAGTTGCCATTCGCGGCCTCTCCACCGGCAAAGTGGACCGCGCTCTCCTGCGCCACTTGATCATGCGCGAGGTCATGGTCGGCGTCCTCACCGGCCTGGCCATCGGCCTGATCACCGCCGCCGTCGCCATGCTGTGGCAAAGAAAACCCATGCTCGGCCTGGTCGTCGGCCTCGCCCTCCTCATCAACCATACCCTCGCCAGCATCAGCGGCGCGGGCATTCCCATGCTCATGAAGAAGCTGGGCTTTGATCCAGCACAATCGGCGACGATTTTTGCCACGACGGTAACCGATATCGCGGGGTTCTTTAGTTTGCTCGGGTTGGCTTACCTGTTCATGAAATATTTGATTTGATTATCTGAAGTAACACCACCTGCACCCGAATGACGCTTCCAATTCATGCCATCCGCGAGCGGGTCCTTGAAACTCTCAAAGACAACAACCGGCTCGTGCTCACGGCCCCGACAGGCTCGGGGAAGACGACTCAGGTGCCGAAAATCCTGCTCGACGCTGAATTATTTCAGCCGCAGATCATTATTCTTCAGCCTCGACGCCTGGCAGCGCGGCTGGTGGCGCAGCGGGTGGCGCAGGAACTCGATTCGTCTCTGGGAGATATGGTGGGATTTCAAACGCGACATGAATCAAAGATCAGTGCAAAGACCAGGATTCGTTTTCTTACGGAAGGCCTGTTCCTGCGGCTCATCCAGGCACAGCCGAAGCTGCCGGGGGTCGGCGCGGTGATCCTTGATGAGTTTCATGAGCGCAACCTCGCCAGCGATCTGTCACTGGCCTTGATCAAGCGTCTTCAGAAGCAATCCCGGCCGGATTTGCGCCTGATTGTGATGTCCGCGACGCTGGATACGAAAGAGGTGGCGGAATATCTGGCTTGCCCAACGCTCGAAACGCACGGCCGTGCCTATCCGGTCGATATTCGTTATTTGGATAAACGTCCCGCGCGCAAGGCGATCGTCGGGAAACTGCGCACGTCGCGGTCTGGAACCATTCCTGTCTGGGAACTGGCCGCCGATGCGGCGAGGGACATTCTCGAGGAAGAAAAAGATGGAGACATCCTGATTTTCATGCCTGGTGCATACGAGATCCGGCGGACACTGGAAATGTTGCCGCACGAGGACCGCAATGGGAATCCGCTGGCGCTTTTCCCGCTGCACTCGCAGCTATCGCCGCGCGAGCAGGATGCGGCTGTCGGGCCGGCCAAGGGACGGAAGATCATCGTCTCGACGAACGTGGCCGAAACATCGATCACGATTGAAGGAATCCGCCACGTGATCGATTCGGGGCTGGCGCGGATCAATCGATTCGATCCCCGTCGCGGCCTGAACGCGCTGGTGATCGAGCCGATCAGCCGGGCATCCGCGGATCAACGCGCTGGCCGGGCTGGACGAACGGCTGCGGGGACGGCGACGCGGCTGTGGACTCAGGCCGATGACCGCCACCGTCCTCCGCATTCGACGCCGGAAATCCAGCGGCTCGATCTGACGGATGCGCTGCTTCAGATTTACGCGATGAACGTGGGTGATCCGCGGGAATTTCCCTGGCTCCAACCGCCCATCGCCGCCGCCGTCGCGCAGGCGCAGAAGACCCTCATCAATCTGGGGGCTCTTGCGTCTGAAGGTGGCTCGATCACCGCAACGGGCAGGCAAATGTCGCATCTCCCGATGCACCCCCGGCTGTCGCGCATGCTCGTCGCCGCGGCCGAGCGAAATTGTCTGCGCCGCGCCTGCCTCTGGGCCGCGCTCATCACCGAGCGCGAAATTCTCCTGCCCAATACGAAGCACACGTTTGAAGAGGACTTTCCGCCTGGCCGGCGGTCTGATTTCATCACCCTCGAGCGCGCTATGGAAACCGCGCATCACCTGCGGTTCGACCCGGCCAGGTGCTCATCGCGTGGCCTTAATGCCCAGGCGTGCCGCGAAGTGGACAAGACAACCCATCTCTTCGAATCCGCGGCCGGTTCCGCGAACCTTCGCGCGCCTGCCCGAGGAGATGACTCGCTCGAATCGATTGCGAAATCGCTGTTGGTGGCGTTTCCTGACCATCTCGCGGTGCGCCTGAATCAAAATAATCTGGCGGCCGCTCTTACGAACAATCGGCGAGCGCAGCTTGATCCCAGTACCATTGCCCAGCACGTTGGCATCCTTCTGCCCATTGAAATCACGGAGATTGGCTCGGGTTCCGCTTCTAAAACCATTCTTTCACTCATCACTGAAATTGATACACAGTGGGTATCTGAGGTCCTGGGGCACCAGATAGCACATGAACGGATCACCGAGTTCAATCCTGATACCAAGGCCGTCGAAACGGTCGAGCGGGATAGCTTTGATGGGTTGATCATATCGGAATTCGCTCCTCGCGGTCCCGATCCAAAACTGGCCGCACCCATTCTCGCCGAACAGATCATTCGCGGCGCGCTGAAGCTCGAATCGTGGACCGAGGAAGTGGATCAATGGATCGCGCGCACCCGGTGCGTCGCCAGATGGTTTCCCGAGCGCCGGCTGATCGACTACGGCGATGAGGATATGCGGCTGATCATCGAAGAATTCTGTCAGGGTGCGACGCGGGTGAAAAACATCGTCGATAAACCGCTGCTTCCCTTCATCAGGGATGCGCTTTCGTGGGAGGACCAGCAGTTTATTGAGAAGATGGCGCCGGAGCGCATTCAACTGCCGCGCGGATGGCGCATGAAAATCCACTACGATCCGGCCGCCGCTCCAAAAGGGCGGGCCAAAATCCAGGACCTTTATGGCCTGGATTCAACCCCAACCATCGCCGCCGGCCGGCAGAAAATTCTGCTGGAAATCCTCGGCCCCAACATGCGGCCGCTTCAGCTCACCGAGGATCTGGCAAACTTCTGGCGGAATCTCTATCCCGAGCTGAAAAAACAACTCTCGCGGCGGTATCCGAGGCATGAATGGCGATAGCCGCTTCAAGCTTCCGCGCTCATCGTATTTTCACCAGCACCTTCCCCATCGGCCCCTTCTTCAGTTTTTCAAATGCATCCAGCGCACGATCGAATGGAAAAATCGAATCGACAATCGGCCGCGCTTTGGTGCGTTTGAGCAGTTCCAGCACTTTCCCCCACGCCTGTCGGGCCTGCATGGCGTTGTATGCGCCGACGTGAACGCCCTTCATGGAGATGCGCTTGAAGAACAACGTGGCCGGACTGAACTGCGGCACCGGGCCGGCCAATTGCCCGATGCAGCTCACCCTTCCGTTTTGTCCCAACGTATCGATCACTCGCGGCAAGAGTGGCCCGGCGATATTGTCGATGGCCAGCTCCATCTTCTGGCCATGCAGCATCTCCTTGAGCTTCTCAACCCATTGCGCATCGTTGGGATCGAGCACGATGGTTGCGCCAAGGTCCTTCAGATTCTTCCACTTCGCTTGATCGCGCGAGAGGGCAATCGGCTCGTGCCCCATCGCCCTGGCCAGTTGAATCGACGCCACGCCCACTCCTCCCGACGCTCCGGTAATCAATACCCGGCTTTTTTGCGGCAAGTCGGGCCAGTCGGTCAGCGCCTGATAGGCGGTGAGATAGACCAGCGTGCCGCAGGCCGCTTCCTCGATGCTCCAATCGGGCGGGACGGGCACCAGATTGTCGGCCGTCACGGCGACTTTTTCCGCCAGCGTGCCCGGCCGCGTCACGCCCGTCTCCCCGCGCAGGATCATCACCGCATCCCCCACCCGTGCGCCGGCAATACCCGGGCCAACATCGATCACTTTCCCCACTCCGTCGCGGCCGAGGATGTGAGGAAACGTCGGCCGCGCGGGATAGTGCCCCTCGGCCAGATATCGATCGGCCGGATTCAGCGCGGCATAAAACAGTTCCACGACGGCCTCGCCGGCGGGAGCGTGCGGCTCGAAGGCGTCGCCGATCTTCATTGAAGCGAGCCCCTTCTGGTCCTTGAGCAACCAAGCTTTCATGGCTGATCTCCTGTATCTTGCCGGCCGATGCGACTATACATCATCCGACACGCCGATCCGGATTACGAGCGCGATAATCTCACCCCGGCCGGGCATCTGGAGGCGCGGGCATTGTCGGAGCGAATGGAACGGATCGCGCCGACGCACATTTATTCATCCCCGATGGGGCGCGCGAAGGCGACGATGCAATATTCGGCCGAGCGGTTGGGGATGCAAGGCATCGTTGAAGATTGGATGGCGGAACTGTCGGATTGCCGACTCACGCTTGAGCCGTGGGGAAGACTGGTGATGTGGGACATTCCGGGGGAAATTATTCGGGCCAAAGCGCCTTATGCGACGCAGGAGAATTGGCATGAATTGTCGTGCTTGTCAGTGCCGAATTTCAGGGAGCGGTTTGAGAAGCTGAAGGGGAATTCGGATGAGTTCATTTCGCGGCATGGGTACGGGCGCGAGGGTGGGCTCTATCGGCCAGTTCGGCCCAACCGGGATCGGATTGCGGTATTCTGCCACGGCGGATTTGGGCTTTGCTGGCTGGCGCATCTGCTGGAGATTCCGCTGCCGCTGATGTTCGCGGGATTTTTTCTGCATCCCAGTTCGGTGACGACGATTTTGTTTGATGAGCGATCCAAGGAGTGGGCCGTGCCGAAGTGCATTGGGATGGGGGATATCTCGCATTTGTATGCGAACGAACTGCCACCGCAGCCGTCGGGGATCAAGGCCAACTACGAGTAGTCGTCGCTCAAAGGCCGGCCGTGTGGCTACAATGTATTGATGATCAGCAGGCGGAAAACGCGGAAAGTAACCGTTGGGGATGAGGCCCATGGATTTGTGAGCATCGGCGGCGATGCGGCGGTTTCGGTGCAGACGATGACGGCCGGGTTTACCTATGATATCGACAAATGCGTGGCGGAAATCCTGAAGATGGCGGCCGCTGGAGCGGATTTGGTGCGAGTCGCGGTGCCGGAGAAGAAGGATACGGCCGCGCTCAAGGAGATTCTGCCGCGAGTGCCGGTGCCGATCGTGGCGGATGTGCATTTCCATTTTCAGCGGGCCCTGGAGGCGGTGGAGGCGGGGGTTCACAAGATTCGGCTGAATCCGGGAAACATTTCGGATCGGTCTCAGGTGCGGGATGTGATTCAGGCGTGCACGGCGAAGAAAATTCCGATTCGGGTGGGGGTGAATGAGGGGTCGATTGTCGAGCGGAAGGACAAGCAAAAGCGGTTGAAGGAGCTGGGAGGAGTTTTCTCGGACAACAAGCATGGGCACTTCCTGGCGATCATGATCACCAAGCTCGAAGAGTATCTGGATATTTTCCGGGAAGAGGATTTTCATGACGTGGTGATCAGTGCCAAGAGCATCGATCCGCTGCTGGTGATCGACGCGTATCGGGAGATCAGCGCGCGATTCGATTATCCGCTGCACCTGGGCGTCACTCACGCCGGGCCGCGCGAGACGGGGACGATTCGCAGCGTTGCGCCATTGGCGCATCTGCTGTGCAGCGGGATTGGCGACACGATCCGCATCAGCTATGCGAGCGATCCGGTGTATGAGGTGGAGGATGGGCTGGAATTGATGTACGTGCTGGGATTGCGCAAGCGCGTGGGGGCCGAGTTGATTGCGTGTCCAACCTGTGGGCGGATTCAGGTGGATCTTTTCAAGCTGGTGCAGGAGGTGAGGAAGAAACTGGCGGAGGAAATCCGGCTGCCGATCAAAGTGGCGGTGATGGGATGCGTGGTAAATGGGCCGGGGGAATGCGAGGGCGCGGACATCGCGATTTTCGCGGGCGATCGGCGGGGGATTATTTATGTGCAGGGGGAGAAGGTGGCGAATGTTCGCGAGGAGGAGATTCTGGAGGCGCTGTTGAAGGAATGCCGGCAGTTTCAGGCGAAGGTGGAGAGAGGGGAGGCGAGATTGGGGGAGAAGAAGGTGGATATTCTGCCGCCGGATCCGCTTGGGGAATTGGGGAGTGGGTGGGGGAAGGTGTCCGAGAAAGGGGTGGGGTTGCCGGTGGTGAAGTGATGTTTCAGAGAGGGATCCTTCGAATCGGGGACTCCCAATCGGATTCAATGCTGCACTCAAGGATCAGGATTAATTCATCGATCGCTTGTCCAATAGAAACATTTGCAGGCACGAGAACGATGCGCGGCAGTTCAAGGGCGGCCTTCGCCCGCTCGGTCATGTGATGAGTCATGGTGGTTGTGTCGTGGGTGAGCAGGACGCGCTGATTCTTTACACACCATTCGAGCAACACCGGATCGGGCGCCTTATACATCTCGGAATCTTGTACGCGGATCACGTTCAAATGCGGGAGGCGAAGCCGCAAGCCTCGCAAAATGCTCCCATTGAAATTCTCATCAGTCGCGATAAGCAGCATCAGGGACCTTGCTTGGCTCGCCGCGCCAAGAGTCTCTCGCGAAGGCCTTGCTGGTCGTAAAGTGACGGGTTCTGGAGAATCACCTCCTGGGTCTGGCGCTCACGATCGGCCAAGTATTGATCGACCTCTTTTTGGTGATGGAGATAGTAGGTAATGGTGGCGTAGATGTCGGAGAGCGAGACAGCATCAAAATCCTGAGCGATCTGCTCTGCAGTTGCGCCGTTACGGAAGGCGGCGACGACTGTATCCAGCGTCACGCGTGTGCCGCCCACGCGAACGACCCCGTGTGCGTCTGCCTTGAGCGGGACTGGCATTGCGGCGAAGGGAAGTGCCAAGATCATGACCCGATTATACACATGCCTAAGTCATGAGTAGAATCGCAGCATGAGCATTCGCGTTGGAATTGTGGGTGTGAGCGGCTACGGCGGCGGGGAGGCGCTGCGGATTTGCGCTTCGCATCCGGAGTTTGAGGTGGTTTATGTGGCCGGGGAATCGTCGGCAGGGCAGAAGCTCAAAGAACGATTTCCGGGGATTTCGGGTGAGTTGAGCGAGTTGGTGATTGCCAAGTGGGATCCGGCCGGAGTGGCCGGCTTGGATGTGCTGTTTGCATCGCTGCCGACGGGAGAATCGAAAGATGCCCTGGCGAAGGTGCCGGCGAAGGTGAAGGTGGTGGATATCGGAGGAGACCATCGATTTGTAGACGGGTGGACATACGGCCTGGCGGATGTCTGGCCGAATGAGGTGAAAAAGGCCAGCCGGCTCGCCAATCCGGGGTGTTTTCCGGCGGCGTCGCTCACGGCGCTCGCGCCGCTGGTGAATTCAAAACTGATTGAAACATCGGGAATCATTATTGACGCCAAGACAGGCATCAGCGGAGCCGGACGAGGCGGCGGAGAGTCGAAATTCGGATATTCGGAGGTGAATGAGGATCTGAGCGCGTATGGGTTGCTGAAGCACCCGCACGTGCCGGAAATGAGCAAGGCGATTGGGAAAATCGCCGGCGCGGCCCCCCCACCGCTTACATTTACACCGCACCTGGTGCCGATGACGCGGGGGATTCTGGCGACGTGCTATGCGAGGGGAAAGGCCACGA
>DASYUA010000041.1:0-2805 GCA_036001665.1 Tepidisphaeraceae bacterium
TCAACGCGACAAGCAAAAAATGCAGTTGGCTCGCAAGATGATTCGCGCTGTCGATATCCTGAACCAGGTACGGTAGGTCGGGCACTCTTGCCCGACATTCTTCGGACCAATTAAGAAACACCGGCCATCCAGTAGAAAAAATAAGGTGCTCTGGATCGGCCGGTGTTTTTTTCTTGCGTCGCGGAATTCTTCTTACGCCGCCAAAGGCTGCGTCGACAGATACAATCCCAGCATCCCGCGATCGAGATCATCCATCTCGATCAACCGGCCGCCGAGGTCGTAATGCTTGTCATCCACCTTGGCCACGCGGCACACGGCCATCCATCCGATCCACTCGGTCTTCGGCTTGGCCGCGCCGGTCGCGGTGTCGATGAATGGGCTGATGCCCGCGTAAGTCGGTAGCTTCAACCGCAGACGGATCTGCTGGTCAGCGCGAACGGGCGTTTGGGTGCGGATTCGCATTCCTCCGGAGGACATATCCATAAGCTCGCCGACCACGACGCCGGCCTTGCTCCGCACATCCCAACGCTCGACAGGGATCGCCTGCTGTTGCAGATCGTGGCGGCGATGGGCTCGCCGCTCCACACCAGCCCCTTTCCGTTCGATTCGTTTTCTCATGGCTGCGGGCGTGTTCATCGAAGTGCTCCCGTTAATCTGGCTAATCTGGCACTTGATGTATCGGTGCGACTTTAGACTCTCTTTCGTTAATTTGGATAAATTGGGAGGGGCAGGTATAGGATTCTCTTATCGGACGCTGACTTCGGTCATGAATTCGACAAGTTTGGACATCGCCGTTACGGTAACGGCGTAAATGCGCTGTAGGGTCCGCTTCAGCCAACGTTTGGCGAGCTTCGAGGATTTCGATTCGTGTCCCGCGTCATTCTTCTCCTGGTCATGGCGGTCTGGCTCGTGGGGGCGGAAGAGCGCCAACACAGACCAACTCCGCCCCGCGACTCGATGACGCTCCTCCTGGGCGGTTATGTGGCCATGGTCGCGGCCGTGGCAGTCTGGTCCAGACTGCTGGCCCGACGCTCTGTCCACAGCACCTTTCGTCGCTCCTTTCGTCGATTCAATCTCGGAATGCTCATCATCCGCTGGCTGATCCCAGCCTGGATGGCCCTGGATGTGGCGCGCGGCGGCGCATGGACGCAATTGGTTCTGGCCACCTTCGGCTCAAAGCTCCAACTGCCCGCAATGATCGTTGGCATCGCCCCGGCCATGCTCACGTGGGTGGCGTTGTGGTGGGCCGAATATCCCGCCGAGCGCGCCATCCGCGAACAGAACATCCTCGATGAACTGATGCACGGCATGCCGGTGCACGACCCACCTCGCTTTGCGCGCATCTTCATCACCTCGCTTCGCCAGCAGCTCCTGCCAATCGTAATCCCCATTCTGCTCATCACCCTGCTGCGCGACCTGCTCTCGCTCACGCGGTTCGGGCCGAGCTGGGGCGAGCTGATGATGGTGCCGGCGGCGATTCTCGTTTATCTGATCTCACCGTTTCTCCTGATCTGGCTTTTCAACGCCCGGCCTCTCCAGCCCTCGCCCCTCCGCGAGCGACTGGAAGCGATCTGCAAGCGCTGCGGCCTGCGCTATCGCAACATCATGCTCTGGCAAACCGACTACAGCATGGCCAACGCCGCGGTAATCGGCCTACTGCCGGGATGGCGCTACGTCCTCCTCTCCGACCGCCTCCTGGAAACGATGACCGACCGCGAAATCGAAGCCGTCTTCGCTCATGAATTGGGCCACATCGTGCATAACCACATGGCCTGGTTTGTCGTCTTCTTCGCAATCCTCGTCCTGGCAAGCCTCGGCCCGGGGCAAATGCTCGATCGGTGGATCGGCAATCGCCTGGAATGGTTGCTCCAAAGCGACGCCGTCAGAGTCGTCTGGGGCGGGATGTTCGTTGCGGGCACGCTCATCCTGCTCGGCTATCTCAGCCGCAGGCTCGAACGGCAGGCCGATGTTTTTGCAGCCCGGATGATGGAAATTAATTGGGGCTGGCCCACAGCGTCCTCGGCGGAATCGACCAGCGGCGGCGTTCCGCAGTCTTACGTCGGCCAGAAGGGTTCAGCGATCTTTGCGGCCGCCCTGAATCGAGTGGCATACGTCAACAACATTCCCATCAATGCCCGGGGATTGTTCCATCCCAGCATCGCCCGGCGGCTCCGTTATCTTGAAGAGCTCAGCATCGACCCCGAAAAGACCAATCACTTCGATGAGGTGATGGGTCATCTCTATGCGGTGATGATTTTGGTTCTGATGACCTGCGGCACACTTGCCGCCGCGGTGATGACCGCCATTTAGTAAGCGCTGTAGGTCCGGCTGTGCCGGACTCTCCTACGTCAGAATTGGAAGCGATGTCATCTGACCGGCCTGCTCCTCCCGTCTCCGAAGCTGCCCACACGCCGCATCAATATCCCTTCCCCGGCTTTTCCTCACGTGCACATTGACTCCCCCCTCGCGCAATATCTCCTGAAACCGCACCACATCCCCGGATTTCGGCCTGCCATATGGCAATCCCGCCACTTCGTTGTAACGAATCAAATTCACATTCGCCCGAATTGTCCTGCAAACCTTGAGCAGCTCGCGCGCCTGCTGCGCCTGATCATTCACCCCCGCCAGTAAAATATATTCAAATGTGATCTCCCTACCCGTCTTCTCAAAGTAAAACCGGCACGCATCCAGAATATCCGGCAGCGCAAAATGATCCGCCCACGGAATCAATTCTCTCCGCAACGGTTCATTCGGCGCATGCAGCGACAACGCCAGATTCAGCGGCAACTGCTCCTCCGCCAGATC
>DASYUA010000042.1:0-5550 GCA_036001665.1 Tepidisphaeraceae bacterium
GAGGGAAAAAGGTACGCCGTGAAAATGTAAGATGAGGGGGGAGCGGGGGTTGCGGTTTTGGGGGGTGGAAAAAGTGGGATAAAAGCGGGATAAAAGCGGGATGAAACCGGGATGGAACCGGGTGAGAACCGGGATGAAAGCGGGATGGAACCGTGGAGGAAGTGGGATGAAAGCGGGAGGGGTGGAGGAAATGCGGGTTTGGGCGTTTGGGGGTGTGGGCGTATGGGCGAGGGGGCGCGCGCAGGGGGAGGAGATGAAACGTGAAACGTAAAATGTGAAACCTGAGGGCAGGGAATCTCCCAAGTTACGGCTGGGTGGGTGAGAGTGCATGGCTTACCCCGTTTCTGGTTCCTCGGCAGGGAATATACCACAGTGTTAGGTGAATGTCAAGCAGATTGGATGGGAAGAATTTAGAATTCAGAGCTAACTGTTTACCGTGCTGATCGAATTTGCAATGGTTCTGGTGAGGGCAGGTGGCTGGAAGGTGAGTGGGTTAGTTCAATTGAGTCTTGGGGGGTCATTGGCGTTGGGTGGCGCGCTTTCATCCCATTTCGAGGACGCGGGGGACACCCCCACACCCCCGGAAATCCGGTGAGATGACGTCACCTGCGGTGTCTGACTGAAGGCAGTTTAATAAGGCGGGGGAGGAAGGGAGGAGGGGGATTGCAGGAATGGGAGGGCTGACGCGAAAAGGGTTTTCGCTTGGCCCTCCGGTGCCCGGTTCGCATCCCAGCCAGTGAAATCAACGGGGACGCAGCTAGTTAAATGCGAGCTGCGTGCTTTTCTCCGCTCAAACACCTTCTCGGCCGCGATTTGTCCGTGCCTCATGCTCTATCCCGGCCGCGCTCATTGCAGTGGGGATTGAGCCGAAATGATAGACGGCGGCCTGGTGGAGCAGGCGCAACTTTCCTCTGGGCGTGGTTCAGCTTGGGTTCACACCGGCCGCCCGAATCTGCCGCAGTTTCGCGAGGACGATGGCCTTGCTCCATCGCATGTTCAGACTGATTTGTTTGAAGGAATGACGAAGGACGAAGGACGAAGTTACGCATCGATGAGTACATCGATGCGTGGCGGACAGGAATGTCCGGCCCAGCGGAGAAAAAGCCCCTCACCCTGGCCCTCTCCCCTGAGTACAGGGGCGAGGGGATAAGAGGGAGTACGGGGGAGAGGGAAGGCCGGGTGTGGGCCGGAGCAACTGCCACGAAGGGGGAACTTTGCTTGCTCGGGCGCGTCGAAGGGGAATGCGGGTGGGTGATTGGGGGCCACGCGCGAAAACTTTGGGAGGACAGATGAAGAAGACTTTTGCACTGTGCGTCCTGGTCGCTCTTGTGCTGCAAATTGGGCCGGGCGGGGTCACGAATGGGAAGGTTGTTGCGGGAGTGGAGGGGGCGGCGGCGACCCGGCCGGGAGGGGTGGGTAAGGGAGCGGAACTGGCGGCGCTGGAGGGGAAGTTGCTGCGGACGTGGCGAGGGCCGGCGTGTGGGGGGGATTTCACATTTAAGCGCGATGGGACGTTTGAGGTGCGGAGTTTTACGCCGGGGCAGAATGTGCTGGGTGGGACGTGGGCGATCCGGTGGGATGCGCTGCCGCCGACGCTGCTGCTGACGTTCAAAACATCAGACTTCAAGAGGACATATCCGGGGGAACCGGAATACAAGTACGTGGGGAAGACGGTGGAGGCCAAATTGCTGGAGCTGGATGACAGGGCGCTGGCGTTTCGGGCGGCCAATACGGAATGGGACTGGCGGGGCCGGACGGGGGATGAGGAGTAGGTGGCTTGTGGTTGGGAGGGGTGGTGATTTCGATTTGCTAGGTGGTCATCCATTTCCAGCGTGGGGAGCGAATTGTTTCCAGGGTTTGTTTGACGGTGAGGGCGGCGTCGGCGATTTGTTTCAGCTTGCGCTGGCGGTCGGTCCAGATTTTCAGTTCGCGATCGGAGGGGGTGTATTGTCGCTGGTGGGGGACCTGCTGGCCGAGGAGCAGGGCGTAGTAGCCGCCGAGGCCGAATTGATCGAGGGAGTGGATGAGGGTGGGTTCCCACATGCGGCTGGGGCCGTTTTCGCGGTAATAGTCGACGATGCGCTGGGCCATTTCGGTCAGCTCGACTTTTTCGCGGCAGGCGCGCCAGAAATCGGTGTCGAGGCGGGTGTTGAACTTGTAGTGAACGGCGATGAAGGCGCGGATGGCGGCCCAGTTGAGACGGTGATAGTCGTTGTAGCCGGAGATCTGGGAGGGGGTGGGGAGGCGGTTGGTGTCGAGGAGCGTGTCGGCCAGGAGGCGGCTCTGCATGGCGATGACGCCGAGGGCTGTGGCCTCCAATGGTTCGACGAAGCCGCTGGCGTTGCCGATGGCGACGACGTTTTTGACCCAGGATCGCTGGTAGGAACCGGTTGCGAATTTGACGATGCGGGTTGGGCCGAGCTTTGGGTTTTTGAGGCGAAATTCCTGCTGGGCGGTTTCGTCGGAAATGAAACTGGATGAATAGACATAGCCGCGATTGACGCGATTTTCGTGCTCGATTTGCCAGGCCCAGCCGGAATCCATGGTTTCGCAGGTGGTGTAGGGGCGGATTTGCTCATCGGCGGAACGATCCCACCCCCCTACCACCGCGCGGTCGCAGAAGAGGGTGGAGTTGAAGTTTTCAAAGGGTTCGTGGAGGGTTTTTCCGAGGAGGAGGGAGGCGAATCCGGAGGCATCGACGTAGAGATCGGCGGATTCGGTGCGGCCGGAGGCGAGGAGCAGGCCGGTGACGCCAGCGGAGTCTTGATTCACGTGGGCGACGGTGTCGTCGAGAATTTGCGCGCCTTGCGCGGTCGCGTAGGCCTCGAGGAACTGGACGAACTTTTCGTTTTCGAAGTGATAGGCGTAGGCCAGATTGGGGAAGATGGGCGCGCCGGCCGGAGAGCGCTCGAAGGCTTTGTCCTGCGCCATGAGAGCGCAGGGGAGGTCGTAATCGGGATCATCCCAGCAGTAGAAGGCCATGGGCCGGGGTAATTCGGGCGGCACGTGATTGGGTTGCTGGGGGCTGAAGGTGTAGAAGAATCGCGGGCGCTGCGGCGGGCCCCAGATGAAGCGCAGGCCGAGTTTCCAGGTGGGTTGGGCTACTTCGAGAAACTTTTTTTGGCCGACCTGGAGGTATTCGTGGAGGAATTTGGTGAGGGGAACCGTCGAGCCTTCGCCGACACCGATGATGCCGATGTCTTTGGAGCGGATGACCAGGACCTGGAGGGCGGGGAGTTTTACCTTCAGGGCGATGGCGGCCATGAAGCCAGCGCTGCCGCCGCCGAGGACGATGACTTTGTTGACTGGGTGAGGGATCATGTTTTGCGATTTAGTACGCTGGCCATGTCGAAAATGTGGGTGGTCGCTACAAACGGAACGACACGGGCATCCGAGTACGGCTGCCCATGCCACCCAGAAAAGCACTGGCAGACAAGCTGCCAGTGGCACGAGCAAGTGGGATTGTAGCGAGCGAATCAGGGGGGGCTATAAACGAGACGGTCGCCGGCGAATGGATCGTCGGCGACTGTGAAATTGCTTGCTTGAACTTCGTTTATTTATTTCGGCGTCTGCGTCCGAGCAGTGTGGTGGCCGCAATTCCGAGGAGGGCCAAAGACGCGGGCTCGGGAACGACGGCGATGATTTGCAGGCCGTTGATCTGGGCGCGGAGGGCATCGCCGGCGACGCCGGAGGCGTATTCTTCACTTCGGAGGATAAAGCTGTCGGCGGTGAGGCCGGTGAAGACGAAGAAGTTTCCTTCGCCGGCGGTGGCCAAAGTATTGGCGGAAAGCGGAACTTCGGTAAAGGCGCCGGAAAAATTGGAGACATCACTCACGAAGACGTGAGATGTCAAATCGGGGCCAAGGATGGTGGGGGGATCGCCGCCGGAGCCGGCTTGAAGCCAGTATTCGCCCTTGCGGCCACTGGAGTTGTCTCCGTCGGTGTACACAACGACCTTATAGCTGGTTGCGCCCTGCGAGAGGAGCCAGGCGGAGAGGCCGGCGGCGTAGACCTCGGGTTTGTTCTTGTTGTTGAAGAACCCGTAGGGAATTGTGTTGTCGTTGACTTCGCCGGTGGCATCGAGGTAGCCGTTCATCAGCTTGGCATCCGGGCTGCCGACGCCTGCGCCATCGTTCCATGTGTTGGCCGAATCCCAGGTGCTCGTGGCGCCGGTGGCAGCGCCGGTGCTGTCCTTCAGGCCAACCGTCTGCCCCCAGCGGCCCATGTTGTTCCAACCGACTTGCTGATAACCGGGAGCGCCGGCCGATTCTGTCGGGAGCAAGGAATCGGGGAGGCCATCGCGCACTCCGTCATCGGCGGTGTCGACGTAGTTGATGCCGATTGGGCCGGCCCAGGCAGCGCCCGTCAGTGCGGCGGCGACGGCGGCGGAAAGTAGAGGAGCCCTCTTCATCTTCATTCTCCCACGGCGAACCCCGGAAGGAGCTTTCGCCGCAAACTATTTGTGCTAAACGTTTTGCGCCGCTTGATCGATGCCATCCAAGGCGCAATTCAACTGTACATGACAGTTCGTACACTTTGATACTACCGCACAGGCCATTTATTGCAAAAAAAGCGCTCAGATTATCGGTCAGTTAATGGGTTGGGCCCGGCATTCTATAATCGCCGCATGAGTTTGGAGGCGGCCTCGCCGGTCATTCATGCGGTTGGGTTGGGCAAGAGTTTTGGCCAGTTTGCGGCCGTGGAAAAGCTTGATCTGGATGTGCAGCGCGGGGAGGTGTTTGGATTTTTGGGGCCGAACGGCGCGGGGAAGACCACGACGATCAAAATGCTGATGGGGATGCTGGTGCCCACGGCCGGCTCGGCGAAAATTGGCGGGCTGGATTGTTTTGCGGAGCGGGTGGGGGTCAAACGGGTGGTGGGGTATCTGCCGGATGTGCCGGTGTTTTATGACTATCTGCGGGGGAGGGAAATTCTGCGGTTCATGGGGCAGATGCATGGGATTGCGCGTCGCGGGTTGGAAATGAGGCAGGCGGAATTGATGGAGCAACTGGGATTGGCCGAGGCGCAGGAGGAATATGCGATCAACTATTCGATGGGGATGAAGAAGAAACTGGCGCTGGCGTGTGCGCTGGTGCATGATCCGCCGGTGCTGATATTGGATGAGCCGACCAATGGGCTGGACCCGCGGGCGTCGCGGCAGATTCAGGAGTTGATCAACGAGAGCGCGGGACGGGGGCGGACGATTTTTTTGAGCACGCATTTGCTGGGGATGGCGGAGCGGTTGTGTCATCGGGTGGGGATCATCGATCGGGGGAAGCTGGCGGCGGTGGGAACGGCGGAGGAATTGCAGGGGGCGCTGGCGCCGGGGGGATCGTTGGAGGAGGTGTTTTTTGCGGTGACGGGAGACGAAGAGAATTCAGAAGTCAGAATTCGGAATTCAGAAGACCCCTCACCCTGATCCTCTCCCCTGAGTACAGGGGCGAGGGAAGAGAGAGATTAAGAGAAGGATTATGAAGGCGGGTGCGATGCATTTGGGTGATGAGGATCATGGGGGGGTTTCGGTCGCGCGGGGGTGTGGGTTGCTAATTG
>DASYUA010000043.1:0-3407 GCA_036001665.1 Tepidisphaeraceae bacterium
CTCAAACCCCGCCCCCTTCTTCCCCCGATACACAAATCCCCCCGTCACCGACACCCCATATTTCCTCGTATACGCAAAAACCGGCGGCACAAACCGCTCCCCCTCGCGCAAATACCGATTCGAAAACCGCTCAAACCCCTCATACACATTCCACCCATAGTTCTCCCCGCGCCTCACAATATCCACCTCCTCAAACAAATCCTGCCCCACATCCCCCACCCACAACTCCCCCGTCGCCGGATCAAAACTAAACCGCCACGGCTCCCGAAACCCGCTCGCCCAGATCTCCGGCCGAACCCCCGCCCTCCCCACAAACGGATTGTCCTTCGGCACCGCATACAATTTCCTCTCCTCCCCATGATCCACATCAATCCGCAACATCTTCCCCAGCAGCACCCCCATGTTCTGCCCATTCCCATTCGGATCCTGCTGCGGTCCCGTATCACCCATCCCGATATACAAATATCCCTCCGGCCCAAATTGCAGCCCGCCCCCATAATGCACATTCGCGCTCGCCTCCATCTTCAGCACCCGCCGCAGCCCCTTCCCACCATCACGCTTCAAATCCTCCCCCGCCTCCCCTTCCAGAACATGCGTTGAGAACCGCCCCTCCTCCACAAAGTGCTTCACGATGAAATACCGCCGGTTCTTCGCATACTGCGGATGAAACGCGATCCCCAGCAACCCCCGCGTCCCCTTCATCACCCGCCCCGTCTCCAGAAAAACACTCTTCATCTCCCCCCCGCCACTTTTTTCCAATATCCAAATCTTCCCCGTCTCATGCTCCACCACCGCAAACGCCCCAGCGGCTCCTGTCACCGGCCCAAACCACACCGGATGCTCAAACTTATGTGCCGGCAAATTGAATGGACTCAACCCAATCGGCCGCTCCAGCGCCCCAATCTCCGCCGGCATCCCCTCGCGCTCCGCTACATTCGGCGCCTTCAAGCTCGCCATATACTCAATCAAATCCGCAAACTCCACCAGCGTCATCCCATTCTGCAATCCCTCCGGCATCAGCGAAATCTCCGTCGTCCTCCGCTGCGCAATCTCCCCCGCCCCAATCCTCACCAACCTCCCATCCCCCTGCACAATCCCCACCCCCTGATCGTTCGACTCGACGAGAATCCCATCATACATCTCCCCCTTCCGCGTCCTGATCACGCTCGTGCTATACCCCACCGCAATCATCGCCGACGGCGCCAGGATCGACTCCACCAGATCGCTCCTCCCAAACTTATCCCCAATCGCTCTCAAATCCGGCCCCGCCCTTCCCCCCTTCCCGTCCACCGTATGACACCCGCCGCACCCCAGCCTCCCCTCCTCCAAAAACAGAGCTCTTCCCCGTCCCACCTCCCCCTGATGCCCCATAGCAAACGCCTGATACTCCGCCACCACCAGTTTCTTCGTCGCCGGCTGCGTCGCCACCCCCTGCCCTAAGGTCCCACGGCTCACCGCCATCAGAATCAGGGCCGCGTAGAGCAACCCCAGCGCGCAATCAATCCTCTTCTCATCCGTGTGCATCTGTGCCTCATTTGTGGCTCATCATTCTTCTCTGCATCTCCTCAATCGATCCTCTCGCAACTTCATCCATTAGCCAGTGTAATATCTCTGCCCATGTTCAACCGCCTCTGCTCGCTCATCATACTCGCCGTCCTCCTGCTCACTACTTCGTTACTCCGCGCCGCCCCCCCCGGCCTCATCGCCACCTTCCAATCCACCAAACCAAACTCCCCACCAGAAGATTCCCGCATCGCCCGCCTCCCCTCCCTCTACGTTCCCGAGAACACACCTCCGTCAACTTTCACTCCCCCCGGCCCCTTCAAATCCACCTTCTCCGGCAACATCGAGCTCCGCCTCCGCGACGATCTCTCCTTCTCCCTCGCCGGCCGCGGCCAGGCCAAACTCTCCATCAACGGCCAACCCATCCTCGAACTCTCCGGCGACAACTGGCGTCACGAACCCACCAAAACCATCACCCTCAACAAAGGCAAAAACCAACTCCTCATCGAATACACCAGCCCTCAAACCGGCGATGCCTTCTTCCGCCTCTACTGGTCCAGCTCCGAATTCCCACCCGAACCCATCCCCCCCACCATCCTCACCCATGATCCCGCCCCCGCGCTCGAAACCTCGGCCAAACTCCGCGAAGGCCGCTTCCTCCTCGTCAACCTCCGCTGCCTCACCTGCCACGCCGACCAGAAACTTCAACCCACGATCATTTCCGCCCGCCAACTGACAACTGACAACGGACCACTGACAACGGACACTCTCCAAAATCTCCCCATGCCCGAACTCGCGCTAGATGCCCCGGGTTTCGAAAATATCGGCTCAAGACTAAACCAAACCTGGATCACCCACTGGATCACCAATCCCAAATCACTCCGCCACAACGCCACCATGCCCAAGCTCCCCATTGACCAGAACAAAGCGGCCGACATCGCCGCCTATCTCTCCACTCTCAACTCCCCCGACAAACCCGCCGACCCCCCAAGCTCCGACGAGCTCATCGCCGCCGGCGGCCGCCTTTTCGCCCACCGCCACTGCAACGCCTGCCACACTCTCCCCGATGCCGAAAAAATCGACGTGGAAAACGGCCGCACTCCCCTCAACTACATCAAGGCCAAATACCAACCCGCCGCCCTCTTCGCCTTCCTCAAAAACCCCCAGCAGCATTACGCCTGGATCCGCATGCCCAACTTCAAGTTCACCGATCTCGAAGCCCAGCGCCTCACCGCCTTCATCATCTCCCGCCCCCAAAAATCCCTCGAGGCTCCGCCCATCAAATCCAACCCCGAATCCGGCAAATCCCTCCTCGCCTCTTCCGGCTGTCTCAACTGCCACAATCTTCCCGACAACAAATCAACCCTGCACTCTCCCCCCCTCACCAACCTCGATCGCGGCTGCCTCTCTCCAGCCTCCACCAGCGCGCCCCGCTTCGATCTCACCGACCTCCAGCGCCAATCCATCACCTCCTTTCTCAAAACCGACCACTCCTCCCTCTTCCACGAATCCCTCCCCGAATTCTCCCAGCGCCAACTCCTCCACCTCCGCTGCACCGCCTGCCACACCCGCGACAACACCGACGACCTCTACTCCCAGCTCGAAGAGGAAGTCGCCCCCCTCATCTCCGACGGTGTCGATGATGAGCCCGGCGGAGAAGGTGATGAGCGCATCGCCGAAGACCAATCCGAGCCGATCCTCACCTGGGCCGGCGAAAAACTGAAACCCGAGTGGACCACCCAGCTCCTCCTCGGCCAGATCGACTACCGACTCCGCCCCTGGCTCCGCGCCCGCATGCCCGCCTTCCCCGCCCGCGGCAAATTCCTCGCCCACGCCCTCCCCCTCGAACACGGCGTCCCCCCCATCTCGCCGCCCGATCCCACCCCCGATCAAAATCTCGCCCC
>DASYUA010000044.1:0-20703 GCA_036001665.1 Tepidisphaeraceae bacterium
CTCCTCAACCCCCTCCGCCTTCAGCCTCGCCACCAGACTCTTCGCCCCCGAAATCACAAACGGACTGTTCAACATGAACAACTTCTGCGCCGGCGTCGTCGTCACCGATCTCTTCTCCGAATGCACGTTCGCATCCGGATAATCAAACTGCATCAGCAGATCATTTAATTTAAGCCTGCTGATCCTCGCATAAACCGTCCGCCGGAAATTATTCGCGTCATCCAGCTCCATCGACTTCCCCCCACCCCTCGCCAACCTCCCGCTGGTGAACAAAACCGAATCCCTCCACTGCTCCACCGTCATCCTTCGCCTATTCATCCTCCACAGCAGCACATTCCCCGCATCCATCTGCATCCCCCGCGCGCTGTTCAGCGATGATTGCCCATACGTCGCCGACAACACAATCTCCCGCACCAGCCATTTAACCGACCACCCGTTCTCCATGAACCTCACCGCCAGATCATCCAGCAGTTCCGGATGACTCGGCATCTCTCCCGAATGCCCAAAATTACTCGGCGTCCCCACCAGCGGCCTCCCCATCAGCATTCCCCACACCCGATTGACCATCACCCGCGCTGTCAGCGGATTCTGCGGACTGGTAATCGCCTCCGCCAACTCCTTCCTCCCGCTTCCCTCCTTAAACGGCCTCGGCTCTCCCTCCGACAACACTCTTATGAATCTCCGCGGCACCGCCGGCCCCTTCCTCTCCACATTCCCGCGAATGAAAATATTCAGGTCCTGCGCATCGCCATCCTCCACAATGTGCATCGTCGTCCCATCCATCTGCTCGGCCTTCACATCCCCTTTCACCTCCACCCCGCCGCTGGTCCGATTCACCATCTTCGTGCTCGCGAAAACCCCCGCCAGCGCGTAATAGTCCCGCGTGTGAATCGGATCAAACTTGTGATCATGGCACTTCGCGCACGCCACCGTCAGCCCCAGCATCGTCCGGCTCACCGTGTCAACCCGGTCCTCCCACTCCTCGGCCATCACATCCAGCCGGTTCCTGCTGTAATACTTCGGCCCCAACCCCACAAACCCCAGCGCCGGCAAATCATCAACGCTCGCCCCCTCCACCTTGTCCGCCGCCAATTGCAATTTAAGAAACCGGTCGTACGGCACATCTCGGTTGAACGAATTGATCACCCACTCCCGATACCGCCACGCATTCGGATAGAAAAATTTCGTATCGCTCCCCACCTGATGCGCCTGATCCTCCGCATATCGCGCCAGCGGCAACCACAAACTCGCCATCCGCTCCCCAAACGACGGCGATGCCAGCAGCCTCTCCACCAGCCTCTCCTTCGCCGCCGGGCTCCTGTCCGCAGCAAACTCCTCCACCTCCTCCGGCGTCGGCGGCAATCCCGTCAGGTCATACGTGACTCTGCGAACGAACACCCCCGCCGGCGCTGCCCCACTCGGCCCAATCCCCGCCGCTTCCAGCCGCGCCAAAATAAACCGATCAATTCTCGTCTCCCCCCACCGGCTCCTCGTCGTCACCGGCTCACTCATCCTCGGCAGCTGAAACGCCCACCACTCCCGATCCGCCTCCGAAATCGGCGCTTCCGCCTCCACCGCCACAATCTCCACCGACTTGGCCGGCCCGCCAACACTCACCCAATGCGCCCCCTCCTCCACCCACCTCTTCAGCATTTCCACCTGCGCAGTTGTCAGCCTCTCCCCCTTCGGCGGCATCACCTCACCCGGATCATTGGATGTCACCAATTTCAGCAAATGACTTTTCAGCGCGCTCCCCGGCACGATCGCCGGCTCCCCCGACTCGCCCCCCTTCAGCACACTCTCCTTCACATCCAGCCGCAACCCCGACTTCTGCTTCTCCGGTCCATGACACTTAAAACAATGCGCCTCCAAAACCGGCCTGATGTCCTTGTCATAATCCAACGGCGTCGCCGCGCGCACTGTCGCGGAACAAAGCACCAACCCCATCATCCCCAGCCCCACCAGAACTTGTGGTAATATCCTCTTCACCTGTCTTATCTTACCCCGCTGCGCCTCATGCGTGGCATGGGAGGCTTTATGAGAACCGGCCTGCTAATTTTCACCATTTTTCAGCTCCTCCCGGCCATCCTCCGCGCGGATGAGCCCGCCAGGGCCGCAAACCGAACTCTCCCCCGCCCCACCACCTATTGGCACCCCTACGCCATCCGCGATGAGATCCGCCCCGACTTCGACTCCAAAGTCGATGCTTCGGGCAACGACACCCTCATCATCACCGGCGGCGGCAATGCATCCGCCGACGGCCGCTGGCTCAAGCGCGTCGCCGTCACCGAAGGCAAATACGTCCTCTTCACCGCCCACTACCGCGCCAAACGCGTCGAAACCCCCACCCGCAGCATCATCGCCAGCATCCTCTGGTTTGACGACAACGGCAATCAGGTCGAGCAGGCCGAATTTCCCATGACCGTTCGCGCCCCTGCCCCTCGCGACCTCAAATCCGTCACCGGCACCTACAAAGTCCCCGCCAAAGTCAAAGAGGCCGAGCTTCAGCTCCGTCTCCGCTGGGCCCCCGAGGGCGAGGTCGAGTGGAGCGACATCGACCTGAAGGAAACCCGCCCCCCCGCGCCGCGCAAAGTCAAAGTCGCCTCCATCAACCACCGCCCCCGCAACACCAACCCCCCCCAGGCCAACCTCGACCAATTCTCCAAACTCATCGACGACGCCGGCGCAAAAAAGGCCGACATCATCTGCCTCCCCGAAGGCATCACCGTCTGCGGCACCGGCCTCACTTACGCCCAAGTCGCTCAGCCCATCCCCGGCCCCGCCACCGAATTCCTCGGCCAATGCGCTGCCCGCAACAAGTCCTACCTCGTCGCCGGCCTCTACGAACGCGACGGCAAAACTCTCTACAACACCTCCGTCCTCCTCTCCCGCGACGGCAAACTCCTCGGCAAATACCGCAAAGTCTGTCTCCCCCGCGAAGAGATCGACGGCGGCATCACCCCCGGCCACGATTACCCCGTCTTCGACACCGATTTCGGCCGAATTGGCATGATGATCTGCTGGGACATCTCCTACCCCGAAGTCGCCCGCGAACTCTCCGCCCGCGGCGCTGAAATGATCTTCATGCCGATCTGGGGCGGCAACGAAACCCTCGCCAAAGCCCGCGCCATCGAAAACCAGATCTACCTCGTCGCCAGCGGCTACGACTTCCGCACCGCCATCTACGACAAATCCGGCGACGCCATCTCCAAATCCCCCGACTCCACCAACATCATCTACGCCGACATCGACCTCAACCAACGCCTCCTCTGGCCCTGGCTGGGCGACTGGCGCTCCCGCATCTTCCTCGAAGGCCCCGCCCGTCCCGAAACTAATTGACGATCGTCTTCGGGTGCCATGTCCACGTACTCGTGGGCATGCATGTTGTGGCACGGGCGCCTCGCACGTGATTTGATGACATGAAATTCCCTCGTCTTCAAATCGTTGCCTCTCTCGTATTCTACGGCTGCGCATTCGCCGTCGACCCTCCCCCCATCCCCACCGAAAAACTCACCAACCCCGACATCGCCCTCTATCGCCGCTCCCCCACCGAGCTCTGGGTCTACGACACCCGCCCCGAAGTCGGCCTCGGCTCCCACTCCCTCGACGACTCAGACATCAACCTCATCCGCGCTGCCAACATCCGCCTCATCCGCATCACCATGTACTGGGGCGCCATCGAAAACACCGAAACCGCCGGCAAATACGACCCCATAGCCCTCCGCGACTGGGATAACCTCGTCGATCGCGCCGACCGCGCTGGCCTCTCCCTCCTCGTCGTCGTTCACTCAAATCCTCCCGGCGCCAATTTCGCCAATCGCCAGGCCGCCTATCAGCGTTTCGCCAATTTCATGTCCGTCGTGGCCAAGCGCTACCCCAAAGTCCGCTTCTGGGAACTCTGGAACGAAATGGACCAGGCCTTCACCGACCTCTTCGGCGCACAACACCCCGAAATCTCTCTTAAAGATCGCGGCAAGATGTACGCAGAAATGCTCAAGCTCGCCTACCCCGCCATCAAACAATCCAATCCCAAATCCTGGGTCCTCACCGGCGGCATGACCGACTGGAACGAATTCCCCCGCGGCATCTACGATGGCGGCGGCCGCGATTACTTCGACTTCATGAACCTCCACACCTACGGCGTCCCCGTCATCTACGCCTTCACCGCCCGCGGCCTCTCCCTCTACAACGTCATGAAAGAATTCCACGACGAATCCCGCCCCATCTGGAACACCGAATTCGGCATCGACGCCGGCAATGTCGTCAACGCCTGGGGCTTCGCCCACTCCCGCAAAGACATCAAGGAAGACGGCCCCGACTTCGACGCCGTCCATCTTGCCAGTTGGAAAGACTGCATCGAAGACAACGCCCGCCGCCGCCTCTACGTCAAAACCCTCGGCTACCAGTTCAAAGCCGGCAACGAAACCGCCAAGGACCGCATGGCGAGAGAAGCCAGGCTCCCTCCCGGCATGAAGCCCGATGACTACGGCTTCGGCCTCCTCCGCGCTGACGGCAAAACCCCCCGCCCCGCCTATCTCTATCTCAAAGACCAAAACCCCAACACCTCCATCCTCAAATCCCCCACCCGCACTCTCGACGTCGAAGCATACATCCCCGACGGCGCCACCCCCATCGGCCACGCCTTCGACTACGAATGGCGCAAGCCCGTCATGATCATCAAGGATGTGAAAGTAAACACCCTGGAACCCACGATCATCCGTCTCAAACCCCCAGCCAAATAGCGCGGGGCATTTCCTTATGCCACAGGAACTTCTCAATCGCATTCGCGACCTCGTCCGCAGCGGCCAGCCTCGCCATGACCGCGCTTCCAATCTCGCCTCCGCCATCAAGGCATTCGGCCAATACAGTTGGGTCGGCATCTACGATGTCGACAGCCAATCCGTCTCCATCCTCGCCTTTGCCGGCTCCGGCCCCCCCGCCTTCCCCACTTTTCCCATCACCAAAGGCCTCACCGGCTCTGCCATCGCCCAAAAATCCCCCGTCGGCGGCGGCGACGTCGCCAACGATCCCCGCTACCTCACCACCTTCGGCACCACCGCCTCCGAAATCATTATCCCCATCCTCGACCGCCAAACCGGCCAGGTCATCGGCACCATCAACGTCGAGAGCAGCCAGAAAAACGCCTTCTCCCAAAACGACCAACAGCTCCTCCAACAGTGCGCCAGCGCAGCTCTCCCCCTCTGGCTCCCCATCTAACCGAAAGCAGTCTCCGCTGCTTGTTCAGCACCCCGGCAGTCAATCTCGCTGGCCTTCCACAACCGCTCCCATCTTTGCCCCTGAAAACACCATGGGCAGGTCCCATCCGCTGACAGGACCCGCCCATGTTTCTACAGGCTCAAATGGCCGCCTTACCTGCTGATCTCAAGCGAGGATGTCGCTGGTGCTGAACAGCCCCGCGATCGACGCGAGCGCTGGGTCAGCTTCATCACCATCCACGATCTTGATAATCACCTCGTTCGACGTAATCGGCGCAATCCCGTCCGCCTTGACCGTCGCCTTGTTCGGAAGTTCCAGCGCGCAGGTATTGAAGTTGCCGATCACAAAATCGGACAGCGTGGCCGTCGGGCTCTGAGATGAACGCGTCTCCGCAATGAAGTTGGAGAAGCAACCTCCCAGACCCAACGCGCTCAGGTTCACTCCTTCCTCGAGGAACTCGCCGGTGGCGGGGCCCGTGTTACCGCTCTTGTCCTTGAACGACCAGGGCACCCCGATGGCCGCCCCGTTCACAATCGCGAAGGTACTATTCGGCGGCGCGGGCACCGCCACCAGGCTTCCCGTGGCATCGTTCCCGGTCCAGCGGAAAACCTTGATCGTGGAAGTCGAGCCGCCGATGGTGAAGTCGCTCACCAGCAGAATATCGCCATCGCTGTGCGAGCCGATGAACGGATGGCCGCCGTTGGTGGTCACCCCCAGGTTCTCGCCCACCGAGTTCTGGAGGAACCAGAAGCCGGCCGTCGCGTCGCCACTGTTGTCGAAGCGGTCCAGTCCGGCATACAAGATCACGTCGCCCGTGGCCGCATCCGTGTACATCGCGGCATAGGCGTGGGTGATGTCGTCCTTGGCCTGTGGCTTGGAACTTGTCGACAGCCACTGCCCTTGCTGAATGCCCAGCGTGTCCTTCGAGCCGCCACCCGTGAAGATGTCATCCGATCTGGAATTAACCGCATCGGTCACAAAACTGCTTGCGAACGCGCTGCCGCCGTTGCCGAAGACGGCATTGCTCCAGTCATCGCCGGCCACATTCGGATCATTGATCGCATTCCCATCCAGCTCAAAGAGCCCGGTGGGGAGTGCATGGCCGTTGCCTCCTCCCGTGCCCCCGAAGAGATCTGCCGGAATCACCGCGTTAACGGTAATCGTCACCGTTGCGCCCGCTGCCAGGCTCGACTCACTGGCCGTCAGCAAATCGCTCGCGCTGATCGACGATGTGTCGAAGCTGCTCGAGCCAACGCTCCAGTCAAGCAGCGCGCCCTCGGGCAACTGGTCGCTCACCAGCACGTTCGTGGCCGGGCCCGCGCCGGTGTTCGAAACAGTGATGGTGTACGAAGCCGTGTCGCCCGGATGAATCACCGTGATGCCTCCGGTCGCCGCCTTCGTAATCGTAAGCTCCGGCAACAGCGTCACGCTGCTCGCCGCGTTGGCTTTGATCTGATTGCTGAAGCTGCCCAGGTTCTGGGCCAGCGTGAAAATCACCGTCGCCGTGTTGGTCAGCGGAGTCGGATCGCCCGCCTGAATGGCCCGGGCCTCCGTGAACGTAAACGACCCGCCCGGCGCCAGACTGCCGCCTCCGGCCGCAACCGCATCCGCTTCCACATTCCCCAGCAGCGTATCCGTGAACGAATTGTTTGGATTGCTCGTGCTCAGCACCAGATTCGGACTATCCGCCGAGCTGGTGTTGACCACCTTGTAGGTGTACGTGATCACGTCACCCAGGTGCTTGGCCGTCGTCGGCGATGCCGTCAACGACAGCGTCGCCGACGGCTGGAAAAGATTCACGCTCGTGGTGGCGGTGGTGGTGATGGGATCATCCAGCCCAGCCAGGTCGTCGGTGGCGGTGAAAGTTGTCGTGCTGGTCGTCGGATCGGGATCGCTTGCCTGCACCGTCCTCGTCACGTTGATGGTCAGGCTGGCGCCGGCCGCCAACGGCTGTGAGAAATTGAAGCCCCCGGCACTAATGCTGGTCACAAAAGGATTGACGCCAGCCGCGCCAGGCTGCTTCAGCACGTGGTTGCTCACGATGGTGCCCAGCAGAGTGTCGCTGACCTTCTGGATAAACAGAGGCATGGCCCCGGTATTCTTTACCGTCAGCGCGTATTTCGTAGAGTCGCCCACCTTCGAGAGGCCCGTGAACGTGGGTGCCCCCAGACTGCACAGCGGGAACTGGCCGATCACGAAGTCAGAAAGAGTGGCCGTCGGGCTTTGCGACGAACGGGTTTCCGCCAGGAAGCTCGAGAAACACCCCTGCAATCCCAGCGCCGTCAGGTCCACACCCTCTTCCAAAAATTCCCCGGCCGCCGGCTGACTCTCGCCGCTCTTGTTCGTAAACGACCACGGAACCGAAATCGGCGCGCCGTTCACAATCGCAAACGTGCTCCCATTGATCGGGTTTCCATTGTTCAGCGCCACCAGGCCGCCGGTGGCGTCGTTCCCTGTCCAGCGGAACACCTTGATGGTGGAAGTCGACCCGCCAACCGTAAAGTCGCTCACCAGCAGGATATCCCCGTCAGCGTGGGCGCCAACAAACGGATGTCCGCCGTTGGTGGTCACGTTGGGGTTTTCGCTAATACTGTTCTTGAAGAACCAGAAACCCGCCGTGGCATCGCCGCTGTCGTCGAACCGGTCCAGCCCGGAGTACAGAACCAGGTGCCCATTGCTCGGGTCGATATACGCCGCCGCATAGGCGTGGGTGATGTCATCCTTCGGTTGCGGCTTGGATCCGGTGAACAACCAGCTCCCCTGCTGGACGCCCAGAATGTCCTTTGATCCGCCTCCCGTGAAGATGTCGTCGTTGATCGAATTGACCTTGTCGGTCGCGAAACTGGACGCCACCGCGCCGCTGGCCGGCGGCGGAGTCACGCCATTGTCGGCGAAGACCTGGTCCCAATCGTGGGACGTCGTCGTTGAACCCGACGCGCCCAGCAGCCCCGTGATGGCATTGCCGTCCAGCTCGAACACGCTCAAAACCGTCAGCAGCCTGCGATTCTCGAGTTGCTCCACTCGTGGACTACTGCGCTGCGCGCCCGACCGCCGCCGATTCCGGCCGCGCAGCAATGGCTTGACGTTCATCGTATCTCCTTCAAGTATGTGGATATGGCGCGCAAGGCCCGCGGCCGCGACGGCCCAATACCGCCGGCCCAGATCCGGGCGCAACCGACCGACAATCGCAAACGCGATCATCGGCTAAGTTTCATTTGGTAAATCGAGAACGATCTTTGCCGCCCTCGCAACGCGGCGTTTCCTTCCAAACGCGAGAAGCCGAAAAAGCGCCTCCCTGCACCCAGTACAGCTATAGAAGTGAATCCCTTCCTGCCTGCGATTCTACCAATCTCCCCTCGCAGCAGTAAATCGAAATCCCAAAAAATGCCCTCGCGCTGCTCTCACGCTCTTCTCATTAACAAATCTTCACAACCCGGTGCGTTCTTCCGCGTCATCAGCGGCCAGCCTTCCATTTTTCAAAACCGATTCTTCAATCAAAATGCCCCCGATCATGCGTCGCCGCCGGCAGGCTCCCGATCCCCGGCGTCCGCTGCATCCACGCGCTTCGCTGCCAGTTGTCCGCCCCGGCCTCATCGCTCATCACCGGCGGCAGCGCGAACAGCAACCGCTGCGAAAGCCCATTCAAAAACGGCTCATACATCTCCCGCAGCTCGGCCAGCTTCGCCACCACCTCCTCATCAGCCCGATGCCCCAGCCCCGCCTCCACCAGCAACTGCCGCAGCCGCTGCTGCGCGACCGCAGGAAAGCGATCTCCATCCATCGCCCGCGGCGGCGTCCGCAGCACCAGCGCCAGATCCACCGCCGCGTGCCGCGCCATCGCGAACGTCAATTGCGCCCGATAGGAGTTGTAGTCGCTCACCGCCACCATCAGCAGCGCAGCGCTGTCGAGGATCGTCGTCAACACCGCCAGCCACGATTGGTTGTCGTGCTGCGAACGATAGTAGCTCAGGACCGGGAACGACAAATGGCTCTCCAGCAGCTCCGCCGCCCACTGCTCCCACTCGGCCAAAAACGCATCCACATGGCCGATGCTGCCGGAGCGAGCCAGTCGCAGCAGCAGTTGCCCCGCGCTCGGTGGCGATCCCGCCCGGGCATCCATCAGCGAAATGATCACCTCCCGCCGCGAAAAGGCCTGATACAGCACCGGCAGATAGGTGATCAGCACCGCCAGGAACGCAAACCCCAGCCCGGCCTCGATCACTGACAGCGCCCGCACCGTCGTGGCCATCGGCGTGATGTCGCCATACCCCAGCGTGAAGAACGTGGTGCCGCTGAAATAAAGGTAGCTCGTGAACGTGATCGATTGCTCGGGCGCCTGCAACGGGTAGGCGCGCGACCAAAACACCAGCGCGAAGCCAAAGATCAGGCCGAAGACCCAGGAGCTAAAGAGGCCCAGCAGCGAGAGCGGGCCAAACGTGCTGAGGAATGCCTCGCGCCGTTTCCCCACACTGAACTGCACCGCGACGATGCGCCAGATGCGCCAAGTGCTGCGATAGAACAGGCGGGCATAGCGGAACCGATGCGTTACCCGCCGCGGCTGGAGAATGGTTTCAAACCCATCCACCAGCATGAGAATGATGAGTGCAAGGCCGATGAGTGTGCCGATCACGCGCATGCCCGCTATTGTCGGCCAACCCCCAGCACCGGCAATGGGTGCCGTCGAATGCCCTCTGGCCTACTTGCCCTCGATCACATCGATCTCCCCAAAAAAGGTGTGCCCTTGCGCATCGTGAGTTTCCGTCGGAAACGCGACGAAGAGCAAGTAGCGGAAGACGCCAAGGTTCCTGCCGGCATCGCTCTGGTGGATGCTGACGCCAGTGATGCCGCGCGGCCACGGAGCAGGGTGCGTGTTCACATCGGCGATGAGGGACCAGCCGACCCTGGCGGGATCGACGCCGAATTTGGGCGTCGAGTTGAAGTTGGCCGCCAGCCCGTCGCTGGCGTAGAGCCGAAAGACCTGCGCCGAGCGATCGTGGCCGTGCCAGGTATAGGAGTTGATCTGTTTGATGGGGATCGGATGGCCAAAGTCGAAAAGGAACCGCCCTTCGATCGACTTGGCAATGAAGAAGAAGTTCTCGGTCGGAGAATCGTTGGTCGGCGGAAGTTTTCCGTCGATCACCACGCGTTCGGTGCCGCTCTGGCCATGAAGTCGGCCCTCGACGATGGAAACTTTGGCACCTGTGCCGGCATCGTCAGCGGATGGAGGAGGAATCCGCTTGAACGGCATAGTCTGCGCTGTATCCGTGGGCTGGTTGGCGATTTGCTCAAAGTCGATCACAACGCCCGTGGGCTGCGTTGCTCGGATGCGGGGAAGAAACTCGGAAAGTATGCAAAACGCATCCCACCAATCTTCCGGCCGTTCAATGATGCTGCCGTCTTTGCCGAGGATGAGCAGGGACGGGTTGGAGAGGAATTCCTTGGTGGCGGCTGAGGCATTGGGGGCCGCCGTTCCCTGGAGCCAGTTGATGGAATTCTCGGCCGTGAATTGCTTGAGGGCGTCGATGTCCTGCTCGGTGCTCAGACCGATCATCAGGAGGCGGGGATCGGCGAGGAATTTGTCGTAAATCGGTTTCAGGTTGCGCATCTCGTCGATGGATCGTGGAACATTGGCCGACCAGATCTGCACCAAAACGAACCTGCCGGAAAAGTCGGCCAGACGCAGCGGCGCGCCATCAAGGGCCCGAAGCTCCAGCTGCGGCATCGCTTCGGCAACGCGCGCGGAGCGTTGTTTGCGGGTGCGCGACGCCACCATCTTCTCCGACTGCTGCGGCGCATTCTGCACCGGCCCAACCTCAACCTTGGTCTGTGCCTTGGGCTGAATCTGATCGTAAATCAGGTAAATCGTCGTACCGGCGATGATCAGCAGGATGATGATCGAGATGGCGATGCGATTGGCTTTGGCAGAGTCCATGCGCTTTCCCGTGATGGAGATGGCCATTGGACGCGGATATGGACCAAAAGTTCACGGCCCCGGCGGCGGACCGGCATTGCCCTCGTCAAAGTAGGCCCGCCCGAGAAGTTTGCTGACCTTGAGATACTGGCTCCAGGTCTTCTCGGCCTTGGTCTTCTCGTCGATCAGCTTGCGCTGAGTTCGCAGCACCTTGGTCTCCGGCCGCTCGGACGGTGGCGAAGAATCATTCAATGCCTCGCTGAGCACCCGCCCATCCATCGCCTTGGCCGGCTTGATCCCCATGATATAAGCCAGCGTCGGCGCCACATCAGAGTTCCCGGAAGGCAAATCATCAACAAACCCCTTCCGAAAATGCGGCCCCGCCGCGATCAGCGTGTTGGCCATGTCATATCGCGACAGGCTGACGTGCATCCCCTGCCCTTTCTCCATGCCGTCGGAAATGATCGTCCCCTTGGTGCCGTGCTCGCTAACCTCATCCTTCCAGCGCATCGCCACGACCACATCGGGCGCATCCGGCGAGTCAATGTTGACATCCGCCAGCTTAAACGTGCCCTCAAACCCATCCCGGGTGAAGATGACCCCTGCCCACGAGGCATTCTGAAGAAACGTGATCAACTTCTGCCGCGTC
The DNA here is from genome assembly GCA_036001665.1 of Tepidisphaeraceae bacterium. GTDB lineage: Bacteria > Planctomycetota > Phycisphaerae > Tepidisphaerales > Tepidisphaeraceae > JBGPEF01. The sequence continues at coordinate 11,778 of DASYUA010000044.1, forward strand.
GGCTCATCGCGGTCCTTGATGTAAAGCGCGATCGAGCCCCCCAAACCATCCACAATGATGTTCCCCTTCTCCAGCGGCTTGTGCCACGCCCCTTCGGCCTTGAACCCGCCTTTCTTGCGCAGCTCATCTCCCACATCCACTTTGCGCGACACGGTGGAGAACCCGTGATCCGACACGATCACGATGTCCGTGGAATCACGCACCCCCTTGTTCTCCAGCGTCTGGAGCACGCTCTTGAGGCGATCATCCGACGACTTATATGCCAGCTTGGCGTTCTTCGAGCCCACCCCCACCCCGTGCTGCGAGAAATCCGGCTCATAGAGCCAAAGGACGGTCAGATTCGGCACACCATTGGCCCAGAGCGTGTTCGTCAGCGCACGCGTGGTCCAGATATCACGCCGCGTGTTCACGACGTACTTCTGATCCACGCTCGAAGGAAACGGGCCCTGGTCGGCGATGATCGGATCGAGCGTAGCGGCCGGAATCGCCATCCCCTCAAAGAGCGTCGGCTGCGTGGCGGTGCGGTTGCGGTAGCTGCGGTCCCAGAGCATCGCCACCGCCTTGGTGCCGGCGACGATGGTGGTCATGTTGTTCTCATGGGCCAATTCCGGAAGCGTGGGAACATGGACGAATGGAATCTTGTGCTCCTGGTCGGACAGCCAGGCGTAATACTCATCGTTCATGTCGATGGGGTGCAGAAGCTCCAGTTCGGGCCGATACTCGCGGTTGGCGACGACGTTGCTGGTCGCCGGCTTCATCCCGGTTGCCAGGGCGGTGGCATTCACCTGCGTCGAGGAAGGATAGACGGGGTGATGGGCGTTAAAGAAAACGCCTTGCTGGGCAAGGCCATACAGCGTGGGCATCTGCTCGGCCGTAATCGAGTCACGGCGCAGGCCATCCATCACGACGATGAGGACGTGCTGCGCCGGAGATTGGACGGCTGGAAGTTCCTGAGCAGTCCCGGCACAACCGGCGAACAGTGCGAGAAGTGCGATGGTGAGGAGCTTGAGGTGGTGCATGGCGGGAATGATACAGCTTATGGCTGAATTCGTCAGGCGCGAAGACGGACGGATTTGTCGGTTGCCCCGTTCGCAAAGGCCAGCGGCTTGGCGGCCCTGGAAAGGTCCCCGCCTTCGACGGTAATACCCGAACTCTTCTCGCCCTCGACCTGGAGGAATGTGGAAGACGGGTTCAGCACGCGTGGGCTGGTGAGGACGACATCGCGCGCGTTGATGAATCGAAGGACGGATTCAGCCTGGAGAGTGCCCTGCGCGGACACGTTGTTGAGCGCGGCATCTTCCACACCGTCAAAAATAACCGCCGGACGAAGGTCCGGGTTCGTGATCTGGAGCCGCACGTTGTGAAGTGTGAGGTTGCGGACATTACGCGCGAAGAGGCCGTAAGCCGGCAGCGTGCCGAGCTCGAAATATTCGCCCGCCTTCCTGGGCACATCTCGATTGGCCGCCTCTTCGGCAGTGCCGCCCCCTTCGAAGGTGATGTGAACGTCGGTGAAGGAGATGCCTTCGAGATAGTCATCGCCAACGCCGTTGAGCACGATGCAGGAGCGGGTCTCGCCCGGTCGGAAATCGGATTTGAAGGGCAGGTCGTCGTGGGTTTTGCCGGTGGCCACGACGGTGGCGCGGATGCAATTGAACGAGATGTTCCTGATGATCCCCTTCTGAGGCGGCTGGGCATCAGGGGCAGCGTTCGCTCTGCGGGAGGTGGAGTCGAGGCCAATGGAGATCGGCCCGGTGACGTTCTTCATGATCAGGTTGGAGAAGGAGATGTTCTCGAAACGCGAGCGTGCGCCGCAGCGCATCTTGATCACGCAGCCGTAGGTGTCGTAGATGACGCAGTTGGAAATGGTGATGTTCTCGCACTGGCCGCCGCCGAAGCGGAAAATGGACCAGCGGGTGGAGAAGGAGCAGTTGGTGATGGTGACGAACTTGTTGGAGCCGAAAAGGGCGCAGGCATCATCCTGGCAGGCGATGTTGCAGTTGGAGATGTTGACGTACTCGCTGGAATTGAAGTGGAAGCCGTCGTTGTTCTTGTTGACGCGGTTGTGGATGCGGATGCCGTCGAGGCGGACGTAGGAGCAGTTGAGGATTCGGCAGCAGTGGTAGGCGCTGGCGGTGAGAAAGACATCACGGATGAGCAGGTTCCTGCACTTGTAGAACACCAGCAAGTGCGGCCGCTGAAAATAACCCTGCCCGGGATTCCCGCCGGGGCCGGTGCCGTCGCCTTTGCCGGTGTAGAACTTGGCGCCGTTTCCATCAATGCTGCCGCGGCCTTCGATGGTCACATTCTCCGCGTTGGCGGCCGAGAGAAGCACAATATTGCCGTTGCCTGGAGGAACGCCGTTGCCGGCCTTGTAGTGCTCGGGCTTTTCGGAGCCAAGGAGCTTTCCCTGCGCGGCGAGATGGAGAGTCACATTGGATTTGAGCTCGAGCGTGCCGACAATGAATGCGCCGGCGGGGATGAGGACCGTGCCGCCTTTATCTTTAGTGGCGGCATCAATGGCGGCCTGGACGGCGGCCGTGTCGAGGGTGACGCCATCACCCTTGGCGCCGAAGTCACGGATATTGTAGATGCGTGCGCCGAGGAGTTTGTCCTCGGTGGGACCGGTTGTGGGCGGATCTGCGCGAGCCAGTGTGGCCAGCAGCGGAGCCGAAAGAAGCGGGATGCATTGGCGACGGGAGAGGAGAATTTTGTCGGTCATGGCCGGTTGTTCCAAGAGGTGGGATCAGGAATTGTCCGGCACAGCCGGACCTACAGAATATACATCGATGCGTGCGCGGCGTTCCTACGATGCCGGAAGGGGCGGAAATGAAAATTAATTCCCATTGGTTGGACAATGTACAATGCCGCCCGCATGGACAAAGAAACCGCGCGCGTGGAGGCCTTCAGCGACGGGGTGTTCGGCATCGCCATGACCTTGCTGATCCTGGAGTTTCGGGTGCCCCATCTGGCGCATGGGGACCCGGATGCCCCCTCGCAGCTCATTCATGCGCTGCTGGGCCTTTGGCCGTCGGCCGTGGCGTTCGTGCTGAGCTTCGGGACGATCCTGATCATGTGGATCAACCACCACGGGCTCTTCAAGCACGCCCACGGCGCCGATAATCGGCTGCTGGTTGCCAATGGGTTCCTGCTGCTGGTGGTGACCTTTGTGCCGTTTCCCACGGCCGTGCTGGCGGAATACATGGACCGGCACGCCGCCAATGTCGCGGCCACGTTTTACTGCGCAACCTTCGTGCTCGTAAGCGTCGGATACAACCTGCTCCTGTGGAGCGTGACCGTGAATCGGCGGGCCGGCGCGCCCGAGTCGGAGCGGATCATTGCCAGAGTGCGGCGCGCTTATCACCTTGGATTGGTGGCCTATGTCATCGCCACAGCGATGGCGATGTTCTGGCCATATATCGGCGTCGCGATTTGCTTCTCGCTCTGGCCACTGTGGGGGATGCTGAGGTATTTCGAGAAGGAGATGAAATGAATTGTCGATTTTCGATCTGCGATTCTCGCCTGGTGCTTGGTCTGACACTATCGCTGCTGACTGGCGTCTCGATGGCGGAGATGAAATTCAAGCATCATTACATCGACCGCGATCTGCCCGGCGATTCTTATGGCCAGACCTGCCTGGTGGATGTGGATCGGGATGGCGATTTGGATTTCATCACCGGCGGCAAAGACAAGGAGAAACACGTGTTCTGGTTTGAGTATCAGGGCCCGGACAAATGGGTGAGGCATATCGTGGGAAGCGACCAGCCTTCTGATGTCGGCGGAATGGCCATCGATGTGGATGGCGATGGCTGGGTGGATCATGTGAGCGGAGGTGCATGGTATCGAAACACTGGCAAGCCAAAGTCGCAGGAGTTCGAGCGGATTGTGTTCGACAAGAATCTAAGCGCCGTGCACGACCTGGTGGCGGCGGACATCGATGGAGATGGCAAGCTGGACATCGTCACCATGTCCGATCGAAATAATCTGCGGTGGTACAGCATTCCAAAAGATCCGCGCCAGCCATGGGAGAAACACGACATCGGGGCCGGCGTACACGCGGGAGTGGCGGTGGGCGACATCGACGGCGATGGCGATCTGGATGTCGCACGCTCCAACCTTTGGTTCGAGAATGTCGATGGCAAGGGCACGAAATGGGCCCAGCATCCAATTCCCTTCGGCAATCCCAAACAGCCGTATCCTCTGGCCACACGCTGCGTGATCATCGACATCAACGGCGATGGCCATAAAGACCTGGTGATGACGGAAAACGAAATTCGCGGCGGAAAAATCGCCTGGCTGGAAAATGTCGATGCAAAAGGCGGGCAATGGAAAGTCCACGCGCTGCCCGCCAGCGACCCCGGCCCGCGCGGCGCCTATCACTCGCTGGCCGTCGCCGATTTTGATGGGGATGGTGATGCCGACATCTTCACCGTCGAGATGGAAGCCATTCCCGGCGTGAAACTGCCGAGCTGGTTCATCTGGGAGAATGCCGATGGCAAGGGCGCTAACTTTGTCGAGCGGATGATCCTCGATAATGGCCTGGGAGGCCACGAGGCGGTCGTTGCTGATGTCGACGGCGACGGCGATCTGGATATCTGTAGCAAGCTCTGGCGGCCGCGGCCGGACAACGCCAATGGGGGCAAGAACCACGCGGATTATCTGGAAAACCTGGCCAAGTAGAGGGTAGAACAATGCAGCGGACTACGGCGACGGAGATTTGGCTAAATGTCCGGCGGCGCTTCTCAACCGGTTGGATTTAAACTGAAGTTGTGAAAATGCCCAGAAGCATCGTCTTGTGCATTCTCTTGTTGGCCGGCCCGCTCCGGGCGGATTGGCCCGCTCGCATCTTCGCGCCTTACGTCTTCCTTGGCTCCAACGACGCCTTTCAACTCACTCTTTGTGATGATGCCACCGGTCAAAAGCATTACACGCTGGCCTTCATCATCGCCGACAAGGAGAACAATCCGGCCTGGTTCGGGCGGATCGCCATGGAGAAGGATCTGTACGCCGATCAGATCGAGGCGATCCGCAAACGCGGGGGTGACGTTCTGATCTCCTTCGGCGGCGCGGCCGGGACAGAGCTGGCCATCGCCGAGACCGATGCGGCCGCTCTCCAGACCAAATATCAGTCCATCATCGACCGCTACAAGTTCACCTGGCTGGACTTTGATATCGAAGGCAAGGCCCTGGCCAACACCGAGGCCAATGGCCGGCGCAATGCCGCCGCCGCGGGGCTTCAAGCCAGGAATCCCGGCCTGAGGGTCTCATACACGCTGCCGGTTGATCCCAAGGGCATCTCTGGCAACTCCCAGAAGATGCTGGCGGACGCGAAGGCGAAGGGAGTGAAGGTCTATTCCGTCAACATCATGACGATGGATTTTGGAGCGCGGCATTCGAGCGGGAAGAGGATGAGCGAGATGTCGATCGCCAGCGCGGTCAAGGCGTTTGAGCAGTGCCAGAGGATCGATCCGGCCATTCAGATCGGGCTGACGCCGATGATCGGGCAGAACGATGTGAAGGAGGAGGTCTTCGGACTGGAGGATGCAGTTGCCCTGCGCGACTGGGCGGCGGCGAAGCCGTGGGTTTGCAGCATGTCGTTCTGGTCGAGCAACCGCGACACGGGAAAGCCGGGACGGAACCCCGGCACGACGCGAAGCGGGATACAGCAGCAGGCATGGGAGTTTACGAACATCTTCAAAGGCTTTGGATCGGCCCCGCCGGAGGGGCAAATAAGAAGGCCCCCACCGGGTTCGGTGGGGGCCTGGGTTGGGCAACAATATTCCAGAGCAGGCGCTACTCTTTGGTGTCAGCGCGGCGCTCGGAGGCTTTCGCCTTGGCTTCCGCCTGCTTCTGCCGGTCGCGCTCGGCGGCCTCTTCCTTGTCAGCGCGGGCATTGGCCTGCTCCTGGGTCTCGCCGGGGCGCGGCTTACGCGCTTCCTGGCGCTTCTTCTCGGCGGCCGCGAGCTTGGCCTTGCGCGCTTCCTCGGCCTTGGCCTCGGCAGGGGTGAGCTTCTTGTTCTCGGCCGTCGCGGTTCGCTTGGTGTCCGTGGCCGCAGGCTTCTTCGCGGTATCGCGATTGGCTTCGGCGGCGACGGGCTTCTTCGAATCGTCGCGCTTCGCCGCAGCCGCCGCCGGCTTCGTGGCGGGCTTGTTGCGATTGGCCTCGGCGGCCTTGGCCTTCTCGGCCTCTTCCCGCTTCACTTCGGCTGGGGTCTTGGGATTGGCGCGCTTGGCTTCAGCGGCCTTGGCCTTTTCGGCCTCTTCACGCTTCAACTCAGCGGCAGTCTTGGGATTGGGGCGCTCGGCCCTGGCGGCCTTGTTCTTCTCGGCCTCCAGACGGGCATTGCGGGCGCGCTCGGTCTCCAAACGCTTCGTCTCGGCGGCCTTTTTCTCGGCCTCCTGACGCTTGCTCTCCTCGGCTTTGGCCTGCTCGGCCTCACGCTTCTCCTCCGCGATGCGGGCCTTCTCGGCCTCTTCACGCTTGATCTGGGCGATGCGCGCCTTCTCGGCCTTCTCGGCCGCTTCACGCTTGGCCTCGGCAATGCGGGCCTTCTCGGCTTCCTCACGCTCGATTTTGGCGAGACGGGCCTTCTCGGCCTTCTCGGCCTCTTCGCGCTTGGCCTCGGCGATGCGGGCCTTCTCGGCTTCCTCGCGCTCGATCTTGGCGAGCCGGGCACGCTCGGCCTTCTCGGCCTCTTCGCGCTTCGCCTCGGCGATGCGGGCCTTCTCGGCCGCCTCATGCCTGGCCGCCATCTCTTTCTCGCGCTCGATCTCCGCCTTCTTCTCGGCCGCGAGGCGCTCCTTGCGGGCTTCCTCGCGACGGGCCTCTTCGCGCTTCTCCTGGGCGTGCTTTTTGGCCGCCTCTTCACGATCCTGGCGGGCGGCGATCGCCTTGTCGCGCTCGCTCTCGAGGGCTTTGGGCTTGTAGACAACGACTTCGCCCTTGGCCTTGAGCCGCTTGGCCTCTGCGGCGTCGGCGACTTCCTTGACCGCGACGGGACGGATCTTCTTGCCGGTCACTTTCTCGACCTGCTCGACGCTGAGGCTCTTGTTGACGACGGTCTTGTTCTCGATGTTGATGTTGGTGATGTTGGTGGTGTTGTTGATGATCTTGACGTTCTTCTCAACGTTGACCACCTTGTTCACCACGTTCTTCTCGGTGACCTTCTTCTCCTCGACGAAGGTGAACTGCGCGGCGGGGATGTTGCGGGTGTGCGCTTCGGTCACGTGAATTTCGGTCTCGCGGACGGTGGGACCGAGGGGCGCCCAGCCGACATAGCCGCCGCCAGAACGCCAGGCCACCCAGGCCGGCGCATAGACGGTTCCGGGCATCCACACCCAGCCATGCCGCGAATCCTGGAACCAGCGGCCATAGTGATAAGTGGCATAGCCCCAGGGCTCATCGCTCTGCCAGCTCCAGCCGGCATCGGTCCATTCCCAGTGGCCGACCGTGTAAGGACGCCAGCCGCGGCGAACGCCACGGGGCTGCCAGCAGCGGCCATAACCATCGATATCCACCCACTGGCCGTGGGGGAGGAGATCATTGTGAAAGGTGGTGACGACGACTTCGGTCGGGCGCTCGATGACCACTTCGATCACCGGCGTCTCGACGGCCACCTCGACCGTACTCTCTTCAACCACCGGCTCGGTCTTCTCGACCACAACCTCGACCGGACGGACGCGCTCGCGGACAACGACAGTCCGCGACGTGCAGCCCACCACGCCGAGAGCACCGCAAACCGTCACCCACTTGAGGAGATTGGTAACACTCATATGAAGTCCCATCCTGAAATCCCACGGCCGCGATGTCGGCGGCCCAATGAATCGCCATCAACGCCGGAAACATATCCGGCGCATTTCGTCTGATCCGTCCTAGCATCGGGCATCGGCCGCACCGACCTGATCAAATCACGCAAGAAACGGAAACAGGCGACTTCAAAAGGGAAGACAGGCGGGATGGAAAATCGATGGGGAAATCGGGGGCGCGGGAGGGAGGAATGGGATGGAATTGCGCGGAGGGATTGCCCACTCGCGTTAAGCGGTGAGGTTTGTCTTTTTTTATTGGCAGCCGGTGAATTGAGTGGAGGAGTCGTCGCCCAACTGGGGCGGGCGTGGGCGGATTGACCGTGGTGTGGCCGGCGGCAGTCCTTATAGATGGGGTGCGGCGGATGGAAGTGAGGGACACGGGAGAGGGGGCGTGGGACATGGGGAGGGGGAAGTAAAACGTAAAACGTGAAACATGAAGCGAGTAAGGTCCGGAAGATGCCCTGGGAACGGGAGCGGGAGAGGTGAGGGTGGATTCGATCCGTGGGACCGAAGTGGTGAGTGGGGAGTGCCGGATGGGGCGGTGGGTTTGTTTTGGCAAAAAATCCGGGTTGGGGGAAGGCAAAAGTGGCGATTTTGGGGCGGTGGAGGGGGATTTGGGTTTGTTTGGTGGGTTTGATTTTGATCCTGTCAGTGGTCGGTTGTCCGTGGTCAGTTGTTGGGGAAGGGGAGGAAAAAAAGTATTGGGGGGCGGAGCTGGAGGTTGTTTTTGTAAAAATGCTTTGGAAAACGAGTTAAGGCACGGTTTGGGCAGGAAGGTGTCAAAAAAGGGGGTCCCATTTAGGTCCTTTTTGTGTCCCGTTTGTGTCCCGAACAGGTCCCGGGGCACGGGAATTGTGTCCCAGGGGTGAAAGAGCGGGTCCCGGGTGAGAAACGAAGATCGAGGATGGAGGATCGGAGGCGCGCGGAGGGGGTGGGGGTACGGATGGATTTGTGAAGCGAGAGCATTGAGACCCCCCTTTCTGTGAAACTGGGCCGTTTTGGCCCAGAGGTTCGCGGAGCGAACCCTACGCTGGTTCCTTAAGATCTGTGTACGTTTCAGAAAGGTATTTGTTCGGGTAAATCGAACATTATTTTATGATTTTTGTTGAGATATTTTGTGGCG
>DASYUA010000045.1:0-18772 GCA_036001665.1 Tepidisphaeraceae bacterium
GAGCCCGGTTTTGGGCCGTATGGCCTGGATGCGCCGTTCCCGGGCTGGTTGTTCCCGGCCACGCGCCGCACCGACGAGCAGGAGGACCCCAGCTTCGGCGCCAACGGGCCCGACGAATACCACTCGATGCGCGACCTGACCTGGTCGACCACCGATCATACCTTCTATGGCGCCGATTCGAGCGGGATCTATCGCCTTACCGCCGATGGAATATCGACTTTCGTGGGCAATGCTGCGGGAATTGATGAGCCCAAGGGCATCACCTTCCACACCTTCGAAGGCCAGCGCCGCCTGCTTGTGTCGGAAAGGGATGGGGGCAACCTGTGGCAGGTCGACCCGGCAACGGGACAGACAATCAACCAAATAGAAATGCTCGATCCCAACGGATTCCCCCTCGCCGGCGTGCTCAGTATCGTCGAAGACCCGGCCAGCGCAATGCTGCTGGCGATCGTCAAGCCCAACGGCTTCAGCGGTGACCCCTTCGCCCGCGAGCTATATCAAATCGATCCGATCACCGGCGCTTCGATATCACTGGGGGCTTTTGGGGTTCACATGGCCGACCTGGCCTTCATCGTCGGGCCACCGCAGGTCACGGATGCGGAGTTCGTCTATCAGAACGCGCCGCAGCGGCTGACGTTCGCGTTCGATCAGAACGTGGGTGACAGCATTACCCCCGGCGACCTGTCGATCGTGAGGCTCGGGCCCGGCGGCGGCCCCGTGGTCTTCGCCGATCCCGTCTACGACATCGCGACCAACACCGTCACCGTCATGTTCAACCAGATCCTGCCGGATGGCAATTATCGCGCGACGTTCTCGGCGTCGAGCGTGACCAACACCCTGGACATGCCGCTGGCCGCCAACCAGGTGCTGGACTTCTTCGTCCTCAATGGCGACCTGAACCGCGATCGGCAGGTGAGCATCAGCGACTTCATCGATCTGGCCGCCAATTTTGGAAAAACCACCACGCTGTGGTCGGATGGAGACCTGAATTACGACGGTGAAGTCACCATCTCCGACTTTATCGACCTGGCCGCCAATTTCGGGAAGACTCTAGCGCCCGACCCCGGCGCACCAGCGCCCGCGGCGGCGGAAGCGGCCAGCACCACGCCTTCGGAGAACGTGCAAACGCTGGAGGCGGATACGGACCGGCTGGACATCAAGACAAACAAGTCGAAATCGCTGTTCTCCCGCTCCGCGACGCATCGGCAATCGCATCATCGGCGGCACGGACACAAGAGTGCGCCGCACTGGCGAAGCAGAGGCGGAGCGTATTAGGAATTGCAGCCGGCCGGGATGGCGGCAGGCGAGACATGAACAATTGAAATGGGTAGGGCCGGAATTGAACCGGCGACACATGGATTTTCAGTCCATTGCTCTACCAACTGAGCTACCTACCCGCTCTTGGCCGCGAGGGCGACCGGAAATTCTAGGGCCGCTGGTTTTGTTTTCAAGCACAGCGCTGTCGGGTCCTACTGCGGCGGCTCGATCTTGATGACCTCCGTCTTCTGCTCGCGGATCACCACCAGCACCACCTGCTCCTTGGGACTCTTCGCGCGAAAGTCCTTGTAGGTCTTCTTGAATCCCTCCAGGTCGGCCACCGCGGTCTTGTTGATCTCCGTCACCAGATCACCCATCCGCAAACTCGCGCTGGCGGCCGATGAGGCCTGCCTCACGTAGGCCACCACCACCCCCTTGGTGTCCGCGGCCACGCGCTTGGCGTAGGTGTCGGCAAAGACCACCTCGCGCACGCTCATCCCCAGGTCCTCGGCGTAAAATCGCCTGGCCAGATTCGCCTGCCGCGGCTGCTCTTCCAAGGTGACGGTGATGTCGGTGCTGGGCTTGTCCTTCTCGCGCATCACCGAGAGCACAATTTTGTCTCCCGGCTTCATCCGCCGGATTTTCCGCAGCAGAATTCGCGGCGTCTCCTCCGGCTCATCGCCGCGCTCCAGTTTCTCGCCGTTGACCTTGACAATCTTGTCGCCGGCCTTGAGCCCCGCCTTGGCGGCCGGCGATTGCGGGATCACCTCGCCCACCTGCGCTGCCGTCGCGTTCTTCATGTTGTAATATTCGGCCACTTCCTTGGTGATGCCGATCAGCGGCGCGCCCACCCACGGCAGGCGCAGCGGCTCGCCCTTGGGCGGGTCGGAAAGACTCGGAAGAAAATCGCGTGCGGGAACGAAGAAGCGCGGCGGATTGGCGAGCAATTGCATGGCCGAATTATTGCCGTTGAGCAGCATGCTCTGGCCCTGCTGATAGGCGACCAGTCCAATCGGTTTGCCATCGGCCGTGAAAACCGGCGAACCTGTGGCCGCCAATCCCTCGGCCGTCGTCAGCACGTGCGGCACCGGCCCGCGCAAGAGGGCCGACACCCGCGCCTGCGAATAGTAAACCTTATATCCCGCCTCCTTGGGCAGCAGCCCCACCGAGATCACCTCATCGCCGACGTTCAGCGGCTGCTCCTGAAACTTCAGCGCCTTCCACTTTTGCGGTTCCCTGGTTTTCAAAAACACCAGGTCGCTGCGCTCATCGCGGCCGAGGAACACCGCATCCAATTCCTTCTCCTCATCGCCGGGGATGATGATCTTGAAATCCTTCATCTGCTCGTCCGGTATCTGCGTTGGAAAGAGGGCCAACGAGGCGATCACCGTGCCTTCCTCGCCGATGATCACCGCCTGCCCGATCAGCTCACGCCGGCCAAATTCGCCATCGACAGTGTATTGCACGGCCACCAGCGAGGGCGCAAGCTCGTCGTACATTTTCTGCGCCTCCTGGGGAGGAAGCGCCCAGCCGATCGAGCTCGCCATCGCACATAGAAGACAAATAATCGCTGCTTTCATCGGAACCTTTCTTGCGAATGGTGTGCAAATCACCCCTACGGAGCATATGTCACCTTCAATACTGTCTGCTGGCTCGATCGCCGTCTCTTAAAATCCGCCAGCACCGTCGCATCCTTTTTCTTCACTGACTCATCGTAAATCTTCGAGAACGCCTCCAGGTCCTCAACATCCTGTTCATTGACGCGCACGATCACATCGTCCGTCTGCAACTCGGCCTTGGCCGCCGGATAGCCCTGGCTCAACCCCGTCACCACCACCCCCTTATCATCGTCGAGCTGCCTTTCATTTGCATAGGCGCGGCTGATATCGCGGACGGTGATGCCCCAGGTTTTGAACTCCTTTTCCTCCCCGACAGCGCTCTCCAGCTTCGCCGTCTTCATCGGCATTTTCAGCATCTCCCCGCCGCGCTTGATGGTCAGGACCACATCACTGCCAATCGCCAGATCCGCGATGCGCTTGCGCACCGGGGCAATCTCCTCGGGGAAGCGGGCGTTGGTCATCGTCGCATCCAGCTCCAGCAGAATGTCCTGCGGATGCACGCCCGCCTTCGCCGCCGGCGAGCCGCGATCGACGCTTTCGATCAATACGCCGCGGTTGATGTCAATGTTGTAAAACGATTCAAACCCCTGAAGGGGTTTCAAATCGAGCCCCAGATCGCTCCGATCCACAAATCCCTTCCTCTCCTTCGTCGCCGTGCGCAGAATCTTGTCGACCACCTCGCGCGCCAGATCAATGGGAATCGCAAAGTTCAGATTCTGGCCGCCGCCGCGGGTGTTGATGCCGATCACTTTGCCAGTCATATCCACCAGCGGCCCGCCGCTGTTGCCGGGATTGATGGGGGTATCCATCTGAATCCAGTTGGCGAAATCGCCCGTCTCATATTCGCCGATCCGATAGCGCTCGGGAAAAAACGTGCGGTCGGTATTGGAGACGACACCCAGCGTCAGTGTCCGCGCAAATCCGAACGGCGTCCCAATCGCCATCACATCCTGCCCCGGCACCAGCGTGTCGCTGCGGCCCAGCGCCGCGTATGTAAAGGTGATGTTCTTCGACCTCACCACATCCATGTCCATCTGGATGATGGCCAGATCGGTCCAGTGATCATCCCCGACCAGCCGCGCTGGCACCCGCTCCTTATTAAACAGCGTCACGTAAATCTCGGCCGCCCGGCCGGCCACGTGATAATTGGTCAAAATCCGCCCCTGCTCATCGATGATCACCCCCGAGCCGATCCCGCTCTGCAACTTGCGCTTGCCCTCCGAATAGTTTTCCTGCTTCACATCGATCCGCACCACCGACGGGAAAACCGCCTCGGTCACGGCCGTCACCGCCTCGGGCGTGGCCGACGGAAATGGCGTTTTCTTCGCCCGGGCCCCGCCCATGACGGTCTTGCTCATACAGCCGCCCGCCATCGCGATCATGACCATAACTCCCGCAATCCACCGCCATCGTCGATTCATCCTGAGTACTCCGTTGATAACGTGTCACATCCCGTCCCTTTTCCCCCTCGACTGCGTTTCTCTCCTTACAATCCGGGCCGGATTATATGGCCGCAGAATTTTTCGGCCACAGGAGGACTCGCCATGGGTTTCGCAACCGGTTCCGTGTCATTCGCCCGCTTCGCCATCGTCGGCGAGCATCCGAAGGAGATCGAACAGGAAATCCTCGACAAACTCGGCGAATTTGTGCTGGAAACCGGCGAATATGGCGTCCCCGCCGACGTGGAATACGGCTGGTGCGGCGCCCGGCACATCCTCGACCGCCGATTCACATTCGAGCACAACGTCTATGCCGATGCCCTGCATTTTGCCATGCGGATCGATACCAATCGGATTCCGTCGGAACTGAAAAACGCCTATTACGCCATCGAAGAAGAATCCCTCGCCGCTTCCAACCCCTCGGGATTCATCAGCAAAAACCAGAAGCGTGATTTGAAGGAAAGTGTCCGCCGCAAGATCGAATCGGAGTTGAAGGAAGGCCGATTTCGACGCAGCAAGCTGATTCCCATCCTCTGGGATTTTCAGACGCAAACCCTGCTGACTTCCGCGACCAATACCGCCGCCGAGAAGCTGCACGAGCTGTTTGAGCGCACTTTTTCGCTGACCCTCGAACCTCTAACGGCCGGCACGCTCGCCCAGCGACACTTGATCGCCAAAGGCCGCCGCCGCGACTATGAGGATGCCCGCCCCACCCGCTTCATTCACGGCCCCGAGGGCGAATCGCAATGGCCCGACTATCCCTGGACCGCCAAAGGCGATCAGCCCAAGGATTACATGGGCAACGAGTTTCTTCTGTGGCTCTGGCACGAGACTGACCATCACCACGGCACAATCAAGATCGATGGCGGCAAATCCGACGGCGGCGAGATTTCCCTCTTCATCGATCACACCCTGCAACTCGACTGCGCTTACGGCCAATCCGGCAAAGACACCCTCCGCGCCACCGGCCCCACAAGAATGCCCGAAGCGGCCGACGCGTTGCGCACCGGCAAGCTCCCCCGTCGCTGCGGCCTGAACCTCGAATCCGCCGGCCGCCAGATCTCCCTGTTCCTCAACCCTGAAACGTTTCATTGCTCCGGCGTCAAACTCCCCGATGTCGAAGATGCCGATTCGCCGCGAGTGGTGTTTGAAGAGCGAATTTCCATGCTGCGGGACCTGGCTCAATCCCTCGACTCCCTCTTCCACACCTTCCTGAACAGCCGCGCCAGCGCCGGCTGGGAATCCAAGATCACGACCATTCGCCGCTGGATTTCCCAGCCCGCCAGGCAACTGGCGCTCGCGTGAGCAAGCCTCATCGCCGTAGCCCGATGCCCTGCGGGCGGTTGTATAACTCGCCGGGCCATTCAAAATCGGGTTGGCGCACCATGTCCAGTGCTTCCTTCACCGAATAGGCGTTCATCGCGGCCTGCTTCAGGTCCATCTGAACCTTCTGCCAGATCTCCCGCTCGCGCGGCTCCGGCTCGTAGGTGCGTTGATAGGGCACCTGCATGCCCACCAGCATCGCGAAATATCCTTCCATGCCGTAATTTCGATACTCCTCGTTCTGGAAGAGGGGGACGCGCCACAGTCCGCTCGGGCCGTTTTCCTGGAAATATTCGACGAGCTCCTGCCCAGCGCCGATGTCGGTCTTCTCCCGGCACTCGCGCCAAAATGGATTGTCGAAGCGGCGGTTGAATTTGTAGTGTACACCCAGGAAATCCCGGTTCGAATCCCATGCCCGCGAGCCACGCTTGTTGTAAAGCTCCTTGGCCAGCTCCGACACCATCCCTTTTGAAGAGTTGAGCGTTTCCGTCAGCATTGAGGCCTGAAGGCAGATGGTCGCGAGGCTCGTGGCCTCCAGCGGCTCGACAAAACCATATGCGTTGCCGATGCCCACGACGTTTTTCACCCAGCCGCGCTGATAACAGCCGCTGATGAATTTCACGATCCGGGTCTTCTCGACCTTGGGATTTTTCGAGCGGAATTCGCGCTCCGCTTCTTCATCGCTGATGAACGATGAGCAATCGACATAGCCGCGGTTGATGCGATGCTCGTGCTCGATCTGCCACGCCCAGCCGCACTGCATGGTTTCGGCCGTCGTATAGGGCTTGATCGGCTCGTCCGTGCGCGCCCAGCCGCCAATCACCGCCTTGTCGCAAAAGAGGGCGTGCTTGAAGGAGACGAACGGCTCCTTGAGCGTCTTGCCCAGCAGCAGGGAAACGAAACCGGAGCTGTCGACAAACATGTCGGCGGTGGCGGTCTGCCCCGAGACCAGCTTGAGCGCGGTGATTCCACCCTCATCCTGGAGGACCTCGATGACCGTGTCATCCATGATCTTCACGCCGCAGCTTCGGGCCTGGCCCTCGAGCCAGGCGACCAACAGCTCGTTCTCGATGTGCAGCGCCATCTCGTCGGGGTTGAGGCGCGGCCCGTTCGGCGTGCGGTAGAAAACCTTGTTGTTAGTCATCAGGCTCGACGGGTAGCCGACGTATTCGTACGGCGCAACGTCGCAATAGTGGCCGGTGCCTTTGGCCAGGCCTTTGTGCCGCGTGTCGAGCTCAAGGCCGAAAACATAGTTGAAGTGCGGCCGCGTTCCCCACTCAAAGCGAATCCCCAGCTTCCAGGTGGGCTGGGCGATTTCATAAAAACCCTTCAACGGCAGCTTGAGGTAGTCGAAAAGATGAAACGGAACGGTATTGGTCGTGCCCTCCCCCACGCCGATGATTCCAAGGTCCTTGGAGCGCAGCACCGTCACCTCAAGATGTGGCAGCTTGATCTTGAGCGTGATGGCGGCCAGGAAGCCCGCGCTGCCGCCGCCGAGGACCAGAACCTTCTGAATCTTCCCACTCTCGTTGTCCAAAGCCGCTTTCATCTCCATGGTGATCTCCGATTTCTTTCGGTTCGTCCGCTCCTCAGGCCACCGGCTCCATCGCGCGACGGGCGCTTCCGCGCTGGATGGCCGGCGCGCCCAGCAGGGCAGCCGTCACCTCTTCAAACGTGAACGCGATCGCCGCCCGCCTGCGCCAGTTACCCTGCACCACTCGCCAGGCCTGGAGTTCCTCCGGCGATGGTTCCCACCTCTTCGTCCAGGGAGCTTTCTGGCCAAGCAGGACGCTGTAATAGCCTTCGAAGTTGATCGGGTCGTGCTCGTGCAGGAGCGTGGTGCGATGCACGGAATCCGGACCGAGGTCCTCATAGCATTTGACGACGATATCCAGATCGCCCAGGTGCGAGTGTTCGCGGGCGTCGCGCCAGAATCGCTCTGTTCTGTTGTTGTAGCGGTAAAAGAGGCCGAGGAACTCACGCTCCCCCTCGACCAGCCTTTGCCATCGCTTGTTGAATTGCTTCATGAGCGTGGGCCGGAGGATGCGGTCGCAATCGACCAGCGTCTGCGCGAAACACTGGCACTGGAACGCCAGCACGCCCGTGCCGGCAGACGCGAGGGGCTCGATGAAGCCCGCGGCGTTTCCCACACCAACGACGTTGCCGCTCCAGGATTTCTCATAGCGGCCCTGGGCGAAGCTCATGATGCGAGCCGCGCCACACTTCGGATACAGCGCCCGCAGCGCTGCCTCGGCCGCCGCCACATCCGTATGGGCCGATGAAAAGGCGTGGCCGCAGGTGATGATTCGCTCGCTGTCGATTTGCCAGCTCCAGCCGGCTTCCATTGCCCGCACCGATGAATAGGGTCGAATCGGCTCATCGCCGCGAGCCCAGTTGGCGACGGTGAATTCCGGTGCCTGCCCGACTATTGAAGTGACAACACGGCGTTATACACCGGCTATTAGTTGCCTTTCGCCGGCTCCTGCGGCACCTCACCCAGATTCTTCTGAACCAGCCCCAGCAGCCGGGTGAACGGGCAGTCGGCCTTAAAGATGTAATCGCGCACCCCCAGCGCCATCGCCGCGGCCACTTTCTTGCGATCGTGCGCCGCCGTTACCAGGATGACCGGCAACTCGTGCCACCTGGGGTCCCGCCGAATCGCTTCGAGAAACCCTATGCCATCCATCCGCGGCATCATCATGTCGAGCAGCACCAGGTCCGCCTCCTTCTCGGCCAGGGCGTCAATCGCCTCCAGCCCGTCGGAAGCAGTCATCGTCTCGTATCCTTCAAACTCCAGCAGCTTTGCAAGTGGAACCCGGCACCAGTGCTCATCGTCCACGATAAGTATCCTGGCCATCCCCAACATCCTTTCCGAAGGGGCGCTCCCGCTCCTACATCTGCGCAAAGAATCCATTCACCCTTCAAGACACAATCTTACCAATCCTCGATAAATGCAACGAGTAAAAATTGAAAAATTCACAACTCACCCCGCCCCCGCATCTGCGCAATTTCCCCCAATTCACATCACGGTTAGACTCATCCCACAAAATGCTCAGCGATCTGGTCAACATCGAAACCATCCGCGCTGCCAGCCAACGCATTGATGATGTCATCTATCGCTCCCCTTGTCCATACTCCCTCAACCTCTCGCGCCTCTGTGACGCTGAAATTTATTGCAAGCTCGATCACCTTCAGGTCACCGGTTCCTTCAAAGAACGCGGGGCCCGCAATAAGCTCAAGCTCCTTTCCGACCCCCAGCGCCAGGCCGGCGTCATCGCCGTCTCCGCCGGGAATCACGGCCTGGGCCTGGCCTATCACGGCCGCGATCTGGGTATCCCCGTCACCGTCGTCATGCCGCGCTGGGCACCGCTGGTGAAGGTCAGCAACTGCCGGTCCTTCAACGCCAACGTCATCCTTCACGGCGAATCCTACGACGAAGCCAAACGCCATGCCCTTCAGCTCGCACAGGAAAAAAAACTTACCTACGTCCCCGGCTTCGACGACCCGGCCATCATTTCCGGCCAGGGAACCATGGGACTGGAAATCCTCGAAGATGTCCCCGATGTCGATGCCGTCATCGTCCCCGTCGGCGGCGGCGGCCTGATCTCCGGCGTCGGCCTGGCCGTCAAATCGCTGAGACCGAACGTTCGCATCATCGGCGTTGAACCCCAAAACGCGCCGACCATGTACGAATCCCTCAAAGCCGGCCACGTCGTCCGCATCCCCACCAAGCCCACATTGGCCGACGGCCTGGCCATCGCCGAAGCCGGGAAGCTGTGCCTCGAGATCACCAGGCAGGTTGTCGAGGAGATCGTTCTCGTCGATGAGGTTCAGATCGCCACCTCGGTCCTCCGTCTCCTCGAACTGGAAAAAACCGTCGTCGAGGGCGCGGCCGCCGTTCCCCTGGCCGCTGCAATGAACAAATCCCTCAACCTTGCCGGCAAGAAAGTGGTCCTTTGCCTCTGCGGCGGGAACATCGACGTTCACCTCATCTCCCGTGTCATCGAGCGCGGCTTGGCGGCCGATGGCCGACTCTGCCGCATCACCTGCTATATCAGCGACCGCCCCGGCTCCCTTGCCAAACTTCTGGCCGTCATCGCCGAAACCGGCGCCAGCATCAAAGATGTCGCCCATGACCGCAATTTCGGCCCCGGCGACGTCGCCCTGGTGGCCGCCTGCTGCGTCCTGGAAACCCGCGACTTCGCCCACATCGGCGAAATCCACGCCGCCCTCCGTGCTGCGGGGATCAACTTCAACCCCTAAGCTCGACCATGCAATCGCCACCCCAACCCCGCTCAAAATCCGGCCATCTCACCATCCTCTTCATTCTCCTTTTCAGCTTCCTCTTCGTCGGCGGCCTTTTCTACTACTCCCGCCGCAATGCCGCCTCTCGTCCGGAATATCGTTCCTCGGTCCCCGGCATCCCAACTCAAAAGCTTGTGCTGGTCTCCTGCAATCTCCACTGGTCCGTCCCTTCCTCGCAATTGATCCAGGACTTCAAGTCTCTAACCCCGGACTTCATCCTGCTCCAGCAGGTTTTCCTCAAGGATGCCCAGACCATCGCCGTCGCTCTCGACATGCGGCACAACGGCCAGCTTCAGCTCTACTACTCCCCAACTAACCCCAACACCACCCAGGCCCCGGGCAACGCAATCCTCTCCCGCCATCCCATCTATCAAGGCCGCACCATCTCCGATGACGGCGCAACCGATGCCGGCATCTGGGTCGAACCCGTCATCGCCGGCAAACGCTTCTATCTCGCCAACGTGGATCTCATTCCTCCCCCCCTGGCCGCCCCGGCCGCCAAACTGCGCCAGCAAGCCATCGATTCCCTCGTCGCCTCCTTCGCAAAAGCGCCAACCCCCTGCATCATCGGCGGCCTCTTCCCACCCTCCATCCGCATGCCCCGTGGCCTCTCCCACGACCTGATCATCGGCGATCCCCCCGCCGCCCGCTTGTTCCTCTCTGCCGGCTGGCGCCCCCCAACCATGCTCGAGGGCCACCTCGACGGCATCTCCTACGCCACTCTGACTTTCAACCCATAGGTCCGGCTGCCGGACGATCTGCGCTAATCACCTCCCCATAACCAAAATTCGTCTGGACAACCCTTGTTTGAACATGTATATTCCTGCCATGCCCTCGGCCACCGCCCCATCTCCAAATACGCCCAAGCGAAAGCGCTTCGATTCCCCCCAGCAGGAAGCCTTCCTCAACCTCTGGCGCACCTACGACCGCATGCGCCTCCTGGAAGAACAGCTTTTCGACCAATACGACCTCACCCCCCAGCAATACAACGCCCTCCGCCTCCTGCGGGCCGCCCAACCCAAATCCATCCCCACCCTCAACATCGCCTCGCGCCTGATCTCCCGCGCCCCCGACATCACCCGCCTCCTCGACAAGCTCCACGACCGCAAACTCGTCGACCGCCGCCGCCCCGACAACAATCGCCGAACCGTCATGATCAACATCACCCCGGCCGGCCTGGAACTCCTCGACAAAATCGCCCTGGCCGTCCGCGACTGCCACACCCGCCAACTCGGCCACCTCTCCCCCTCCCAGATGCGCACCCTCATCGACCTCCTCCAAAAAGCCCGCGCCCCCCACGAACCCCAAGGTAGCGACTGGAGCTAAACCAGCCGATAACCAAGGCAAGGAGACCCATGCCCCCCAAAAACAACTCCCACAAGTCTTCTCTGCTCTGCGCAAATCTGCGTCATCTGCGTTCCCCTCTTCTCTTCTCTGCGTCTCTGCGTCTCTGCGGTTGTATTCTCTTTCTTCTCGCCCCACTCAGTTGCAGCAAAGATCCCTCCTCTTCCTCCGGCCTCACCAAAATCAAAGTCGGCTACATCGGCCTCACCTGCGAAGCCCCCATCTTCACCGCCTACGAGAAGGGCTTCTTCAAGGAAGAAGGACTGGATGTCGAGCTGGTCCGCTGTGAATGGGCCACCTACAAGGATGCCCTCGCCCTCGGCCAGTTCGACGTCACCCATCACCTGATCATGTACTTCCTCAAGCCCCTCGAGCAGGGGCTGGACGTCAAGTTCACCGGCGGCATCCACCGCGGCTGCCTTCGCGTTCAGGCCGGCGTCAATTCCAATATCAAATCCGTCAAGGACCTCCGCGGCAAAAAAATCGGCGTCCCAGGCCGCGGCACGCCGCCGTTCATCTTCGCCAGCCGTGTGCTTGGCGCAAACGGCATCGACACCACCCGCGAGATCGACTGGCGCGTCTTCCCCGCCGGTGAACTCGGCCTGGCGCTCGATAAGGGCGAAGTTGACGCCGTCGCCAATTCCGAGCCCATCGGCTCGCTCCTCCTGGCCGAAGGCAAGGTCCGCAACATCGCCGACCAGGCCAAGGATGCGCCGTATAAGGACGAGTATTGCTGCGCCGTCCTGGTGAACGGCAAGTTCCTCCAGAAAAACCCCAAGGCCGCCGCCGGCGCGACCCGTGCCCTGCTCAAGGGCGCCAAATGGGTCGAGACCAACCCGATGGCGGCCGCCCGCCTCTCCGTCGAGAAAAAATATCTCGCCTCCACTCCCAAGCTCAACGCGATCGCCATCCACAATCTCAGCTACATCCCCAGCGTCAGCGGCGCCGAGGATGCGGTCAATTCCGCCGCGGCCGAAATGAAGCTCGCCCGCATGCTCAACGAAAACACCAACGTCTCCGACCTCGCCAAACGCGCCTTCGTTCATCTCGACGGCGTGACCGATGACTGGATCAAAAACCTTCCCATCGAAAAAGTCGCCGGCGGCCAGCTTCCGCCAAACCTGAACATCCTCCAGTACGCCGGCGCCCTCACCGGCGACAAACTCCCCTCGTGCTGCATCCCCCATCGCGACCGCGTCCCCCTGATAGAAACGGCCGAGAGCGTGCCCGTCAAGAGATGACCATGGCCTCCAACGGAGTCGATTTCGCCGTCGAATCCCCATCCCAGGGCGAACGCTCCTCGTCCGCGCCCACCGCCCCCATACACCCCGCTGCCACCGTCTCATCCTCAACCTCCCTCTTCCGCGCCATTCTTTCATCGCTCCTCATCCCCATCGCCGCCCTCATCGCCCTCGCCGCGCATTTTCTGATTCCCAACTCCGAACCCACTCCACCAACCAGCGCCTATCCCATCCTTCTGCTGATCATTCTCGCTCTCTCCTCTTTCATCGCCCTTGTTCAGGTTTTCTCCCCCGCTCTGCGCTGTTGGTTCCAGCCAAGAGTTCGCCTTCTCTCCGCCGCCATGCTGGTTGTCTGCGCCTGGCAATTGATCACGCTCAAGTTCGCACTCCTCCCTCTGCCCTATTTCCCATCGCCCGAGCTGGTCCTCCAGTCGCTCATCTCCGACCGCGCCCTCCTCTTTGAATCCACCTGGCGCTCGCTGATCCTGCTCGCGGGCGGCTACGCGTGCGGCGTCCTGGCCGGCCTGGTTTCCGGCATCTGCATCGGCTGGTCCACCCGCGTCCGCTATTGGGGCATGCCGATCCTCAAGATCGTCGGCCCCATCCCCGCCACCGCCTGGATTCCGCTGGCCATGGTCCTCTCCCCATCCGCCCTGATCTCGGCCATTGCCCTCATCGCCCTGGCCGTCTGGTTTCCCGTCACCATGCTCACCGCCTCCGGCATCTCCAACGTCCGCGTCGCCTATCTCGATGTCGCCAAAACGCTCGGCGCCAATCGCAACTACCTGATCTTCCGCGTCGCCATCCCGGCCGCTTTGCCGAGCATATTCATTGGCCTGTTCATGGGCCTGGGCACCTCGTTTCTCACGCTCATCGTGGCCGAGATGATGGGGGTGAAAGCCGGCCTGGGCTGGTACATCACCTGGGCCCGCGACTGGGCCGAATATTCCAAGGTCTTCGCCGCCCTGATTATCATGGCCGCCTTCTTCTCCACCATCATGACCCTCCTGTTTTTCATCCGCGACCGCGTGCTCGTCTGGCAGAAGGGGGTGATCAAGTGGTAACCGCTTGTCGTAGCACGGGCATCTTGCCCGTGTTTTCCCCCACGTGGCACGGACGCCTCGCCCGTGTTATTCCGATTCGTCTTTCAAAGTCATGAGCACTCTCACTCCCAACCTCCGTACCCCCGCCACCCACCACGATGGTGCCTCCTCCCTCACCATCCAAAATCTCAGCAAGACCTACACCCGCGAAGATGGCGTGGCCGTCGAAGCCGTCCACGATCTCTCCCTGACCATCGACGCCGGCGAACTGGTCTCCCTCGTCGGCCCCTCCGGCTGTGGGAAATCCACCCTGCTCCGTCTCCTGGCCGGCCTTGAAGGCCCCACCACCGGCCAACTCCTCATCGGCAATGAGCCGATCCTCGGCCCCAGTGCCGATCGCGGCTTGGTCTTTCAGGACCCCAATCTCTTCCCCTGGCTCACCGTCCGCCGCAACATGCAATCCGGCCTGGTCGCCCGCCGGATTCTGCGGGAGCGCAAACACGAAGTCGATGAATTCATGAAGCTCGTCGGCCTGGAATCCTTCGCCGACTCCTACCCCCACCAGCTTTCCGGCGGAATGGCCCAGCGCGTCGGCCTCGCCCGTGCTCTCGTCAACCACCCCCGCGTCCTCCTCCTCGACGAACCCCTCGGCGCCCTCGATGCCTTCACCCGCATGAAAATGCAGGATGAAGTCCTCCGCCTCTGGCAAAACCGCGGCACGACCATGCTGCTGGTGACCCACGACATCGACGAGGCCATCTACATGTCCGACCGCATCGTCCTCATGAGCCCCCGCCCCGGCCGCGTGGATCGCATCCTCCGCGTCGACCTCCCCCGCCCCCGTGTGCGCCATTCGACGGAGTTCTTCCAACTCCGCACGCGCATCCTCGATCTGCTTCACCTGGGATCGGCGACCGAAGCGTCGGCCTGATCGCGGTGGATCTGTTCCGTCAAAAAAATACGAGGTTCTGGTGATCGAAATGATTTGAGTCCGCCCTGGTCAACTTTCTTGACGTCCTCCCTCCACACCGCTCGATTCGCCGAGTTGGCCTTCGTGCCTTCGCGTCCTTCGTGTTTAATCCCGTTCTGCCAGAATCTCCCCCACCGCCACCACCGTATTCCAACTCCTCGTCGTCGCCGCCACCCCAAATTTTTTCTCCACCACCGCATTCGGATAAACGATCGTCTCCCCTTCCAGCTTCCTCCACAAACTCATCGCAAACCTCCCCTTCACCGCCACCACCCGCACTCCCCACGTCCCCGCCGGCTGATCCACCGGCAAATCCGGCGGCTTACTCAACGGCTTTTGCAGCACGCTGACGAACCCCTTCACATGCTTCGCCAGCCTCGACCCAAACGGCTTTCCCTTCACCAGCTTCATCACATCCTCCCCCGAACAAATCATCATCTCCGGCTCAAACCCCATCACGCCCAGAATCCGCCTTCGCAGCGCGGCCTCCCCAACCTTCTCTTTCACCACGAACGTCCCCGCCGCGCCGATGTTGACGACCTGCAAATCTTCCAGCTTCTTGGCCAGCACACTCGGCCGGCACGCCTGAAATCCTCCCACATTCACCGCCCGCATGAAAACCACCGATGCCATACGTATCTCTCTTACCATCCCAGCCCAAACCATGCGACTTTCGGCGCACTGTTCATCCCGCTATCATCCCCCAGACGATGAAAACCGCCCTCACCATCTCCGGCTCCGACTCCTGCGGCGGCGCCGGGCTCCAGTGCGATCTGAAAGTCTTTTCCGTTCTCGGGGTCTTTGGCATGTCGGCCGTCACCACCGTCACCGCCCAGAACACCCTCGGCGTCAAGGAATCGGCCGATCTCGAACCCAGATTCATCCGCGCCCAGATCGAAACCGTCGCCGGCGACATTCAGGTCGATGCCTGCAAAACCGGCCTGCTGGCCACCTCGGCCATCGTCGGCGTCGTCGCCGATGCCATCCGCGATAACAAGCTCATCCCCCTGGTCGTCGATCCCGTCATGTTCACCAAATCCGGAACCAAGCTGGTGAAGGATGACGCGGTCGAAGCCATCCGCAAATGGCTCATCCCCCAGGCGACGCTGGTTGCCCCCAACCTGCGCGAGACGCTCTTGCTCTTGGGATCGAATGCCGAGCCGGATTCGATCAACTCCATCGCCACCGCCAAAGATGCGGCCAAACGACTTAAGCAGTTTGGGGCGAAAACGGTGCTGATCAAAGGCATCGCGGTCGCGGATCAGATGGTGGATTTGTTCTTCGATGGCCGGGAATTCCTGGAATTCTCGGCCGAGAAACTGCCCCGCGAAAAAACCCATGGTGCCGGCTCAGCGCTCACCGCCGCCATCACCGCCGGCCTGGCCAACCGCCTCGAACTGATTCCGGCCATCGATCAGGCCAAGCAATTGGCCACGATGGCGATTCAATACTCGGATGGACAGGGCAGGGGGGTTGCGCCGGTGAATGTGCTGTCGTTCGCTCCGAAGAAGAAATAGCGGCCGCCGATTTCATTGACAAAGGCGCTGATGATTGAATGATCGAACAAAAGGAGTTGTCCATGGGCATTCTCGATGGAAAAACCGGCCTGATCCTCAATATCGCCAACGACCGTAGCATCGCCTGGCACATCGCCGTCAATGCGATCAAACAGGGCGCTAAATGCGGCTTTGGCTACCTCCCCATCGAAAAAATGGAACGTCGCGTCCGCAAAGCCATGGAAGAAGGCGGCTTCGCCGATGCCTGGCTCCAGCCCTGCGATGTCGGCAGCGATGAGAGCATCGAAAAGTTCTTCGCCGCCGCCCGTGACCAATTCGGCGCCATCGACTTCCTCGTCCACAGCCTCGCCTTCGCCAACCGCGACTACCTGAAAATCGGCAACTTCCTCTCCACCCCCCGCGACGTCTACAAGCAGGCCATCGACATCAGCGCCTACAGCCTGGTGGCTCTGACCCGCGGCGTCGCCCCCTTGATGCCCAACGGCGGGTCGATTGTGGCGCTGACTTATCTGGGGAGCGAGAAGGTGGTGCCGGGATACAACGTGATGGGCGTCTCCAAAGCCGCCCTGGAATCGACCGCGCGATACCTGGCCTTTGAGCTGGGTGAGAAGAAGATCCGCGTCAATACACTTTCGGCCGGGCCGGTGCGGACACTGAGCGCCATGGCGGTGGGGGGGATTGATGAGATGTTCAGTCATGTCGAGAAAAAGGCCCCGCTGAAGCGGAACATCGACGGTGATGAAGTGGGCAAGGCGGCCGTGAATCTGCTGAGCGACCTGTCGTCC
Source organism: Tepidisphaeraceae bacterium (assembly GCA_036001665.1). GTDB lineage: Bacteria > Planctomycetota > Phycisphaerae > Tepidisphaerales > Tepidisphaeraceae > JBGPEF01. The sequence continues at coordinate 16,844 of DASYUA010000045.1, forward strand.
GGCATCACTGGCCAGACCATTTACGTCGATGCCGGCTTCTGCATCGTCGGCATCTAATTGCGGATTTTCCGGATAAAGTTGGACCGCCGCCCCGGTCTTTCATAAGATTAGCCCGGCTCAAGCGAGGGTTGAGAAGGGCTGTGGCGATGCGAAAGCGGGCATTTACTCTGGTCGAATTGTTGGTGGTCATCGGGATCATCGCCATCCTGATCGCCATCCTTCTGCCGGCGCTGAAAAAGGCCCGCGAGCAGGCGCAGCGGGTGGCCTGTGCATCGAATCTCCGCCAGGCCGGGCAATGTCTGACGATGTATGCCCAGCAGTTCAAGGATGGCATCCCCATCGGCTACATGAGCCAGCGGCAATTCAGCTACGTCATCAACTGGAACAACTCCAACGGCACCAAGGTCTCGCAGATGGGGCTGCTGGTCCTGGCCAATCTGCTGCCGATGCCCAAAACCTACTACTGCCCGGCCGAGGAAGATCCGCTGTTCATGTATGACTCGCCGATCAACGTCTGGCCCTTCGGTAAGAATCCGCCCGATCCGCACCTGAGCCAGGCCGGTCTGGGCCACACGCGCATGGGTTTCAACGCGCGGCCGGTGGCCAATTGGCCGACCAACGCCAACCCCGTTGGCAATCCCGCCGACATGCGCTACTGGATTCCGGAGCTGGAGCCGCTGGGCGATGACATCTATTCGCTGCCCAAGCTGACCAAGCTGAGGAACAAGGCGATTCTCTGCGACATCATCGTGTCGCCGCAAAACGTGCTGCGGCGGCATCGCACGGGAGTCAACGTGCTGTTTGGCGATGCGTCGGTGCGCTATGTGCCGCTCAAGTCGTTCATCAACGTGGGTTCGTGGAGATACATCAGCTACGGCGATGTGCAGGTGGCATGGAACGACGAAATGCTCCGCTGGGGGCCGGACGGCGGGATCTGGACGGAGCTGGATAAGCAGTAGTTTTTGCGGCGGGGAGGGGAAAAAAGTGTCTTGAGCGGTTTTGGAGACGGTTTTTTGCAAAATGAGGGTGTAGCGGGGGTTAGGGAAGGGGGTTGGGCAAGAAGTTATCAAGAAAGAGGGTCCCGTTTAGGTCCCGATTAGGTCCTTTTTGTGTCCCGAACAGGTCCCTGGGGAGGGGAATTGGGTCCGGAGGGGCAAAAAGTGCTGAGTGCTGAGTGCTGAGGATGGGCGGAATAGGCGCGCGGAGGGGGCGGGGGGTACGGATGGGTGGGTGAGACGAGAGCATTGGGACCCCCCTTTCTGCGATTGACTCATTGAATCATCGGGTCATTGAGTCATTGATAACGCAATGGCCTATACGCAGGTTGTATACGTTTTGGATTGGGATTTGTTTGGTAAAAATCGGAAATATTTGCCGATTTTATGCCTTTTTTACGGATTATCGCTTCTCTCGTGGGCCCCCCAACCCCCAATAGCGCAATTTTCCGTCTTCGCCTCCGGTGATCGCAAATTTGCCATCAGCGGAAAAGGCGACGCTGTGGACGCCGCCGGGCCATCCGACGCGATTGGGATGGGTTTGGACATGCCCTTTAAGTTCCTGAACCGTGTTTGTTTTTAGATCCCAAAGCTTAGGCTGCGGATTACAAGCAGACGGAGCATAAAGCGGGACAGTCCTGCTTAAGTGAGCAAGAAGGAAGTCCCGCTTATTGAAGAGAGAGCGGGCTCGGGGGGGGGTAGAATGGGGAGATGCCCAGGGAAGCGCGGAAACTGGCGGATGATGCGATTTATCACGTGCTGAATCGTGGCAATTGCAGGATGAGGATCTTCCGCAGGGCGGGGGATTTTGGGGCGTTCATCAAGTTGCTGGAGGAGGGGCGGAAGCGCAGCGGAGTGAGGGTTCTGGGGTATTGCCTGATGCACAATCACTGGCACCTGGTGGTGTGGCCGAGGAGGGGGAGAGACCTGTCGC